>NZ_JPHT01000030.1:0-58627 GCF_000733325.1 Frankia sp. Allo2
CCGGATGTGATCAAACAGACCCCGACCATTCAAGATCTGTAGCGGGCGAACCTGGGACCTGGGCGGCAGTCGCCGCACAGCGTTGTGAGGTCTAGCCCGTCTGCGGACGAGCTACGAACGAGTCCACTGGTCCGGGTCCATAGGTGGGGCGTATCACGATCTCGGTGATACTCGCGCGGTCGGGAAGTGCCACTGCCCCGGTCACGACGTCGGCGATGTCGTCGGGCGCGATGAGCAGGTCGGCATTCCACGCCCGCCCCTCGGCCTGGAAGATTTTTTGCTGCATGGGGGTCGCCGTGCGGCCCGGGAAGACCGTGCACACCCGCACCCCGGCAGCCGAGACCTCCGCCCGCAGGCTGTCGGCGATCGCCCGCAGGGCGTGCTTGGCCGCGGCGTACTGGCCGACGCCGGCGCCGGCGGACAAGCCCTGGGTGGAGTTGATGAACACCACGTCGCCACCGGTCCGGACGAGGTCCGGAATCAGCATCTGGGTGAGCACATAGGGCGCGCGTACANTGATGTCCAGCTGTTCGTCAAGGTCGGTCAGTGGGGCGTCGGCGATCGCGCCGCGGTGGTAGGCCCCTGCCGAGTGCACCAGGATCTTCAGGTCCGTGGGCTGATCACGGACCATGTCGACCAGACAGCCGCGGTCCGCGGGATCGGTGATGTCCGCAGCCTGGTGATGGATGGTCAGACCGACCTCGTCGGCCTCCTTGACCATCCTCGCCAGCACCTCCTCATCGCGACCGGTCGCGATGACAAATGCGCCGGCCCGCGCCAACCGAAGGGCGACGGCGCGCCCGATCCCGCTGGAGGCACCGGTGACCAGTGCGCCGCGGCCGGCGAGCTGGGGCAGGTGGGGCAGGTGGGTACGCGGACTTCCGCCTAGCAGATGGTCGGCACAGGCGATGGCCAGGTTCTGCTTTGCCGTCACTGCTTGGACGCTCCTCGGCAGAGTGGCGCAGGTCGCTAACCTGGACGAACACGAGCAGGCTGCCGCTGGGATCCGCGGACGGGTCCCGTTCGCCAGCGCGAACACGCGTCGATGCGGGTCGATCGCGGCTATCTGCGGCGAAGTAGCCACATCCCGCACGGTTGCGACTGTACCATCACGTAACGGTCGAGTATGCGTTGGCGCCCAGGGCCGCCCCAGCTCTCCAATCCCCGCCAGGAACGCGGTCAGGTCGAGTGGAGCGACCGAGGCCGGCGGCTTCCGCTGTCGCTGCGATCAGCGGATCGGGGACGCTCGGGGCCCGGTGATGGCCGGCTGCGGCGGCAAGCGTGCGGCGCGGATACTCGACACGCGAGATTCCGGCTCGGGCGGAGGCAGCGTCGAGCTTGGGGAGAACCGCGTCGGCACGTCACGTACGAGGATGTCGGCCACCGGCGTCACCTCACAGGTTCAATATCAGATTCCTCAATCGCGATATCATGGCCGCTTCTGTGCGGGCACCTACCCCACTCACCTCGCAACTCACCTCGCACGTACCCAAAGGTGTCCTGCGGCGGACTGCAGCCCGGCGGAGGCTTGGAGGAGGAAGGAGAGCAACGTCCCCGCCAGCGACGCGCCGATCGCGATCGACCAGCCCGCCGGACCGAGCGGGGTGCAACCGAAGAACTGGCTGACGCCTGGCATCTGCACGATGGCGGCCAGGACGACCGCCGAGGCGGCGATGCTCAGCAGGACCGTCCGGCTGCGGCCGCCGACGAGCAGCGTCTGGCCCAGTTGCGAGCCGACGAGCGCGGCGAGGCCGACCGTGTTCGCGTGCCGTCGGCGCCCGGTGAGGCGGGCGATGATCCAGGCACCCGTGGCGGCGAGGGTCGTGGCGACCGCCCGCACCGCGATCTCCCGGTTCAGGGCGGTACCGAGGGAGCGCTCCGGGCCCTCGCTGAGGAGCTGTCCGGTCGCCTCCGGATCCGGCTCGCGCAGCGCGACGGCCAGGGCCGGGGCGAGATCGGTGAGCAGGTTGACGAGCAGCAGTTGCCGCGCGGACAGTGGCGACCGCCCGGTGGCCATGGAGCCGAGGAGAGTGAACGCGATCTCGCCGAGGTTCCCGCCCACGAAGATGCCCAGGGCCTGGCGGACCGAGGCCCACATCGAACGGCCCTCGACGAGCACGTCGATGATCGTGTTCAGCTGGTCGTCCGTCACGATCACGTCGGCGGCGGCCCGGGCCGCCGGCGTGCCACGCCGGCCCAGCGCGAGGCCGACGTCGGCGAGCCGGATGGCGGGCGCGTCGTTGGCGCCGTCGCCGGTCATCGCCACCGTCTTGCCCAGCCGCTGGTAGGCCTCCACGACCCGCACCTTATGCAGCGGAGTGCTCCGGGCGATCACGGCCACCCTGGGCAGGACCGCGTCCAGGGCCTCGTCGTCCATGGCTTCGAGCTCGACACCCGTCAGCATGATCTGGTCGTCGGTGAGCACTCCCAGTTCGGTGGCGATCGTCCTGGCGGTGGCCGGATGGTCTCCGGTCATCATCAGCACCTGCACGCCCGCGGCGCGCAGCGCCTCCAGCGACGCCCCGGCCGTGGTCCGGACCGGGTCGGACAGGACGAGGAAGCCGAGGAAGGCCAACTCGGCCACGCTGTCATCGGTGAGTTCCTCGTCCGCCGGTCGGGGCGCGGACCCCAGGTCGCGATCGGCCACCGCGAGGACGCGGTAGCCCGCGCCCGCGAGCCGGCTGTGCTCCTGGATGAGCCTCGCCCGCCGGCGGTCGTTCAGCGGTGCCGTTCCGTCGGCGGTCCGGATGCGGGCGCACCGTGGCAGCAGCACCTCGGGCGCCCCTTTGACGCTCAGCACCGTGGTCGTGCCGGCATCCCCCACTGCCGCGTGGTAGCCGCGGCCCGGCTCGAAGGGAAGCGAGGCCGTCGGCGACCACACGGCGAGACCGTACTCGCGGGTCACCGCCGCCGCGGCCGCTCCCTTCTGCACCGCGCGATCGGTCGGATGCGGCAACTTCTTCTTTCCTTTGCCGCGCGGCGTGGCGCGTAGCCCGGCGGCCAGCACCCGCCGATGCGTCGCTCCGAACTCGGTCACCGCGGCGGTGTGCGTGCCGTCCGAGACGGCGTGCAGGCGGATCCTGCCCTCGGTGAGCGTTCCGGTCTTGTCGAAACCCAGCACGTCCACCCGGCCGAGGGTCTCGATGGTGCGGGGGTTGCGTACCAGCGCGCCCCGTGCCGAGAGCCGTCGGGCGGCGGAAAGCTGGGCGGCGGTCGCGAGGAAGGGCAGCCCTTCGGGCACCGCCGCGACGGCGAGCGCCACCCCGGCGCTGAGCGTGTCCCGGATCGGCAGGCCACGGATCAACCCGGAGGCCAACAGTGCCCCGGCGGCGGCGAGCGCCACCGGAATGGTGAGATCGGTGATTGTGGACAGTCGCGCCTCGACGCCGCTGAGCCGGGCGGGACCGGCGGTCGCGGCCATGCTGCGCCCCNCCNCGGNGGCCGNGCCGGNGGCCACCACCACGCCGGCGCCCCGCCCGCCGGCGACGGTCGTTCCTTCGTAGATCATCGAGGAGCGGTCTGCCAGGTTGGCGGCTGCCACCGGTCCGGGCGATTTCGTGACCGGCATGGACTCGCCGGTCAGCGACGACTCGTCGACGTCGAGCCCCGTCGTCGACAGGAGCCGGCAGTCCGCGGGGACGACATCCCCGGCCCCGACCATGATGATGTCGCCCGGGACCAGGTCGTCCGCCGGCAGCTTGGTCTCCTCGCCGNCCCGCAGCNCCCGGGCCGGAACCGCCGAGACGGCGAACAGTCGGGCGAGTGCCCGGTCCGCCCGTATCTGCTGGACCGCGCCGGCGAACGCCGAGCCGATCGCGACGCTGAGCACCAGACCGGCGTCCAGCACGGAACCGGTCGCGGCCGACAGCGCGGCGCCGCCGAGGAGGACGGGGGTGAGCGGGTTGGCCAGTTCGGCCGCGAACGCCCGGACGAGGCTGGGCGCGGTCGCCTGCATCGACACCGCGCCGTCCTGGCGGCGTCGCGCCGCCTCCTCGGTGGACAGCCCACCCGGGCGGCTGTTGTCCAGCAGAGCCAGGCAGTCCTCGGCCGGCAGGATGTGCCACGGGGTACGGGGGACTGCGGGCGGCGGGGGGCGGCGACCCAGTTCCCGCGCCGCCCAGATCCCCTCGCCGAGGGCGGCGGTGACCGCCGCGGTGACCATTGTCATGGCCCGGGAGACCAGCCGCGGGTCGGCCCCGGTGAGCATGGCCAACGCACCGGCNCCCGAGCCCNCCTGGGCGAGCCGCACCGCGTGCCGGCTCACCTGGGCGGCCGCGGCGACCGCCTCGATCACGAGGCTGGCGGCGGCCAGGTCATTCCCAACCAGGATGTGCGCCCCCCAGGCCGGCGAGCCGTCGTGGCCGTTCACGCCGACGCCGCAGTCCGCGGTGCCGACCGCGGCCCGTCGGCGGGACACGACCAGGACGCCGCCGCGCTCGGCCTGCAGACCGCGGATCGTCCCGACCAACCGGTCCCCCCCGGGTACCCCGGGAAGGTTGTTGGTGTCCTCCACTGTTCCGCCGGCGCCGGCGGGAGGGTCACCGGCGATGAACACCGCCCGCCCGGAACGGCGGCAGGCGGCCAGCAGGNGGNGGCTCCCCTCCGCTCGCCCGGGTTCGACCGACACGATGGCCATCAGCCTGCTGCCCTGAGCCAGACCGAGCACCGTGTCCGCCCCGGACCGGGCCAGTTCGCGGCGCTCCCGGACACCGGTCCGGCCGCGCAGGCCGAGCTGTTCCACCGGCCCGAGGGCCCAGCCCTCCGCGGTGGCGACGGCGCTGATACCGGCCGGACGGAACAGGGCGTGCGCGCGGACCGCGACGTCGCTGCGGTTCGCACCGGCCAGCGGCACGACGTCGGCGATTATGCGTTCCTCTCCGCGCAGGACGTCGGCGTCGATGACGATGGTGTCGACGCGGTCGAGCACCCGCAGGGCCGCCGAATCCATGACGTGGACGCCGCGGCGCGCCAGGACGCGGGTCAACTGGGCGGCGAAGCCCTCCCGCCCGACCCGGGCCGGGCGTGGCAGCGAGGTGGCGGCCAGCGCCACGGCACGGCGCGGATTCCCGGTGGCGGCGGTGGCGGCCGCGAACCCGCCGAGCCCGCCGAGCACGGCGAGGTCGGCGTAGCGCTCCACCGGACCGTCCGGCAGCGGTCGCGGCCGTTCGGTCACCACCGGCTCGGCCGCGGCCCAGTCCGGATGACCGAGCAGCCCGTCCCGAGCCGCCATGAAGGCGTCCCGGCGCGCACGCGCCTCGCCCAGCGCGACCATCCGGTAGCCGGCGTCGACCGCGAGACCGAGATTCCCCTGCGCCAGGGCGAGGGCACCGGCGTTGACCAGCCCGAGGACGACGTCGGCCCGGCCCGCGCCGAGCATCTGCTCCACCCACCGGCGCAGCCGGGGTTGGGTGTCGACGAGGGTGACCAGCGATGCGATCTCGATGGGCAGTGGCACCGCCCGGGCGAGCCGGCCCGCCGACGCCAGCGCGAACGCGACCCCGTCGGCCGCCAGTGCCGCGGCCGTCCGGCGGACCGGCGCCGCGAACCTCGCCACCGCTCCCGGCTTCGGTTCGAGCGCGACGCCCTCCACCCGGCCGAGGGCCGCGACCAGGTCATCGAGGGTGGGGGGCGGTTCGGCGAGCCCGATCAGGACACATTGCAACGGCTCGTTGACCCGGGCCCACGCCACCCCGGGCTGATTCTCCAGTACTCGTTCCAGCTGCCGGCGACGGGATTCGCCGGCAGGCCCGGAGATCCCCCGGATCCCGAGACTGAGAAGGTGGTGGGCGTCGGCCCTCCCCCGCGGTTCGCCGGCCGCCGTGGAGCCGGCGATCTCGCGATCGGCGCCGTCGCGATCGGCGCCGTCGCGATCGACGCCGCGGGGCGTGGGGGGCCCGGGTGCGAGGGAACCGGGCTTTGAATCCGGACTCCACCCGGTCCGGGTATGGGCAAGAACCGTATGGGCGAGAACCGGCTGGGCCACCGCCCCCAGGAGGGCGCTCGGCACGCGCAGGACGGTCCGGGCTGCGGGCAGACGCATCCGCGCGGCCTCCTCCTCATCATTGCGTGATCATCGCGTGCGGCGGGCGCGGGCCACGGCTGCCTCGTAGTCCTAACCGACTACCCTCTCCGCACGCGTACTAACTGATCGTTCTAGGAGATCAGTTAGTACGAGGACCGGACGCCGTGGCTCTGCACCGCCCCCCGGGCGGTGGCCAGCGCCTGCGGTGAGAAGTTGATGTTGGACTGGTCCATGAAACTGAAGGCGAACAGCCCGTCCAGGCTGAGCTTGCGCACCTCGTCACCGGCGAGCAGGGCGTGCATGTCCGCGTCCCAGGCCGCCTGCGACCCCGACTTGAAATGCGCCACCATGACCGGGCCGTACTGTCCCAGCAGCTTCGTCATGTTCCGCACGTCGGCGGCGTTGGAATCGTTCCCCATCGCCTGGAAGCTCTGGAAGTCCGACGCCCGCAGCACGTCCGCGAAGTGTGTGATCAGAGAGCGGCCGCCGCCCTTCACCGGATCGTCCCAGCGGCTCTGCCAACCGCCCCAGCCCAGCGACACCCGGGCGTTGGGCGCCCCGGCATGGAAGATCTCCTGGGTCGCCAGATAGCGGTCCTGCAGAGCCCGGTAGTAGTTCGTGGTCTCGGGTGTGGCGGCCCACTCGTTGGACTGGCACGGATATGTCTGCAGTTCGGTGAAGAGCGTGACGTAGAGCGCCGGGCCGTTCGCGGGTCCGGCGAAGATCGAGGCGAGCTNGCGGGCGTCGGTGAGAAAGGCGCCGGACAACGGGTACTCCCGGCCGCAGGCGGGGCCATGGGAGGTCTGGAAGGTCCCCACGCTGCCGGTGCCGTCGAGCCAGACGACGAGATGAATGCCGTGGCCGGAACGGTAGACCTCGGGAATCAGGTCCGCCCGCCACTTCCGTAGAAAGCTCAGGTCGCCCGGGCCGTTGTACCAGGTGGTGAGAAAGTCCAGGTTCCCGGCGAGCGGCGAGGCGAGGGCGCTGTCGAGCGCCGGCCCGAGACCAAAGCGCAGCTTGCCCGGCTGGGTCGCCGGGACGGGTCGGATTCCCGCCGCCAGCGCCCGGCCCCAGGGGCCGGGCCGCGGATCCCCTTCATCGTGTGGTGCATGGGCGCCGGGTGGTGCATGGGCGCCGGGTGGGCCGGGAAGGCTGGCCGCGCTGGTGGGCCCTGGTCTGTCCGGGCTACTGGGCCCGGCCGCGCTGCTGCCGTCGCGGCCGCGGTGTTCGTGACCGAGGGTCGCGACAAGAACAGCACTCATGGCGAGGAGGACGAGGACGAGTGCGCCGGGATGTCGCGGCATTCGACTACGTAGGGACACGATCCTCCTGCCGCGGTTGCCGGGTAGCGGCGAAATTGTAGTTGATTAGACGCGCATCGGAGTCATTCTTCGTGGGTGAGTCGAGCGGAGCGGGTGAGGGACTCTGACGGCGATGGTGACTTTCCGTAGTAATTTTCGCCGGGTTGTCGATGCTTGGCGTGAGCGATCTGTCGCCTAAGGGAAAATCCGCCTAGTGCCGGGTGAGTGCTCCTCCTTCCGGGTGTTCGATGATGGCGTTTCCTGACATCGCCCTGTGGCGTGCCCGGCGCGCCCGGCGCGGACGCCCGTGCGGAACCCCGGCTGAGCAGGAGGAGCATGACCGCCGACCCGGATCTTCGGATGAGCACCGCTCTCATCACCGGCGCATCCTCGGGCATCGGCGCGGCGTTCGCCGAGGCATACGCGGACCGTGGAGCCCGGCTCGTCCTCGTGGCGCCGTCCGAGCCGAGGCTGTGGATGGTCGCGGAGCGCCTCGGCGCCCGGTACGGCACCGAGGCGCACGTCATCGCGGTCGACCTCGCCGACGAGCGTGGTCCGGACCGCCTCGCCGAGGCGGTCGCCGAAGCGGGCCTGGAGGTCGACATCCTCGTCAACAACGCCGGGTTCGGGACACGCGGTCCCTACCACGAGCTGTCCGCCGACCGGGATCACCGTGAGGTGATGCTGAACGTGGTGGCTGTCGAACGGGTCGCGCACCTGTTCCTGCCGGGCATGGTGGCCCGGGGCCGCGGCACGGTCATCAACGTCTCCTCCACCTCGGGTTTCCAGGCCGTCCCGTACATGACCGTCTACGGGGCCTCGAAGGCCTTCGTCCTGTCGTTCTCGATCGGCCTGTGGGCCGAGTACCGCCGGCGGGGGGTGCGCGTCCTCGCGTTATGCCCCGGACCGACCGACACCGAGTTCTTCGAGGTGCTGGGAACCCGGATGTCCGCCGGTGGCCGGTTGCGGACCACGGACGAGGTGATCGCCACCGCGTTCCGTGCCCTCGACCGCGGCCAGCCGTACGTCATCGACGGACGGCTGAACTACCTGACCTCCAACGCCTCCCGGCTGCTGCCGCGCGGACTGGTCGCGCGGATCACCGAACGGGTACTGCGCCCCGGCCGCTCGCGGCCGCCGGACCCGTCGATGTCAGTCCGCCGAGTTCGGCCACCAGCTCGTAGGAGCGGATCCGGTCCGCCAGCCGGGTGACGTTGGTGACGACCATGACCTCGTCGGCACCCGTCTCGTCGAGCAGCGCGTCGATCCCCGCGCGAACCGTCACCGGGGAGCCGACGATGTGCGAGGCGGTGGCGGCCTCCGCGATCGACCGCTCCCGCGAGGTCCACGGGTAGGCGGCGGCCTCCTCGGGCGAAGGGAACACCCCGGGGCGGCCGCTACGCAGCCGCAGCATCGCCAGCCGCTGCGGTCCGGCCAGCCACTGCGCGTGCTCGTCGTCGGCGGCACAGAGCACCGCGGCGGCGACGATCGCATACGGTCGTTCCCGGCCGGGCGAGGGACGGAAGGACTTCCGGTAGAGCTCCAACGCCGGCACCGTGTTCACCGAGCTGAAATGGTGCGCGAACGCGAACGGCAGGCCGAGCATGCCGGCCACCTGGGCGCTGTAGCCACTCGATCCCAGCAACCAGATGGGCGGTACCTCGGCCCGCGGGAACGCGGTGACGCCGCGCCTCGGGTGCGAGTCGGGGAAATTCCCCCCGGCCAGAAAGGTCGTCAGTTCGGCGAGCTGCTCGGGGAAGTCGTCGATGGCTGACAGATCGCTGGTGCGGCGTAGAGCCCGGGCGGTCGCGGGATCGGTGCCGGGAGCACGGCCGACACCCAGATCGATCCGTCCCGGGAAGAGGGTGCCCAACGTGCCGAACTGTTCGGCGATGGCGAGTGGCGCATGGTTGGGCAGCATCACCCCACCGGACCCCACCCTGAGGGTGGTGGTGGCCGCGGCGACCTGACCGATGAGGATCGAGGTCGCCGAGCTTGCGATCCCCGGGATGCCATGATGCTCGGCCAACCAGTATCGGGTGTATCCGAGCCTTTCGGCATGTCGGGCGAGTTCGAGTGTCCCGTGGACCGCGTCGGTGGCGGGGACGCCGGTGCCCACCGGGACGAGATCCAACACGGACAGGGGGACAGGTCGGGCCGGGCTCACGGCTGGTTATAACGAAGCATCCGGCCGCGCTCTTCCCCGGGCACCCCGGGGGCCATCAGCCGCCGACCGTCTCCATGTAGTCCTCGGCCACCTCGTCGAGATCGTCCGTCGGATAACCGAGGGCGACGCGCACCCGCCGCCGGCCGACCAGCAGGAGATCGAGCATGAAGTCGGGGACCGTGGCGTGCTCGCAGCGGTGGTAGCCCATGGTGAACCAGGCGTGGGCGTCGGTGAGCAGACCGATTGACTCCAGGCTCTCGGCCACGGCCTCGTAGACGCCCGGATCGACCGACCGGGACGCCTTCAGCTCGGCCCGCAGCGCGGCCGCGTCGTCCTGCTGACCGTTGCGCAGCAGGCCGTCATGCAGCCAGACGCGGGGATCGACCGGGCACTTGCCGCCGTCCGCCACCGCCGCCCGGTAGCAGCGGATCGCCTCGTCCCAGTCGTCCGCGAGCCCGTACTGGCTGCCCGCGTCGACCAGCAGGGATGCCCGGGTGACGCGTTCGCTGTGCGTCTCGCTCCGTTCGGCCAGGGCCTCCAGAGTGGCCGCCGCGCCGCGATGGTCGCCGTTTCCCGCGGCCTTGAAGACGATCTCGTCTACGTCGTCATCCGAAAGGCCGTCATCCGAAAGGCCGTCATCCGAAAGCATGGGAATATTGTCACCCCCGGTTGTGGGGCCGGCACGCGGGCGGCGTGCTCTTCGATGGCGGTCTCATATGGTACCCGTCAGCCGGATCGGTACCCGTCAGCCGGATCAGGATCGACGGGCCATCTTGAGGGTCTTCTCCAACTGCTCGCGGTCCACCTCGGCGACCCGGCCGTTCGTCGGGACGGTCGGGATGTGGCCACCGCCGAGGACGAGGTCGGTGGTGTGCCGCAGGCCCATGTCCTTCTGCTCCACGTCAAGGATGGCCTCCTCGACCCGGTAGAGCTTCTCGATCCTGGAGACCTTCGCCTCGACCTGGGCCGCGACGATGCGCAGCCGCCGTTCGGCCTTGGCCAGCCGCCGTTCGAGCCGACGGTCGACGATGTTGGGCATCGGCTCGTCCCGTTCCGTCGGGNCGTGCAGGTAGAGCTCGACCGCGACGGCGACCAGCGGGATCAACGCCTGGAACACGATCACCGCGCCGCCGGTGCTCTCGCTGGCCGATCCCTGGGTGCGCACCAGCACTCCGGCGATGGACAGCAGCAGGAAGATCGCGGTGGTGAGGGTCAAGGCCAGCGGCGACGACTTCGACTCCACCAGCTGCTCGCGGATCTCCGGATCGATCTTGAACCGGCCCGCGTCGGCGTCGGCGAGCATCTGCTTCTGGGCCCGTGCGAGGATCGACGCCTTGATGCCGTGGGCGAGCGCCNCCCCGGCGATGAACACGGCGNCCCCCAGCAGGCCGCCCANCCNCCATTCGGGCCCGTACCCGCCGACGTCGGCGAGGACGGCGTAGGACTGGGCGAAGACGTAGAAGTCCAGCGCCGCGAGCACCGTCAGCNCCGCGGCCCGGGCCGGGCCCGCCAGTGCCATCTGCGGGATGCGTTCCTGCACCCCGACGCTGCGCCACAGCCGGCCCTGCTCGACCTTGTTCTTGATCAGCTCGGTCCGCCGCTCTCGGCGTTCGGCCCGGGAGTCGATCTCCATCCGGAGCTCGGCGATCAGCTCTTCCAGGGTCCGTCCGTCGGCCCGGACCGCGGCGCGGACCTCCTGGACCTCCGCGTCCTCGAGGCTCTTGAGGACCTTCGGGCGGGTCTCGGCGCCCGCCAGCGCAATGTCGGCGTCTCCCACCCGGCGGATGAGCTGCTTGGCCAGACGCCCTGGCTGGTTTCCCCTACGCAGCACCTTGGAGGTTCCTACTTTCCGATCTCGGTCCTTCCGGGTTCGACCGGACGGGTTCGACGGGACATTCGACGAGAGGTTCCACGGAGCTGTCGGCCTCGTCGGCTGCTGGTCGGTGTGGTTGGCGTGGTCGGCCGGTCAGTCGATCGGACGGGCGAAGGTGCCGCCGACGAAGCAGAGCATGGCGCAGACGATGCCGAGCACCGAGGCGACCATCGCCTCGCGCGCACCCTGGGCCTCGTCACCGGAGAAGACCATGGTCAGTACGAGCGTGCCGACCCCGACGACCGCACCGACGGCCCCCAGCAGGAACCGTCGCTGGATGGTCTCCCGCGGCGGCAGCCTGGACAGCGCGTCGATCGGGGCGATCCGGCCGGCCCGGGCCTGGTTGCCCACACGGCGGCGGATGTCGCGCAGTCGGAAGGTGTTCCCGGTGATGAAGAAGCTGAGCGCGGTCACGATCATCGAGCCGGTGACGGAGACCTTCGCGAACGGCGACGACAGGGTCAGCCAGACCCAGATCTCCAGCACCGCGAGCATGAGCAGACAGCTGGTGATCACGACCGTCGAGCGCATGAGGGCCGGGCTGAAATGCTGCTCCTCGGGCTCGTGAAGAACACCCATGGGTCGCCTCCTTGCGTGGGTTTCCACCGGTGCTGTCGCGATCATCAGTGGCTCGGACGTGTCGGCGTGGTGCGCGCCGCGGCGGATGCGGACGGGGTGTTCCGGGATCTCGGGTGCTCCGGCGACGGTCGCGGCCGGACTTGAGGTGGCGGTGAGAGTGGTCAGTGCAGTGCCGCTTTCGATGGGGCCGGGCTGGTCGGGGGCATGAGGATGATGACGCCGGGTGTCCGGCCGGGGCGGGGCCGTCCTAGCTGCAGTCACTGCTGATCCGTCGGCACAGCTCGCCCTTGAGGTAACGGGCGAGGTCCTGCTGCGGGCGGTCCGCTGATCCCTCGTTGACGCCGATGAAACGCACCCTGTCGTTTCCGACGGAGGTGATCTGCCGCGTCTCGAAGCACCGTTTGACCAGTGCCTCGGCGATCGACACGGAGGCCTTCTTACCGTCGACGTTGAGGCAGTCGGACTCCTGGCCGGTCCCCAGGAGGTCCGTCCAGACCAGCACGGTCACCTCGTTGACCTTCACATCGGGCGTGGAACGGACGGCGTTGATCTCGTCGTTGATGCCGGCGAGCAGGCCCGTCACGCTGCCCTTCGGGCTGACCCGCTCGGTTTGGACGATGTGGTCGATCTCCTGACTGAGCACCTTCGACGCGGCGAGCCGGTCCTTCTCCTCGCGTCGGTCGTTGTTCCGAGTGATCTGGAACATCCGGTCACCGTGGAAGCAGTCCGAGTAGGTCATCGGGCCGCCGCCGCTGGCGACCAGCCGGATGTACTCGCCGTTCTTCAGCGCGGTGTCGAGATAGGGCTGGGTCCGGGCGGTCACCCGCCCGGCCGTCTCGGGCGAGTTGTCGGACAGGTCGAGAAGGATCAGTAGCNGGGGTGCGCCGTTGTCCGGGGCCTTCTCCTGGTATCGGGTGCAGTCCAACGGAGCGGAGGCGTCGGCCCTGCCCAGCAGACCGCCGGTGTTGCAGGCGGTGAGCATCGGCGTCGCGAGCAGCGTCGCCGCGACCAGACCGGCGAGCCGCCTGCGCCGGGCCCGTCGCCGCGGCCCGGCAACCATCAGATCGTCCTCGGTGGCATCCTCGGCCGCCACCGTGGGAGCGACGGGAACAGCGACGGGAACAGCGACGGGAACATTGCTCGTCATCGCAGCACGATCTCCACTCGGCGCCGGCTCGCGTCGGCGACGCCGTCCTGCGCGCCTTCCTCGCCCTTGCCCTCGACCTCCAGCACCGAGCCGGGGATGCCCTGAGTAGCAAGCCACGACTCGACCGCCTTGGCGCGATCCTGCGACAGCCGCAGGTTGTCCTCGGTCCGACCCAGCCCATCGCTGTACCCGATGACCGCGATGTGGCCGGGGTGTTCACGGATCGACGGCAGAATCTGCCCCAACGCGGTCACGGCCTCCCTCCGGAGCTCACTGCTGTTCGAGTCGAACAGGTAGTCAGCGCTGACCGTCGTCACCTGGCTGCCGTCCGGCTGGGTGATGAACTTGCTCAACGGTGGCAACGGATCAGCCGCGACGGCAGGCGCGATCCGGGTAGCCCGTGGCGCCGGAGTGAACGAGGCGGTGTCGCCGCCGCTGGAGGAGCACCCGGCCACGAGCCCCAGCGCCGCTGTCATGACCACGCCCGCGCACGTGCGGACGGCCGGATTGCCGCGTCGCCTGAACGTGGCATCTCCGGGTGTGGAGTGAGCGTGATACACGGTCTGCCCCTAACGGCGAATCCGGGGCTCACCATAACGGGGGGGATCGGGCCGTCTCACCGCACCCTGGGGCGTTGTTCGCATAGTGTGTCAGCCCGTCGCGGCGTTGAGTCGGTGGCCTGGTACGCGCCGCATCCATGCTGATCGGCACCCGAGGCCCCGGAAGGGAGCTGGGTTACGAAGATCGAGGTGGAGGGGACGTATCCGCCCCGGATCGGTCCCCATTGCCCCCAGGCCCGCTCCTGGCCAGGAGGCCATTCCGGCTCGATGACGTCGAGCAGGATCAATCCCGCGGCGACGATCTCGCGGACCCGGTCGCCCATTGTGCGGTGCGTCTCGGTGTAGATCGCGCTGCCCTGCTCGTCATGCTCGGTGTAGGCGCGTCGGTCGAAGTAGCTGTGGAAGACCCGCAGGCCGTTCTCGTCCGGGTCATCCGGCAGGCACCAGACGAACGGATGGGTCGTGGAGAACACCCAGCGGCCGCCCGGCCGCAGCACCCGGGCGATCTCCCGCATCACGGTGCCACTGTCGGCGACGAACGGGACCGCGCCGAACGCCGAGCAGGCCACGTCCACGCTGGCGGCCGCGAACGGGAGCGCCGTGGCGTCCGCCTGGACGAGCGGCACATCGATACCGGTGCGGATCCCGAGCGCGCGGGCCTGGTCCAGCTGTCCGCCGGACAGGTCGAATCCCACCACCCGGGCGCCCTGCCCGCGCAGCCAGCGGGCGCACTGCGCGCCGCCGCAGCCGACTTCCAGGACCACCTTGCCGGCGACGTCGCCGAGCAACCCGATCTCGGACTCCCGCAGTCCCTCCGGGCACCAGCAGAAGTCGCTGTCGCCGAGGAACGCGCCGTGCTCCGACTGGTAGTCCGCCGCGGCATCGTCCCAGTAGAAGCGGCTCGCCCGGCGGGCCGTGTCCGGGTCGATGTCACGGTAGCCGTAGGCCGGCAGCGGCGCGGAACCGTCCTGATCGGTGTGGCTTGGGCCGGTGTGGCTTGGGCCGGTGTGGCTTGGGCCGGTGTGGCTTGGGCCGGTGTGGCTTGGGCCGGTGTGGCTTGGGCCGGTGTGGCTCGGACTGGTGCGGTCGGTCGGGCCGGTGGTGCCGATGCTGTCGATTGTGCCGGTGCTGTCGGCGATGTTGTCTGGACTTTCCACGGTGACCCATGCTGGCATCCGGACCCGCGGCCACTCCGCTCGGGATGGGCGTTCAGGTCACGACCGGGGCCTGTTTACGGAGCGTGATGGGTGACGGCCGCGCCGATCACCGCGCGGTCCTCGGTGATGGTGACCGGCGTGTACACCACCACGCCGGCGGGATTGCGGTCGACGAGACGTCCGCGGCGGCTCTCCCCGACAAGACGGGCCCGGCCCTCCAGCGACCCCACGCCCACCTCGTGGTCGGCCGGGCCGAACGGGCCGGTACCGACCAGCCCGGCCTGCTCGGGAACCTCGGTCACGTAGATCCGCACGATCGCTCCGGGCACGGTCGTCCAGCGCAGGACGGTGCCGCCCAGGGTGGAACGGGCCTCCAGATCCACCACCGCGCGCGGCCGTGCGACGACCCGCACCAGTACCTCCGCGGCACCCGACGGGGCGACGAGACTATCCGAGGCGTCCGCTNCGGCGACCCACACCTGGTAGCGGTAGATCGCGCCGGGCGCGGTGTCCTGGTCGAGGAAATAGCCGTCGGATCCGCGGAACCGGCGCTTCGCGCCCGACAGCGGGGAGGTCTCGGCGAAGGTCCGTTCGATGACGATGCAGCCCTGCCCCGGAACCGGTCGCCAGGACAGCGCGACCGCGTCGTCGATCATGCTCGCCCGCAGCGCCGTGACGGGCGGGAAGAGCGTGCGGGTCGGGGTGCGGACCGGTACGGACCGCAGCTGGCCGGATTCGCCGGACACCGTGGTGACCACCTCGTGCCAGTGCGGGACGCCCCTGGGCACGCCGGCGTCGAACAGCTCGGTGGCCGTGGTGATGCCCAGGCTGCGTTCGCGGCGGCCGCCGGGGGCCGTGGGGTCGACAAGAACACGCGACACCCGGTAGGAGGCGCCCTGCGTGGTCGATGGTTCCCATCGGAGCAGGACCGCGCCGTCCTGCTCCACCGCGGTGAGCTCCGTCGGGGCGGCAGGACGGCCGGTCTGCGGCGCGCCGGGATCGACGTGTCCGCTGGGCGCCTGGCCGGGCACCTGGCTGGGCGCCGCTCTGGCGGTGGGCCCTGGATGCCAGGACAGCTCGTCAACGTGGGCCGCCCGACGCGGCGGATCGGCCTGGGCCGCCCGGGCGAGCAGCTCGTGCGCCCGGGCCGGGGTCATCCGCCGGCCGGGGTCCTTCTCCAACAGGCCGTCGAGCACCGCGGCCAGCTCGCCGGCCCGGTGCGCCTGGGCGGGCGGCTGCAGCAGGATGGCCGCGAGCATCGCGCCGAACGTGTCCCGCTCGAACGGCGGCCGGCCCTCGACGGCGAAGTACAGCGTGCCGCCCAGGCTGAACAGGTCCGCCTCGAAGGTGGCGGGCTGGTTGTTCAGCCGCTCCGGCGCCATGTAGAGGGGGGTCCCGAGGACACCGGTGACGGTGAGGGTCGGGTCGCCGTCGCCGGTGGCGATGCCGAAGTCGGTGAGCACGACCCGTCCATCGGTCCCGATCAGGACGTTCGACGGCTTGACGTCACGGTGAACGATGCCATGCGCCCGTGCCGCGACGAGGGCATCGAGCACCGCGGTCCCGATCCGGGCGACCTCGGCAACGGGCAGGGGCCCGTCGGACCGGACCACCTCGAACAGGGACCGGGACGGCACGAGCTCCATTACGATCCAGGGCAGGCCGTTTTCCAGGAGCACGTCGAGGATGGTGACGACATGCGGATGGCCGCGAAGCTTGGCCGCATGGCGCGCCTCCCGCAGGGCGCGTTCGACCCGGTCTGCGCGTTCGGCCTCGGCGACTCCGCCGGCGAACTCGATCTCCTTGAGGGCCGCCTCGGTCTCCAGTACGGAGTCGAAGGCACGCCACACCGTCCCCATCGCACCCGCACCCAGCCGCGCGACGAGTCGGTATCGGCCCGCCACCATACGGTTGCCTACCGGAACGGTAGCCACGACACCCCCTTGGCTTCCTCCATTGTCGCAGGACAGCTTCCCAGGTGGACGGAAATATCGAGACGCTGCCGAGCAGCCCGCTCGCCGGGGTCGGGTCGGGTGACCCCGGGCTGGGCCGGGGTTGGGTCGGTCAGGACGGGTCGGGGCGTTCCGGCACGAGGTGCTGGCCGGGGGCCGCGGCGCCGTGCAGGCGCAGGGTCGCCCCGGCGGCGTCCGTGCCGGCTTCCCCACCGGTGTTCGTACGGGATACCGGGTGGGTCGGTTCCAGGAGCCGGTGTGACCCCACCGGCTCACCCGGTCCGTCGGTTCCAGGCCGATCCCCCGGGGCCGGCCGGGACGGCGCCATGGCGCCCGCGAAGGCCGTGGCGACGATCAGGGCGCCGGCGACCGACAGCAGCACGCGATTCGGCTCGTCAACATCCAGGACGCGCGCGAGCAGCAGACCGATCCCCGACCCGCTCACCGCCGCGGCCACGGTCGTCAGGACACCGATCCGCCGGTCGCTCAGGAAGATCATTTGCCCGCAGATGAGGCCGATTATCGCGGCGGCCACCGGCCCCACGACGGCATGGCCGGTCCGCTCGGTTTCGGCGGCCCAGACCCCGACCGTGGCGGCCAGACCGGTCAGGGCGAGCAGCGCGGTCAGGACCGATGGCCGTGACGAGGACGGGGATGGCCGTGACGGATGCGCGGGCCCGACTGCGGGGAATGACGGCGTCGGGACGGGTGAGGGTGTGGGGGGAGGGGTTGCCGGCGGGCCGGGATTCGGGGTCGGCCGGGTCTGCTCGCGGTTCGGTTCCGCACCCGTGACCGGGGGGACGTCGTTGCTGGCGTCGGCCGTCTCCTCGGGGGAGAGCCGCTGGGTGAGCAGGCGGACGAGCTCGCCGGCGGAGGGCCGGTGCCCGGGGTTCTTCGTCAGGGCCTGACGAACGGGACCGAGCAGCCGCTCGGGCACGCCGTCGAGCTCCGGCTCGGTCGAGCTGATGTGCAGCGCCACGATCTCCGGCGCCTCGCCGCGGAAGGGCCGCCGCCCGGTCGCGGCGAAGACCACGCAGCATCCCCAGGCGAAGACGTCCGCGGCCGATCCCGCCTGCTGGCCGTTGATCTGCTCGGGGGCCATCCAGACCACGGTCCCGACGAGTTCGCCCGCCTGGGTGTAGCCGGTGTAGTCGGCCGACCGGGCCACCCCGAAGTCGATGACCTTGGGACCGGCCCAGGACATCACGATGTTCGCCGGTTTGAGGTCGCGATGCACCACGCTGGCGGCGTGGATCGCCTCGAGGGCCGCGGCGAGACCGATCGCGAGCCCATCCAGAGGGCGGCCCGTGAGCGGGCCGCCCTCCTGGACGGCGGCGCGCAGGGTGGGGCCCGCCACGTATTCGGTCGCGAGCCAGGGCTTCGGCCCGTCCACCTCGGCCCTGATCACCCGGGCGACGGTGTCGGCTCGCACATGCCGGGCAGCCGAGACCTCGGAACGGAAGCGGGCACGGAACTCGGGGTCACTGGCATGCACCTCGTGCGGCACCTTCACCGCGACGGGCTGGTCGTCCGGTCCGAATCCCAGGTAAACAACGCCCATGCCGCCGGCGCCGATGCGATTGTGCAGGCGATAGGGCCCCATCACCCGCGGGTCGGTGTCGTTCAGTGGTCGTAGCACGGCTGGTCCTCGAGCGTCCCTGTCCCCGGCGGCACTGCCTTTGGTGGCGCTGTCACGTTGGTGGCGCTGTCACGTTGGTGGCGCTGTCACGTTGGTGGCGCTGTCACGTCGCACCACAGCCCGGTGGCCGTCGGAATCTCTGAACGTAGTATTCCGCGGCGGCCCGATGCAGCGGTATATAGCAGAAAAGTGGCCCCTCGTAGACGGACAGCGCGTCCGGGACCGTCCGTCCCCCGGGGTTGTCGCCCCACAGCTCCTTCGCGTAGTCCTGCGGATCCCGGAACAGTTCGGCGGTCGCCCGCCTGACCAGCACCGGATCGGCGTCCGCATGGGCGAGCAGGCCGTTGGGGATCGTGACGGTCCGGACCGGCGAGATCCCCCGGTAGTCGTCGGGTCCGAGGCTTCCGGTGCCGAAGACCGGCCCGGCGAAGAAGTGCCCGCGGGACCGGTAGAACTGGTCCCAGTCGGCGGTGATGCCGTCCTGGTAGCTGGACAGGTCGAGCAGGCGCAGCCTGGCGCCACCGGCGATGGCGTTCTTGATCTGCCGGGTTCCGGCTCCGCCCGCCCAGACCACCGCGTCCACCTTCCCGGCGGACAGGCGGCGCAGGGCCTCGTCGATGGAGGATTCGTCCAGTTCGCCGCGGCAGTCCTCGGACAGGGCCACCCGCAGGAGCACCTCGCTGATCTGCCGGACCCCCGATCCCGACCGGCCGGCGGCGATGGGTCGGTGGCAGAGATCGGCGAAGCGGGTGATGTCGACGTCATCCGACCTGCTGGTGGGGTCGCGCACGATCACGTGCAGCAGGTCCTGATGGACGGGTCCGATGGTGCGCAGACCCGCCACCGGGTGGCCACCGCGGTTCGGATCGAACTGGTTGACCCCCTCCGCCGCGTCGACCGTCGTGTTGAGCTGCGCGATCGCCAACCCGCAGACGCGGCTGTCGGGTGATTCCAGGTTATAGATGTTCTCCGTGGAACCCGCCGTTTCCACGACGTCCACGTCGAAGTGTTCCGGGGCGGCTTGCAACCGGGTCCGCAGTACCCGGGCAAACTGGTTGTAGGGTGACCCGACACTGCCAGTGAAGATCTGTACCGAAGTGCAGGCGGATCGGCCCGCCGGCGGCCAGGCGGCCGCCCTGGAACGATCGGACGTGGTAATGAGCAAAGTGACGACGGCGACGGCGAGAACCACACCGATCACCACGGTGAGGCGTTGCCGTCGGGTCAGCCTTTCCGGCCGGGACCCGGCCGGTTGGTCCGTCGACACCGCGCATCCTCCGCTCTGGGATGTGGATCATTGACGACCATGGTCGCGGAATGCGGGAAATCGTAGAGGAATCGGCAGAGCAGGTTCACAGCCGGGGGTGCGGTGGTAAAGCGCCCCGCTGCCAGCTTCTCGGAAACTCTTCCGGAGCGCGATTCCCGGCGGGCCTTCGGGCTTGTCCGGTGGACGACACGGGGTCACCGGTGGCGAGGCCAACGTCCGGCTTCCCGGCCTGGGAGCCACAGGTCGACCCCGCCGACCCGGCTGGGAGCCGCGCCGACGAGTTCGCGCAGCAGCGTGCGTAGCTCGGCGGTCCGCCGCGCCGGTCCCAGCACGACGGCGTCCGGGGCGAGCCGTTTGTAGGCCGCCCGCAGCCGCGGCGATCCCGACATGGCAGCGGCGGTCGTCGCGCCGTTGTCGATGTCGATGAGGGCGGACGTCAGCGCGTCCGGCGGGCTGTGGAACGCCGCCCGGCCATCGGGCCCGGGGACGGTGCAGTAGCAGCCGGGGATGACGAACCGGAAGTTCGCCCTGGCCTGCCACAGCATGGCCTCGGCGTTCTGGGGATGGGGAAAGGGGACGACGAGTGCGGTGGCACCCTGCGGAATCAGGGTCACCCCGTCACTGGTGAAGAACGCGGGCGTCGTCATCGACGTGGTGAGCATCGGGGCGGGGACGAGCGCCACCAGGGCCGCGAGTGTCAGCAGGCCGGCTCCCAGCCGGACGGTCCTGGTCCGGACCCGAGCGGGGATCTCCCGTCCGGGGTCCGGATCGGCGGGCACCNTCCGGTCCGACGCCAGCCGGTCAAGCCCGGTCGCCACCACGATGGCCGCGCACATCATCACGTATAACGCCAGGCGGGAGGGCAACACGTTGCCGAGTACCGGCACGTGCTGAAGGGGCAGCCACGGGAGGGGAACGCCGGTGTCCCGGCCGTCGACATGCAGGTGACCACCGAGTGAGAGCACGGCCATGACCACGCCGAGCGGAGCGAACACCCCGACCGGCGGAGGCCGGCGCGCGCCGCCCGTCGCGACGACGACCACGACGACCAGAACGATCAGTGGAGCGCCCAGGTAACCGCTGACCTCGACCGCGTTCCCCGTGAAACCGAGGCTGTGGCGCAGCGCGCCGTCCGGGGCGACGGCCTGCATGGGCGTCGGCGTGACGAAGGTCAGCAGATCCGTCACGGCGATTCCATCGGGTTGGATCGAGCCATGGATCCGCTGGGCACCCAGGAACTGGGTGCCCAGCGGCCAGGCGAGCGCGACCGCGGCGACCCCGCCGGCCGTGGCGAGGCCGGTCAGGGCCGGTCGTAGCCGCGATCGGATCCGATCGCGATGACGTACGGCGAGGATCACAAGGCCGAACGTGGCTGCCAGCGCGGATGTGGCGAGCAGCTCCTCGCCGATCAGCGCCTGGGCGATGATCGCCAGGCCGAGCAGGACGCCGGTGCGCCGCGGCCCCCGCCCGCGGACCACGAGATCGTCGAGGAGCAGCAGGAGAACCGGCGGGAACGGCGCGAAGGTCAGATGCAGATGACCGTAGGACGCGCCGATCATGTGCGGTCCGAAGCCGTACAGCAGGCCCGCCAGCGCCGCCGGTCCCGGACGTACCCATCGGCGCAGCACCCAGAACAGGGCGAATCCGCTGATCACGGGCGCCAGAGTCAGCAGCACCGTCAGCGTGGTCACGGGGCCGCCCAGCAGCGTGATCGGTGCGGCCAGCGCGCCCAGTAGGAGCACGGGTGTGCTCCACAGGACGTCGGCCCCGTCGGGGGCGTTGATGTGGTGCGTCAGGAACGGGTTGAGCCCGTCGGCGAGCGCGTGCGGCGTCCAGCCGAGGAACCAGGCGAACAGCATGGCGTCGTTGCCGCCGTAGGAGACGTTCCCGAGATTCCCCCACGCGGAGTGGAAGATGCCGATGGCCACCGCCAGGTATCCCACCGCGACCAACAGCGGCGGAGGAACCTGGATCCGCCAGGACCGGATCTCCGGCGCCGGGCGTGCACTGTGGCCGGGAGCATGATCGGTACCGTGACCGGAGATGCCTTCGGCGGCCCCAGCGGTTTCGGATTGCGTCACGACGGCCCCCCTCGTGTGCCCGTAGACCCCGATCCGCCCCCTGCGGACGGGATGTACGGGGCGTTCACGACCATAGTCGCCCTGATTGCCTCCGTAGCTACATAACGTGATGATTTGGCGGTATGGGGTGACGGTCCACCCGCGACACGGCACAGGGAGGGATACCCGCCGGGGGAGAGTTCCTCAGCCGGCTGCGGAAACCCTCGCCGGTTTTCCGGGACCGCGTTCGTTCCCGCGGGTCCGGCGGTTCCCGGTGCTGGGCTGTCCGGTGCTGGGCTGTCCGGGCCGTTCCGGTGCGGCGCGCGGTACTACCCGGCTGCCCGGTCCTGGCCGCGGGGCGTGGCGCTCGGATCCGCCCATTCCGCCACCAACGCGGCGTAGCTGCGATAGCGCGCAACGGCGTAGTCGTCGGAGACGACGCCGTCGCGGTCAAGCACGGCGACGGGATAGCCGCGCTCCGCGCGATAGCCCCGTTCACCGACGATGACCCGCCCCCCGAGCCGGACCACTCCGACGACGTACGGCAGGGAGGTCCAGCGGGGCGGGCGGGCGGCGGCCAGGATGCTCGGGTCCCGCCAGGCATACAGGCCGCAGGCGCAGTGCTCGTCCGGGACCCGTCCGTGGCCCGCGCCGGGCTCGCCGGGCTCGACGTCCCGGTCCGGCCGGCGGGTGCGCAGGCAATGTGCCTCGGTCATGCCGTCGGCGCGCCAGAGCAGCAACCCGGGTGGAAACGGCGACCACGGCGTCCAGGCAGGGCGTAGCTGGCCGCGCGCGTCCACCGCCCACTGCCGCCAGCCGAGCAGGCTCACCCGGGAACCGGTTCCAGGTCCGGTTCCGGCGCGGCCGGGACCGGGATGGTCAGCGGCTCGGAGTCGGGAAAGCTGATCGGCTCGTCTTCGACGATCCGTTCCGGTCTGCCCACATCACCCACACGTCTACGGTGAGCGCCCGATACCGAGCCGTCAATGCCCCCGGCGGGTAGCAGGCACCCCATCGGGGTACGGGCCCTCCCGCCGGGGGCGGGCCGACCGGCGGAACCAGGCGCAGCGCCGCAGGCCGCGACCACTGGTTCCCACGAACGCCTGGTCGGCGTGTCGATGATCTCCACCGGTGGTGTTCAATGTGCTCTTCGCCTAGTCCTGTGGGGTGATGTCGTTGCCGGGCATGTCTGCGGCCGATCCGTACCAGGTGGCCGCGGCCCTGCTGTGGGCCCGCGTCCTCGGTCTCGAGACCGTCGGTCTGCATGACGACTTCACCGATCTCGGCGGTGATGCGGCGACCGCCCAGGAGCTGGTGGCGACCCTGTGCGACGAGTTCGGGGTCCGGCTGCCGAGCTCCGTGGTCGCCCAGGCGCCGACGCCCGCCGCGTTCGCCGAGGTGTGGGCCGCCCGGCAGAGCGAGTCCGTCGGGCATCCCACCGTGATGCCGCTGACGCCCGACGGTTCCGGCACCCCGTTGTTCTGCTTCCCGGAGGCTGGTGGGCCGGCGATCGGTCTGCTCCCGTTCGCCCGGTACTTCGCGGGCGAACGGCGAGTCTACGGGATGCAGGCGCACGCCCTGGAACGGCGGGGCGTCCCCGACTGGTCGGNGTCGGCCGCCGCCCGGCGGCACGTGGGGGNGATCCGTCTTCTCCAGCCGACGGGTCCCTACCTGCTGGCCGGGCACTCCTTCGGCGGACTGATCGCGTTCGAGGCCGCGCAGGTCCTCCGGAAGGCGGGCCACGAGGTCGGCCTGCTGGCGTTGATCGACACCTATCTGCCGGGTACCTCGCGGCTGACCCGATCCGGGGCGATCGTGCCGACCAGTCAGTTGGAGGGAGCGCATCCGGACTCCCCAACACCGCCCGACGCCGGTCGGGGGATCGGCCCACTCGCCGCCGACGACGGGCCCACGCTGACCCCGCGGGTGGTGGTCGACCGCCTGCGCCAACTCGTCGAGCTGCCGCTCGCCGGCGTGGTCCGCTTCCGGGGGATGCACCAGTACGACGTCTTCTACAACCAGGGGCGCATTCTGACGATGACCTACCGCCCCCGCACCTACGATGGCCGGACGACGGTCTGGCTCGCCGACGACCACGACGAGATCGAGGCCTGGCGGGGCGTCCTGACCGGGCCCGCCGCGATCCGCCGGATCGGCGGGGNCCACCNCGGCGTCCTGCGGGNACCGCTGGTCGCCGAGGTGGTGGCCGAGCTGCGCCACGAGCTGGCGACGGTGCCCGGCATCGACGGCCGCCGGGTCTGATCTCCTGCGGATCGCCATCTCCACGCCGCCCGCGGAGACGTTTGCCGCATTGCGGCGGCGCTACCCGCAGGTCGACCCCGAGCGACTCCTCCCGGTCGGGTGGGACGCGGCGCGTTCGTTGATCGCCGAATATCTTGCCGCCGGGATGAGTAAGTTCGTCGTTCATCCGGTCACGACACCCGGCGGATGGCCGGATTTCTTCGACGCCTTCGCCGCCGAACTCATGCCGCTCGAGACCTGATCGGCGGGCGTTTCTGGCGAGTCGGACGATATGGACGGAGGGCTCAGGTGATGGTGAAACCGCCGTCGACGGCAAGGGTCTGCCCGGTGACGAAACTGCCGGCGTCGGAGGCCAGGAAGAGCAGCGCNGCGGTCAGTTCCTCCGGTTCACCGAAGCGTCCGCCGAGGACCCTCGGCAACTGGGTCTCGAGGTACTCGGGCTGGTACGCGTCGGTCATCTCAGAGTGGAAGAAACCCGGCGCCAGCGCGTTCACCCGGATGCCGCGTCGGCCGGTCCATTGCTGGGCCAGATCGCGGGTGAGGCCGACGAGTGCGGCCTTGCTCGCCGCGTAGGCCGCCTGCGGCAGGCCGGCGGTCGTCAGACCGAGAACGCTGGAGATGTTAACGATGCTGCTGCCGGGTCGCATGACCCGCNCCGTCGCCTGCGCCATCCAGTAGCAGCCGCCCAGGTTGACGTCGATGACGGAGCGGAACTGTTGCGGGGTCTCCTTGAGCGCGGGGACGGCGGTGCCGATCCCGGCGTTGTTGACCAGGATGTCGACCCGGCCGAAGGTCTCCATCGCGGCGGCGACAAGGTGTTCGCAGGAGGCGGGGTCGGTGACGTCGGTGGCGACGGGCAGGGCGCGGCGGCCCTCCTTCTCCACGAACTCGGCGGTGGCGGTGAGCCGGTCGACCCGGCGGGCGCCCAGGGCCACGTCCGCGCCGGCCTCGGCCAGGCCCCGGGCGAAGTCCACCCCGAGACCAGAGGACGCCCCGGTGACGACGGCGACCCGACCGTCCAATCGGAAACGGTCCAATACGGACATAGAGTGCTCCTTCACGATAAGGCGGCTCGCGCCTGATCATGGATCCCATCCCGGGCCGGCGAGCGATCCGGGCTTCTCGCGCCGCCATCCTTGCAGGTCCCGGCGGCTGGCCCTACCAGGCTGCCGGCAAACGTGTTCCGGAACATGTGATCTGTGGGTCGGGGGGTACTGACGACGTGTCGGTTACTTCGACCTCACCGGCTGTGAAGCGCGACAATCCCGCGCACGTCGACAGGGCGACCGAGGGCCTCGGGAGAGCGGAGGTCATCGCGCCGCGGGGGAGATGGAGCGTCGGGCCCGGGCGCTCGTCTTCGCCTCGTACATGTCCGTATCGGCGTGCCGGACCACGCTCTCGGGACTGTGCGAGCCGGCGCCCCCGACGGCCTGCGAGGACGCCAGGCCGATCGTTGCTTTGACCACAAGGGTGTTGCCGGCCACGGTGAGGGGTGCCTCGACGAACTCGCGCACCCGCTGCTCGGTCTGGCGCATCGTCAGGGGGTCGGCCCCGGGCAGCACAATGACGAACTCGTCACCGCCGAGTCGGAACGCCTGCCCAGCATGTGCTTCCGGTCGGATCATCTCGGGACCGATCATCTCGGGACCGATCATCTCGGGACCGATCATCTCGGGATCGATCATCTCGGGATCGATCGTCTCGGGATCTATCAGCGCGGGACCGATCGGCTCGACCGGTCCCGCGCTGGCCACCGACGGGCCCGGGGCGAGGACGTCGGCCAACCGAGTGGCGACCGTGCACAGCACATCGTCGCCCACCTGGTGACCGAACGTGTCGTTGATCGGTTTGAAGTCATCCAGATCGATGAGTAGAACCGCGAACGGAGTCTGCTCCCGAGCCAGTTGATCGAGGAATTCGGTAAGCGCCGCCCTGTTCGGCAGGCCGGTCAACGGGTCGTGGGTGGCACGTTTCCGTAGCTGCTCCTGCAACTGACGACGTTCGCTGATCTCGTGGCAGGTGAGCAGGACACCACCGTCGAAGCAGCCCGGCCCGGACGCGGGCCGCCAGGCGCCGGCCTCGATGTCGAACCAGCGATGGTCGCCGTTAACCGTCTGCATGCGGACGTCCAGCAGGGACCCCGGTCCACCACGCTGCCGGTCCGCGAGGAAGGCCCGCGTCGCAGCCTGGTCCTCGGGATGGACCAGGTCGATGAGCGGCAGCCCGATCATGGCCTTGACCGGGTAGCCGAGCAGGCTTTCGACCGCCGAACTGATGAAGGTCGGCCGGCCCGCACGGTCCAGGTTGACGATGATGTCGTGCGACTCGTGCAGCAGGGTCTGCAGCCGCGCCCGGTCGCGCCGGACCGCCTGCTCTCCCCGGAAGATCATTTTTGTCAGGCCTGAGAACGTGACGGTCACAATGCCGAGCAGCAGCAGATCGCCGACGGCATGGTTGTCTCGCGGGTCGCGCGGCAGCGGGCCGTTCTGTTGCAGGATGAGGTATCCCNACGTGGGATGGCCGGGGATCGCGGCGGCGACGGCGACGTGACCGCCGCCGTTGCGCACCGTCACCTGCCGGCTCTGGCCTGGCTTGATTGACCGCAGCTCCGTGCCGTCAATCAGGGCGATCCCGACCGCGGACGGATCGTCGGACAGGGCGATGCGCCCGGCCTCGTCGACGATGACGATCCGGGTGTCCTCTCCGGTGCCGCTCGTCCCGGTACCCCCGCCGCCAAAAACGCGGACCATCTCGGCTCCCGGCATCCCGGCTCCCGGTCTACCCATGACCAGAAACGCGGCGCTGCGTCCGTCCCGCACGATCGGCACGATGCTGTACGCCCGAACCCGATCGCCCAGGTGGAAAACAGGGATGTTGATTCCGCTGGTGCGGGCGAGAGCCCAGATCCGGTCCCGTGGGGGGAACGGGATCGTTGCGCCGGTGGGTTGGACCGCCGTCGGCCTGCCGTCGAGATCGACCAGTGCCAGAACGGTGTCGGGGCCCGCGAGCGCCGATCGGGAGACCGACGCCAGCACCCGCTGGTCGACAGCGGGTTCGGTCAGCGACCAGGGAAGTCTGGAGATCGGGTCGATCAGGCGCACGGGTTGACCCAGGTCCGCGACATACTCGGCCAGACGGAGGACGAGGGAGTGGGTCTCGGCGGTGTGTTGGGCCTCGTCTCGCCGCCGGTTGGCATTCTCGATCTCCAGGGTGACCGCCGTGGCGGCCAGGATGACGGTCCCCAGCACGAGCAGTGGGATGGCTCGCCCCAGCTGCTCGCGCACGGTTGTCCGCCAGCGTCGAGGAGACAGCGGATGCCCGGTCCGGCCCGCGGGTGACGATCCGGATGCGCCTGGGGATCTGGGCGGGCCTGGGGATCTGGGCAAGGCTGGGAAGGACATCGAGCGCGGTCGGGTGACCGGGGATCGCGGCATGATCCGGTCGGTGGCGAGGAGCACAGACGCGGACGGTGCGGGCGCCTTGAGCGTGGTGGTCTCGGCCGCTGGGGGGTCCGCCATGGCATATCGTCCCGGACCAGCCTGCTTGGCCTTGTACATGGCCTCGTCGGCCGCGCGCAGCAGCCGCCCGGAATGGCTGGGCCGGCTGACGGCCAGCGCTACTCCGACGCTTGCGGCGACGCAGACCTCGTAGCCGTCGACGAGGATCGGTTCCCGTACCGCGCGGATGACCCGACCGGCCATGGTGCGAGCGGCGATTTCGTTCGCGCGCAGCAGCAGGACCCCGAACTCGTCGCCGCCGAATCTCCCGGCGACATCGTCGGGGCCCAGCAGTGTTCGGATCCGTCCACTGATGACCTGCAGCACCCGGTCGCCGGCCGCGTGGCCGAAGGTGTCGTTGACCGGCTTGAAGCTGTCGAGGTCGATGAACAGGACCGCGACGCCCCCAGCCGCGGCGAGGGCATCCTCTAGCTGCTCCTCGAAGGCGGTCCGGTTACACAGTCCGGTGAGTACGTCATGGCGCGCCTGATAGCCGAGCTGGTCCAACAACTGCTTCCGTTTACCGACCGCATGGCAGGTGATCAGCACTTCGCCGGATCCATCCCGGGTGGACAGGTGGCGGGTCGCGACGTCGAACCACCGGGATGTGCCGTTCGCCGCCGTCATCCGAATGTTGAGCAGGGACCCGGCAGCGGGGTTCTCGATCAATCGTACGAGCCGGTGGGCGTCGTCCGGGTGCACCAGATCCGCGACCTTGCGCCCGAGCCAGGTTTCCTGGGAATGGTCGAGTAACGGGACGATCGCGGGGCTGATGAACGTGAGTCGTCCAGTGAGGTCGGTTGTCAGCACGATGTCATGGGCCGCCGCGAACAACGCGCACAGCCCGGCCCGGGAGCGCCGAGCCGCCGTCTCTCGCAGCAGGCCGACGAAGACGATGCTCAGGACCGACGTCAGCGCGAAGGCCAGCAACGTCAGATTCCGTTGGTTCCGTCGGGCCCGGAGGTCGGCGTTCAGCGAGTCCGTGGCCTGCCGGAAGTAGGTCAGGTACCCCGTCGTCGGCTGCACCGCCGTGATGTTCGTGATCCTCCTGCCGTTCTCGGTCGTCTCCCAGATCCGCGCACCACCACGCTGGGCGTGGGAGCGGGAGAGATCGGCGGTCGAGAGGACCTGCCGACCCAGCATGCCCGGCTCGGTGGATGCGATCGGTACCCCGTCCGGGCCGACCGTCGACATGCTGCCCCGGCCGACCCCGAGCAGGGCCGTGATCCAGTTGGTGAACTGGAGGTTGGACTCTTCGGTGGACACGGCGACCAGGACGGCCCAGGGCCGCGGACGGCCGACGGGAACCACCGTTGCTCTGACGCGGCCATCGTGGAGGGCGAAGACGGGGGACACCGCGGGAACCCCGGACCAGGCAGCGGACCAGGCCTGCCCCAGGTCGGCGGGGACTATGGAGTTCCCCCGTGGATAGGAGGCCGTGGTATGGCCCGCGGTGTCGAGCAGCGCAACCACCCGGATGACATCGCCGGAGTGAGCGATCTGGAGCTGCGGGAGCAGGGCTTCGTTTCCCAGGGGGTCACCGGGCTGGAAGGGCGTCCGATCGGTCGCGGACTGCATCGCCGCCGGGTTATCGACGATCGCCGCCCACTGCGCGAGCCGCTTGACCAGCTGGGAACGTTCGTTGAGGCGGTCGATCTTCTCCCGGCTCAGCAGATCGGAGCCCGTCCAGATTGCCATGGTACCGAGGACCGCAACCGTGAGTAGTCCGACGATCAGCGGGTGGATGAATCGCCGCCGGAGTCGCGATCCGGCCCGGGCCGCCGAGGTTCTGATTGCGGCCGTGACTCGCCCGGGCGCTTGCCGCCCACCGATTCGGCCACCTCTGATCATCTATATGCCCCGTCCGACAACCGTGCCCGGACTCGACGGATCTTACCGTGAGTGAAGACTTTCTGTTTTCCGTGCCGTCGAATCATCCCGGTAGTGGGTGAGCATACGAGTATCTGTGCCACGAGTTTCACCGGCCGCCGCCCGTGACAGAACTCCACCGCTTGTGCCGACACGGACCGGCGTATTGGGCTGGGTGACCCGGCGCGTTCGCGGGATGGAGGAGATTGCCGAGCGAGAATGATTCGACTACTAGAGGTGTCGCTCTGAATACTTTAAGGCTTGGATGGTCGGTCGATGGGCGGCATCAACTCGACTACGGGTTACTGCGTATAACGCTATGTATAGCACTGGGTGCTGTTGGTTGGAGCTGGGGAGCTGTGATGTTGGTACCGCCCGCGACCGGTCCCCGCATGCTTCTCGTTCCCTTCGGCGTTATCCAATACTCTCCGTAACACCCGGCCGGTCTAGCCCGATCGAGTATCGCGGAAGATGATCATCTGCTCACCGCGTGCGTTGCTCGAGCCGGCGGGGCTTCGTGGCAGCGGGACCGCCGGGTGAATAAGAGCGCGTGACCGTCCCTGCCTGCCCGCCGGCTCCTCGTCGAGGCGTCGGCGAGGGCGCGGGGCGGCTTGGTCGAGCAGTGTGTCGGCTGCTTCCGATCCGTTCCGCCGGTGGCTGGCTTAACGGGAAACGGCATTCTAGCCCGGACGGCGGTCCGGAGATTCACCGCGCCTCGGGTGGGCCGGAGCGTGCGGATTTCTTCGCCCGGACGTGGCCACCGGTCGATTTACCTGGTTCTCGATCCGGCCTAGTGCCCGGACGTCAGGGCGCGACGACATCGTCCCGGCGTTGGATGCCGAATGTGTAAAAATCTTTGGGCGCAATAGCCGGACGCCGGCCGGGAACAGCCCACCTGTTCGGGGCCGGCGGCAGGGATCTTTTCTGGTCCGCCGTGGGCCTTCGCCGCGGGAGCGGATCCTCTTCGGCGCGGCCGTGATCCGCACGGCCCCGCCGGGTACACGGCCCGTGGATCCGGCGAGAGCGCGCGATGCGACTGGTCCGACGCGGCCAGGAGTGGCACGCTTCATACCAGTGCCGACGGGCCGTGCTCGGACGCGGCTCGGCTCATGTGCGGCACTGTCGATGTGCGGCCCGGCCGAGGCCGATGTGCGGCCCGGCCGAGGCCGATGTGCGGCCCGGCCGAGGCCGATGTGCGGCCCGGCCGAGGCCGATGTGCGGCACTGTCGAGGCCGATGTGCGGCCCGGCCGAGGCCGATGTGCGGCACTGTCGAGGCCGATGTGCGGCACTGTCGAGGCCGATGTGCGGCCCGGCCGAGAGGAGGGCCGGTGATCTCGCCGACCACCGTCAACCGGACAACGGCGGTTCCCGGGACGTGTTCGTCCCGGACCCATGAGGTGACGAACCAGCCTCCGCCCCTCGTGGGGCACGATGCGGCGGCCGATCCGGCGCTGCTGGCGGCCCTCGCGCGGGAGGGGGCCGGCTGGCATATGGACGATCTGCACCGACTCGGTCGGTTGGCCGGCAGCGAGGAGGCCGCCCGCCAGGCCGACGAGGCGAACAGGTTCCCGCCGCAACTGCGCACTCATGATCGTTACGGGTTTCGCGTTGACGAGGTGGACTTCCATCCCTCCTGGCATGCCCTGATGGAGGTCGCGGTACGGGAGGGCTTGGCCGGGGCGCCGTGGGCCGACCCGCGTCCCGGCGCCCATGTCGCCCGCGCCGCGGACATCCTGGTCTGGGGCACCGTCGAGCAGGGCCATCTGTGCCCGGTGTCGATGACCTACGCCGTGGTGCCGGCGCTGCGCGCCGCCCCGGAGCTCGCCGCCCGCTACGAACCGTTGCTGACCAGCCGCGTCTACGATCCGGGTCTGCGCCCACCCGAGGGCAAGGCCGGCCTGCTGGCGGGCATGGGCATGACGGAGAAGCAGGGTGGCTCGGACGTCCGTGCCAACACGACGACGGCGACGCCGGCGGGCGACGGGACCTATCGGCTGCGGGGGCACAAGTGGTTCACCAGCGCCCCGATGAACGACGTCTTCCTGGTCTTGGCCCAGGCCCCCGGTGGCCTGTCCTGCTTCTGGGTGCCACGGGTGCTTCCGGACGGCGTCCGCAACACCTTTCGCATCGCGCGGCTGAAGGACAAGCTCGGTAATCGCAGTAACGCCAGCGGCGAGCCGGAGTTCGACGACACGGTCGGTTGGCTGGTCGGCGAGGAGGGCGCAGGGGTCCGGGCCATCATCGAGATGGTGGCGATGACCCGGCTCGACTCCAGCCTCGGCTCGGCGGCGGGGATGCGTGCGGCCGTCATGGCGGCAGCCCACCACGTGCGTCACCGACGCGCGTTCGGGAGACCGCTCATCGATGCTCCGTTGATGCGCAATGTGCTCGCCGATCTCGCCCTGGAGTCCGAGGCCGCGACGACCCTGGTGCTCCGGGTGGCGGGCGCGGTCGACCGGGCGGCCCGTGGCGATCGTCAGGAACAGGCGTTCGGACGGTTGGCGATCGCCGTCGCGAAGTACTGGGTGTGCAAGCGTTCCCCGGCGCTGGCCGCCGAGGCGCTCGAATGCCTGGGGGGCAACGGCTACGTGGAGGAGTCCGGGATGCCGAGGCTCTACCGCGAGGCGCCGCTGAACGGCATCTGGGAGGGCTCGGGCAACGTCAACGCGCTCGACGTGCTGCGCGCGCTCACCCGGGAACCGGCCAGCTTCGCCGCCTTCGCCACGGAGATCGACGCGGCGCGTGGCGCGGACCGCAGGCTGGACGCGGCCTGGGCCCGGTTGCGCGCTGTCCTGGACCGGTCCAAGGACGCGGAGTTCGCCGCCCGGCGCATCGTTGAGCGACTTGCCGTCGTCCTGCAGGGCTCCTTGCTGGTGCGCTACGCCCCGAGCGCCGTGGCCGACGCGTTCTGCGCCACGAGAGTCGCCGGTGAGGGGGGACTGGCCTTCGGTACCCTGCCCGATGCCGCTGATGTGCCAAATATTCTCGGCAGAATTCCACCGATGGGCGCCTGAGATGATTCGCTCGGTGTTTCCTGACCTTGGCGGATAGGTACTAGAAACTCTCCGTAATCAATGCTGCGCCATCGGGTGGGGGATGTGCCCCTAGGGTGGAGACTGACTGCGCCCTGGAGGGTTCCATGGTGTTCTTCTGCTTGGCTGTCGCCGGGCTGATATTGATCGCGGGCGCGCTCGGCCTGGTGCGGGGACGCGCGGAATGGGCGTGGATCCCCAACCGCCGTACGGCCGGCGCGGTTGCCGGTGCGGGATCCGCGGCGCTCGTCGCTTTCGGGCTGCTCGCATCCCGAGGAGTCGGGGTCGGCGACGGCAACGATCCGGACCTGCCCGTGAGCCAGGCTGTCCTGCCCGCACCGACTCCCCCATCACCGTCCACGCCAGCATCGCCACTTTCAGTGCTATCCGCGACGTCCGTCGAGCCCGGGTCCACGTTGCCCGCGGACACCGACGCGGATCGGGACCTGGCTGCGGACAGGGCCGCACGTCGTCCGGCGCCGTCCGATGACCGCGGCGGACCCCAGCAGTCGCGTCCTCCCACATGGGACACCTGGCCGCCGTGGGCGTCGCCCGCGGACAGCCGGTCGTCGGGGACGTTGCAGCTAGGGACGTTGCCGGTGGAGACGTCGCCGGCGCCGACGCTGCCGTCTGCTACGTCCTCGCCGGGGACGTCGCCGGCGGGGACGTCGCCGCCGGGAACCCGGCCGACGGGAACCCCGCCGCCGGCGCATGGTCGGCCCGACACCCGCCCGGACGACCGGGGAACCGCCGGGGACGACCGGGGAACCGCCGGGGACGACCGGGGAACCGCCGGGGACGACCGGGGAACCGCCGGGGACGACCGGGGAACCGCTGGCGGTCGCGGAACCGCCGGTCAGAAGTCCGACGGGCGCGACCATGCCGGGCGCGACCATGCCGGGTCCGACCGACATGCCGGGTCCGACCGAGGAGCCGAGAGCGCGGCCCCGACACCACGCGACGGCGGTCGCCCCTCACCCGGATCACCTGGATCGAGTGATACGGGTCGTGGCGCGGGGGCATCGCGGCAACCGAGGGAACCGGGGGATCGGTCCGTCTCTAGGCCGGCGAGTGGACCGTCGGCGAGCGGGGCGGGGTCGCCGTCCGCTCCGCCGCGCACGAACGAGGGCTCGCCCAGGGCGACCGGGCAGCCGGTCGGCTCGGCCCGGCCGGCTGTCGCCGCCGGGCCGGCGGACGGATGATCGTTCTCGCTCGAGGTTGTCGGCTGCCGCGCTTTTCCGGGTACACGGAGGGCGACACGACGTTCTGGTATTCGTCTCGTTACTTTCAGTGAGTTACGGTTCGGGTTCTCGTGCTGATGCTGAGACCTGGGGGCCCCGATGGCGGCGGTTGCGATGATCATCGCTCTGCTTGCGGTGATGGTGATGCTGATCGGTGTCACAGGCATCCTGCGTGGGCGGGTCGGCTGGGCCGGAATTCTGGACCGGCGGCGAAGCGGCGCGGTCGCGGCGGCTGGATTCACGGTCGCGGTCATCGCCTTCGGGCTCGCCGCGCCCGGCGGGCCCACCCCGGGCGACGTGCTGATCCAGGCCGATCGACCGTCGTCCGATCGGCTCGTCCGGGCCAGGACTGATGACGATCGGGACGACGACCGGTGGGCGGGCCGCCGCGAGCAGAGCCGATCGTCCTTCCCCACCCGGTCCACCTACCCCGACCCCGTCCACCCCGTTCCCGGCGTCCCGGGAACGGACGGAGCACGGACGTTGCCACGCCTCGTCGCCCCTTCAGGCGATCCGGATTCCGCCGGGGGCCCGACCGCACCTTTCGTCGAATCACGGCCCCCGTCTTCGCCCACGCGCCCGCCGTCGGCCGACGGCGGGCGGCGGGTGTCATTGGTTCCACCCGTCGCATCGGATCGGGCGGATGCCTTCGGACCCGATCCGGGGGACAGGAGACTGCTCCCTTCGGTGCCCAGCCGCCGGACCGCGCCGCGTCCGTCGTCGAACCCGTCGGAAGCGCGGCCGTCCGGCGGACTGCTCCCCGCGCCCGCGGGCGGGTCGGTCGATCCCGGACCGCCCGCACAGGCCGGTCCGACGGGGGGCGGCAGGGCGGACGGCCGGGGCGACGACTGCGGCCCGGCGACGGCTCCCGGACCGATTGTGGTGATTCCCGATCTGTTCGGCTCCAAGCAACAGGCTGATGCCGCGATGTGCGCGGATCCCTGAGCGGGTCCGGCGTTTCAACCCGCCGGTGTGGGACCGGCGCGGCTGGCCGCGACCAAGGCGACGACCGAGGGGCGAGCCGAAGCACTTTTGTCTCCACCGGCCCGGTTCGCATTGTCGCCTACCCGATAATGTACCGCCGTGCCTATTCCTTATCCCGTTCTCGCTCAGGCGACACCGCCGCCGCTGCCGATCGCCTCGAACACTGCCCTACAGAAATCCGTAAATCTTAACCCGTCGAATGAACTGCATTATTCCAACATCTTGTCGCCGTTGGTTGTTCTGATTATGGTTGTTGCTGGCCTGCTGCTGCTGCATGGACTCCGCGCCGGTGTGCGTCCCTGGGCTCGACGCCGCGTCCTCACGGCCGGGGTCCTCACGGCCGGCGGTGTTGTGGCCAGGGCTGTTGTGGCCAGGGCTGGCATGGCTGATCGGGCGCCGTGCGCCGGTATCCCGGTGGAAGGCCCCGGCGCCGGGGGCGTGCCGGCAGATGACGTCGTGACCGCCCCCGGACGTCAACGACGCGATCAGAGCGGGGACCACTCCTGGGCCTGGATGACGAGTCCGGACCAGTCCGCGCCCTGGCTGCGGGCGCGTTCGGCGAGAAAGAGGATTCCGTTCGACAGCCAGCTGCTCGGCCGCACGGCGGATGCGGCGAGCGCTCTGGTCGCGAGGATCTCGGCCTTGTCCAGCTCGCGTGCGCGCATCGCCGCGGATGCCTGGTAAAGGCGGACGGCGGCGAGAGCACCGGACGCCCGGGAACGGTCGAACAGTTCGGCTGCCTCGCTCAGCCGCTCATTTCCCTCGTCCAATGCGCCGGCGGCGACGAGTGCCGCACCGCCGAATGTCGGCAGATACCCAGGATGGATACCGTCCAGGCTGTAACCCACCGCACCTGCCGGGAGCTTTGCCGCGACCGATCCCGCTGAGCGCAGCACGGCGACGATATCGTCGGTAGGCAGGTGGCACGCGGCCATGATGTGCGCCTCGGTGGTCATCGCCAGGACCGCGGTGTGCGCGTGTGGTGCCGTGGCCTGGGCCGCCCGCGCCAGCGCCAACCCGTCGCGGGTGCTCTGGAAGGAATAAGCGGCGAGTTCAGCCAACACGACTCCGGCGTGGGCGGCGGTCGTCGCGTCTCCTACATGTTTCGCGAGGACGAGCGCCGCCCGCGCCGAGACTGTGGCCGGCCTGGCCATGCCGTTGTCACCCTGTGCCACGGAGGTCATGAGAAGAATCCGGCCATGCGCTCGTATCCAGTCCCGGCGCAGGGCTGAGCCCAACCGCCATCGGCCGATCGTCCGCGCATGGTGCTCCAGCGTCGCGAGGCGCTCGACCAAGTCGGCCGGCGCGGTGGTCTCCCAGCGGCGGGCGAGGGACTCCAGACCGGCCTCGACCTGGTGTAGCGCTGCGCGGCTGTCCATCGCCGAGGATGTCATGTCGACCGCCTCGGCGGCTCCGAGGACACCGAGTAGCGCGCTCGTGGTAAGGATCGTTCGGCGGTCCGTCGATGCGTCCATGTGGTACTCCTGACGATCGCGACCTGGCGGACTGGGCACATGTCCGGCGTATGCGCACGCGCAACCATTGCTGTTCTCCGCCCGAGGGTCTCGACACAGTAAGGTCACGGTAACCGGGTACGGGGCGCTATGTCGCCGCCGCGGGTTAAGGTTTGGACTTTTTTCGCTGGTTCGCCCTTCCGTACCGGACGCGTGCGCCAGAAGCCACCACTCCCGAAACCGGGGCCGGGCTACGCGGATCCGTCGGAAAGCCCGCGCAGCGCCTGGTGCAGATCGGCGACGAGGTCGTCCACTGATTCGATCCCGACCGAGAGCCGAACGAGGTCCGCGGGTACCGCGAGCGGCGAGCCCTCCACCGAGGCATGGGTCATGCTCGCCGGATGTTCGATCAGGGATTCCACCCCACCCAACGACTCGGCGAGAGTGAACAGCCTGGTCCGGCCACATGCCGCCACGGCCGCCTGGGGGCCGGCCCGAAGGGTGAACGAGACCATTCCCCCGAAGTCGCGCATTTGCTTCGCGGCGATGTCGTGACCCGCATGGCCGGTCGAACCCGGGTAGCGGACGGCCCCGACAGCGGGGTGCGTGGCGAGCTCGGCCGCGATACGCCGAGCGTTGTCGCAGTGCCGGTCCATCCGAACGGGGAGCGTCTTGACACCGCGCAGTACCAGCCAGCTGTCGAAGGGGCCGGCGACGGCGCCGGCCGCGTTCTGCAGGAACCGTAGCCGGGCGCCCAGGTCCGGATCGCCGACCACGAGCGCGCCGCCGACGACATCGCTGTGGCCACCGAGATACTTCGTCGTGGAATGCACCACCGCGTCCGCCCCCAGGGTCAGTGGCTGCTGCAGGTAGGGCGAAGCGAACGTGTTGTCGACCGTCAGCAGCGCCCCCGCGTCATGCGCCAGCGACGAGAGAGCGACGATGTCGGCGATGGACAGCATGGGATTGGTCGGGGTTTCGCACCACACCAGTCGCGTGGTGCCCGGACGGATCGCGACTCGCACCGCATCGAGGTCGGTGAGATCGATGCTGGTGTGGTCGACGCCCCAGTCGGCGAGCACCCGGGCGATGAGCCGGTAGGTGCCGCCATAGGCGTCCGCCGGGATGATGACGTGGTCTCCGGGCCGGCAGACGGTTCGCAGCAGGGCGTCCGCCGCCGCCATGCCGGAGGAGAAAGCGAGGCCGACCGTCCCGCGTTCCAGTGCGGCGAGGCAGGTCTCCAGCGCGGTACGGGTCGGATTCGCCGAACGACTGTACTCGTAACCGCTCCGAAGCCCACCCACGCCATCCTGGGCGAACGTCGAGGACTGGTGGATCGGCGTCACCACCGCTCCCGTGACGGGATCGGGCTCCTGGCCGGCATGGATCGCGATGGTCTCGAATCCCTCAGCGGGCTGCTCCATATGCATGACGCCACGCTAGGGCGTTCTCGATGATCGGTGCCGATCTAGCGGACGGCCAGGAAACTCAGCAGGTCGGCACGGGTAAGGATGCCGACGGGATTACCCTCGTCGTGTACCAGCACCGCGGGTTCGTCCCCGAGCACCGCGACGATCCGGGCCAGTGGCTCGCCGGTACCCACCATCGGAAGCGACGGCGACAGATGATCGGCGACCGGAGCGTCGATGGCGGACCGGTCGGCGAAGACCGCCGCGAGCAGATGCCGCTCGATGACGGAACCCGCGACCTCCGCCGCCCGCAGGGGCGGTTCGTGCCGCACCACCGGCATCTGCGACACGTTGTACTCGCGCAGGTAGGAGATGGCGGCACCGACTGTCTCGGCCGGGTGGACATGCACCAGATCGGGGGGACCACTGGTCTGTTCGGCCTTGTTCCGCAGGACGTCCGAGACGGTCGGCTCGTTCGACGGCGGCTCCAGAAAGCCGTACTCGTACATCCATTCGTCGTTGAAGATCTTCGACAGNTATCCGCGGCCGGAGTCCGGAAGCAGGACCACAACGGCGTCGTCCGGGCCGAGCTCGCGAGCGACCCNGAGGGCGACTACCACCGCGAGCCCGCCTGATCCGCCCACCAGCAGCCCGCATTTCCTGGCCAGCTCGCGCGTCATCAGGAACGAGTCGCGGTCGCTGACCGCCTCCACCCGGTCGACGACCGTCTTGTCGTAGGTCGTCGGCCAGATGTCCTCCCCGACGCCTTCGACGAGGTAGGGCCGGCCGCTGCCACCGGAGTAGACCGAACCCTCCGGATCCGCGCCCACGATCTGCACGGTTCCGCCGGACGCCTCCTTGAGGTAACGGCCGACTCCACTGATCGTCCCGCCGGTCCCGATGCCGGCGACGAAATGGGTGACGCGACCGTTCGTGGCCTGCCAGATCTCCGGCCCGGTCGTAGCGTAGTGCGCAGCGGGATTGTTCGGGTTGGAATACTGATCCGGGCTCCAACCACCGGGAGTCTCGCGGACGAGCCGGCGGGCCACCGAGTAGTAGGAGCGGGGGTCGTCGGGTGCCACTGCTGTCGGGCAGATGACGACCTCGGCGCCGTAGGCGCGCAGGACGGCTCGTTTCTCTTCGCTGATCTTGTCGGGCATGGTGAACACGCAGCGATAGCCCCGCCGGGCCGCCACCAGGGCCAAGCCGACACCGGTGTTTCCGCTGGTAGGTTCGATGATGGTCCCACCAGGCGGAAGCAGTCCGGCCTCCTCGGCGGCGGAGACCATGGTCAGCGCTACCCGGTCTTTCACCGATCCACCGGGATTAAGGTACTCCAGCTTTGCCAGCACCGGCGTCGGCGTCGTCTCGATCGTCGGTGTGATCCGGACCAGCGGCGTGTTTCCGACAAGATCGATTACGTGGTCGAATGCCTGCATATCGGTCATCCGCGCATCACTTCCGCTCTCGAGAGAGGTAACCGGGGCGACACCTCGTGTCCACGGCGGGCGGGAGCCGGTTGGGCTACCCGAACCGGCTCACCTCCTGGATACCGACGACCGTGGCCGGGAAGCTGCCTGCGCCAGGCGGCGGCGTACGTCACCTGCGTTCGTGCGGCCGCGGCCGGTCGGTCGCGACCGGCCGGCATGGACTGCTGTCATGACAGTAGCGAGCAGGGCCGGAACGTGCCGGGCCGCGTGGCATCCACTCCGTTTGCGATGGCGTCCCCGGGGCAGATCATCGTGGTGTACCTGACGGTGTGTCATCGTGGTGTACCTGACCGTGTTCGGACGGTCGTGTTCGGACGACCTGGGCTGGATTGGTACGATAAAGTCGGTGCCGATCGACGAGTGGCGGCCGATCGACAGTGGCGCTGATGCTTCCGGCAGGCTTGCCATCGGCGTTCACCACGATCCCGGTGTCGGATCGGGAGAGAGCGGGTCAGCTCATGCGCCTCGTGCTCAACGTCATCTGGTTGGTATTCGGTGGTTTCTGGCTTGCCGTCGGCTATGCCCTCGCGGCGCTTGTGTGCTTCATTCTCATCGTCACGATTCCCTTCGGGATCGCCGCCCTGCGGATGGCGAACTTCACCCTGTGGCCGTTTGGACGGCGCATTGTCGACCGACCCGGCGCCGGCGGGGCGTCCCTGGTCGGAAACGTGCTGTGGATCCTGCTGGCCGGTTGGTGGTTGGCACTGGGACATCTCACCACCGGCCTGGCACTCTGCCTCACCATCATCGGTATCCCGCTCGGGTTGGCGAACTTCAAACTGATCCCGGTCTCGCTGCTGCCGCTGGGTAAGGAGATCGTGGACGTCGACGCCCCCGCGGTCGGAGCTCGCGCGGCATTCTGAGCCGCCGCGGCAGGTCGAGCGTGCTCGGACCGTGCCGCGCCGCCGCGCGAACAGAATGCCGGCCGCATGATCACAACGACATGATCGACTATGCCGTCCCGCTCCACCGGTAGCGTCGCCAGCATCGCATACGTGCTTATACCGGTCTCATCTCGGGCGTCGCTCGCAGATCGGAGCATTCCGTAGGCGACAGCAGGCCCACAATGGTGTAGTAGATTTGATGGTGTGGAATGTGCGCGCAGGCCAGGAGGGTGACGCGGAAACCTCTGGGCTCCCGAGGAGGGAGGTGAAATCATCGTGGACATCTGGGATGACCTTGCGCAGCGTAACAGCGCTCACCTGCGGGAACGATTCCTGACGGGGGACCTGGTAGCGGAAGGACCACAAAACGCGATTTTGGGTTCGTGGTGGCGCAGCCAGGTACTGAACGTGAGCCCGGACCGGTGCTCCCCCGTCTATGATCCGGATCTTGATCTGGACACGCGCCTGGTCCGCGCGGCCGACCCGGTACTCGACCGACTGGCATCCATGATCGCCGGGACCTGGGTGTGCGTGTGTCTCACCGACGACCAGGCAAGAATACTGGCGCACCGGGTCGGTGAGGCATCCTTCGGCCTACACCCTGGGTTCTGCGTCGCCGAGCACCTGGTCGGCACCAGCGCCGTAGCCCTCGCCCTCGTGGAAAGGCGCCCCGCCCGCGTCTCGGGCGCCGAGCACTTTGCTGACCTCTACCAACCGGACGCGTGCATATCCGCTCCCGTCCGCGACCCCCTCAGCGGGCGTATCGAAGGCGTGTTCAGCCTCATTTGCAGGCTCGCCGAGGCGAATCCGTCGGCGGAAGCCATGGTGGGGGAGGCTGGCCGCGCTATCGAACATCGCCTGCTGGAACAGGCGAGCGAGCGGGAACGCGCCTTGCTCCTGGCGTACCGGCAGGCCAAACACCGGATGCGGATACCGGCTGGCGGCGCACAGTTTCCGCTTGATCTCGATGCCGGGTCCGGCATCGAGATCAAGCACGATACTCGGCTGGTTTTGCAGGAGAAGGCCGCTGAACTGATCGCAGCGGGCCGGCCGACCGCCATCGAGGTATCCCTGCCGCACGGTCAGACTGCCACGCTGGTGTGCAGGGAGGTACGGACGCACTCCGCAGTGGCCGGGCTGGCCGTCGAGGTCGTCCTTCCCTTCGGGCCGCCCCGTCGCCTCATGACCAGCGCCGCGGCTGTGGCAGGACACCTCAACAGCCAGCCGCGGGGGGCCGACGCCGGTGCCCCGTCGGCGCCGGGGCTTTTCCTGCCGTATGCCGCGCTCAGCGCGCCCAGGCCGACGCCGCGACTGCCGGCGGGTGCACCCGACGCCACCCGCCCGGCCAGCACACCCGTGGCCAGTGCGTACCCGGCCAGCCGGCAGCCCGCCATCGGCGCGTCACTGCTGGCGATCGGGGAACAGGGAATCGGCCGTCTCGCGGTGGCGGCACGGCGACGCCTCACCCTGCTGTACGAGGCCAGTATGCACATCGGGACCACCCTCGACGTGACTCGGACCGCCGAGGAACTGGCCCAGGCAGCCGTGCCCGAACTCGCCGACGTCGTCACGGTGGACCTGTCGGAGTCTGTTCTGCGGGGCGAGGACTCGCTGCGTCCGACCGCACTGCTGCGCCGCGCCGCCCTGCACGGCATCCAGGAAGGCCTCGCTCTCTACCCGGCCGGTCACCAGATCAGCTTCCTGCCCTCCACGCCGCAGGCTCGGTGCCTGGCCAGCGGGCGAGCGGTGCTCGAGGCCGACCTGCACGCGGCTCCCGGTTGGCAGGCCCAGGACCCCGAACGCGTCGAGCAACTCCTCGCGCAGGGGATCCACTCGCTCATCACCGTCCCCCTGTGCGCCCGCGACGTGATGTTCGGGGTGGCCAGTTTCTGCCGCTCCCGGCAACCAGAGCCCTACGAGGACGACGACCTGGCCCTGGCCGAGGAGTTGGCCGCCCGCGCGGCGCTGTGCCTGGACAACGCCCACCGCTACACCCGCGAACGACAGCTGCACCACCAGGCCCTGCACGATCCGCTGACCGACCTGGCGAACCGCACGCTGTTGACGGCCCGACTGCAACGCGGACTTGCCCGGCGCCTCCACGACAATACGCAGGACGACACGCAGCTTGCACTACTGTTCTGCGACCTCGACGACTTCAAGAGCGTCAACGACAGATTCGGGCACGCGGCCGGCGACGACCTGCTTCGCGTAACCGCGGGTCGGCTGACGAGTTGCGCCCGTAGCACCGACACGGTTGCCCGCATCAGCGGCGACGAGTTCGCGGTCCTGCTGGAAGGCGGCTGCGTCGACCCCGAGTCCATCGGGCGGCGGATCCTGGAAACACTCCGCGTACCCTTGGTACTCGCCGGAACGGTTCATACAACCCAGGCCAGCATTGGGCTGGTCGTTGTCGACCCCGGCACTCAGGCCACCGCGGAAAGCGTGCTGAAACAGGCGGACTCCGCCATGTACGCCGCAAAACGGCGGGGNAAGGGCACCCTGGTGGTGTACCGGCCGGAGCTGTGCCCCGCCAGCGCCGAGGACGCCCTGCGCACCAGCCTCACCCACGCCGTACGCGGCGAGGATGGCGGCGGTACCCTCAACGTCAGCTATCAGCCGATCATCGAGCTCCACACCGGTCGGACCGTCGGTGTCGAGGCGGCGCTTCGGTGGGACGACCCGTCCTCCCGATCCGTTCCCCACCACCGTCTCACCCTCACCGCCCAGCAGACCGGGCTGGCCCCCGCACTGGAGCACATCCTGCTCGACCGGGCCTGCCGTGACCTCGGCCGATACCGAAGCACGGGCCATCCGGAGGTGGCCCTCCACATCCCCGTCTCGATCCTCGATGCCGCTGACGCCCGGTTCACGACCGAGGTGGTCAATGCTCTGACCGTCCACCACCTGNCACCCGATGCTCTCGTGCTCCGCGTCGCCGGCGCGACGCACCACACCGATCAGGCTGCCCTGCGGGCGCTGCGCGGACTGGCCGCACGAGGTATCAGGCTCGCGATCACCTATCCCGACGCCGAGGACCTCTCGTTCGATCCCCTTCTGCCGCTTCCCGTCCAGATCATCGTGCTCGACGCCGCCGCCACCCGGCACCTGACCGAATCGCTGACCGACGGCCGCACCCCCGGGGAAGAAGAAAACGACGGCACGCTGCGCACGGCGTTCCTCGCCACCATCCGCGGACTGGGCATTTCACTGCTGGGCACCGGCATCGCTGACGCGAAGCAGGCCGCCACCCTCGCGCACAGCGGCTGCGGCCTTGGCCAGGGCAGCCTCTTCGGCGGACCCGCACCGCTCGCCGACATCCCCGGCAGGTATCCGACATGAGGTAGCCGCCATGTCTCCAGTGCGCGGCACTGACCCTCGACTCTCCAGTGCGCGGCACTGACCCTCGACTCTCCAGTGCGCGGCACTGAAAATGCCTTGACCTGATGTTGGGTTGACGTCGTAGGGTCGCAACACGTCTGCAGTGTGCTTACCCACCGTTGTCGCGATCTACCGGTTCGACCACCAGCCGCCACCGAGAGGGACCGTATGCTGATCCGACTTCTGCGGGCTCACCTCGGCCCCTACGGCCGGCCGATCTCGATACTGGTCCTTCTGCAGCTGGTGGCGACGATCGCCATGCTCTACCTCCCCACCCTCAACGCCGACATCATTGATCGTGGAGTGGTCATCGGCGACACCGGCTACATCATGCGTATCGGTGGACTCATGCTCGGTGTCAGCGTCGTGCAGATCGTCTGTGCCGGCGCCGCCGTCTTCTTCGGAGCCCGGACGGCGATGGCGCTCGGTCGGGACATCCGGGCGTCGGTGTTCGACCGGGTCCAGTCGTTCTCGGCCCGGGAGGTCGGCCGCTTCGGCGCGCCCTCTCTGATCACCCGGGCCACGAACGACGTGCAGCAGGTGCAGATGCTGATGTTAATGAGCTTCACGCTCATGGTCTCCGCGCCGATCATGTGCCTGGGCGGCATCATCCTGGCGGTCAACCAGGATGCCGGGCTCTCGCTCCTGCTCGTCGCGATCACTCCGGTCCTCGCAGTGATCATCAGCTTGATCGTGCGACGGATGCGGCCGCTGGGCCGGGCGATGCAGGAGCGCTTGGACGCCGTCAACCGGATCCTGCGGGAGCAGATCACCGGGCTCCGGGTGATCCGCGCTTTTGTCCAGGACGACTATGAGCGGCGCCGGTTCGCGGTGGCTGACGCCGAACTGACCGACATCTCGTTGCGGTTCGGTCGACTCATGGCGTTGATGTTCCCGCTCGTGCTCACCGTGGTCAACTTCTCGAGCGTGGCCGTGCTGTGGTTCGGTGCCCACCGTATCGACGCCGGCCAGATGCAGATCGGCGCGCTGACAGCCTTCCTCAGCTACCTGATGCAGATCCTGATGTCGGTGATGATGGCCACCTTCATGTTCATGATGATTCCCCGCGCCGAGGTGTGCGCGGAGCGCATCCAGGAGGTGCTCGAGACCGACTCCACGGTCCTGCCACCGCAGAACCCGGTGCGGGAGCTGCGCCGCCACGGTGACCTGGAACTGCGGGGCGTCGGGTTCCACTACCCGGGCGCGGAGGCGCCGGTCCTGCGCGCAATCAGCCTGCGCGCCCGGCCGGGTCAGACCACAGCCATCATCGGCAGCACCGGTAGCGGCAAGACAACGCTGCTCGGTCTGGTCCCGCGGTTGGCCGACGCCACCGAGGGCGCCGTCCTCGTCGACGGCGTCGACGTCCGCGATCTCGACCCGGCGCTGCTCGCCCGGACCGTCGGCCTGGTTCCACAGAGGCCGTATCTGTTCTCCGGCACCGTCGCGACCAATCTGCGCTACGGAAATCCGGACGCCACCGACGACGAACTGTGGCGCGCGCTGGAGATCGCGCAGGCGAAGGACTTCGTCGAANCCATGCCGGACGGTCTCGACACCGCGATCGCCCAGGGTGGCACGAACGTCTCCGGCGGCCAGCGCCAACGGCTCTCCATCGCCCGCGTGCTCGTTCACGGCCCGGAGATCTACCTGTTCGACGACTCCTTCTCGGCCCTCGACTACGCCACCGACGCCCGCCTGCGCAGGGCGCTCGCCCACGAGACCTCCGCCGCGACCGTGGTGATCGTCGCTCAGCGGGTCGCCACCATCCGGGATGCGGATCAGATCATCGTGCTGGACCACGGTGAGGTGGCCGGCGTCGGCACCCACCAGCAGCTGATGGCCGACAACNCCACGTACCGCGAGATTGTGCTCTCCCAGCTCACCGAGGAGGAGGCGGCATGAGCAGCCCGGTACCGGCACCGCGCCGCGGCCCGGCCCCGACGGCCGGGCCCGCTCGGTTCTTCGTGGGCCCGGGCGCGACGGAGAAGTCGATGGACTTCGCCGCGTCGAGCCGCCGGCTGCTCGGACTGCTGCGACCGCAGCGTCACCTGCTGATCGCCGTCGTGGTCCTGGCGACGTTGAGCGTCGGCCTGAGCGTGATCGGTCCTCGCCTGCTCGGCCACGCCACCGACCTGGTGTTCGCGGGGATCTTCAGTCGGCGGCTGCCAGCCGGCAGCACGAAGGAACAGGCGGTCGCGCAGCTGCGTGCCACCGGCCACGGTACCCAGGCGGACCTGCTCGCCTCGCTCGACGTGACCCCCGGTCATGGCATGGACTTCGATGCCATCGGTGTCGTGCTGCTGGGGGTCGTGGTCGTCTACGCGGTGTCCGGATTGTGCGGTGTGCTCCAGGCCCGGCTGGCGAACCTGGCCCTGCAGAGAGTGATCAGTGATCTGCGCCGCGACGTCCAGGCGAAGATCTCGCGGTTGCCCGTCCGTTACTTCGACGGTCAGCCGCGAGGCGAGGTGCTCAGCCGGGTCACCAACGACATCGACAACTTCGGGCAGAGCCTGCAGCAGAGCATGTCGCAGATTGTCGCGTCGACGCTGACGATCGTGGGCGTGCTATCGATGATGCTCTGGATCTCCTGGATCCTCGCCCTGATCGCGCTGGTCACGGTGCCAGTGTCGATCATGATGGCGACCCGGGTCGGCAAGCTGGCTCAGCCCCAGTTTGTCGCCCAGTGGCGGATCACCGGTGGTCTCAACGCCCATATCGAGGAGATGTACACCGGGCACACGCTCGTGCGGGCGTTCGGCCGGCAGGAGGAATCCGCGGAGATCTTTCGTGAGCAGAACGAGCGGCTCTACGCCGCNAGTTGGCGCGCGCAGTTCATCTCCGGTCTCATGCAGCCCTCGATGTTGTTCATCGGAAACCTGAACTACGTGCTGGTAGCTGTGATCGGCGGCCTGCGGGTCGCGTCCGGCTCGCTGTCGATCGGTGACGTCCAGGCGTTCATCCAATATTCTCGGCAGTTCAGCCAGCCGTTGTCCCAGGTTGCCAGCATGGCGAACCTGGTGCAGTCCGGGGTGGCCTCCGCGGAGCGGGTGTTCGACCTGCTCGACACCGTCGAGCAGGAACCCGACCGGGCGGTTCCGGCGCATCCGGAGCGGCTTCGTGGCCGGGTGGCCTTCGAACGCGTCTCCTTCCGCTACGAACCGAACAAGCCGTTGATCGAGGACCTGTCACTTGTCGCGGAACCTGGTCACACCGTCGCGATCGTCGGGCCGACCGGCGCCGGCAAGACCACTCTGATCAACCTGCTGATGCGCTTCTACGAGGTCACCGGCGGACGGATCACCTTGGACGGGGTCGATGTCGCGGCGATGTCGCGGGATGAACTGCGGGCCAGCATCGGCATGGTCCTGCAGGACACCTGGCTGTTCGGCGGAACGATCGCGGAGAACATCGCCTACGGTGCGGAGGGCGCCACCCACGAGCAGATTGTGGCGGCGGCCCGCGCCGCGCACGTCGACCGGTTCGTCCGCACTCTTCCCGCGGGTTACGACACCGTGCTCGACGACGAGGGGGTCGGCGTGAGCGGCGGGGAGAAGCAGCTGATCACCATCGCCCGCGCCTTCCTCGTGGAACCTCTGATCCTGGTTCTCGACGAGGCGACGAGCTCGGTGGACACCCGTACCGAGGTCCTCATCCAACGGGCGATGTCGACCCTGCGGGCGGGGCGGACCGCGTTCGTCATCGCGCATCGGCTGTCGACCATCCGGGACGCGGACACCATTCTCGTGATGGAGAACGGAGCCATCGTCGAACAGGGCACCCACACCGAGCTCCTGGCCGCCGATGGCCCATACTCCCGGCTGTACCAGTCCCAGTTCGCCCAGGCCGTCGTCGAGATCTGACCGTCGAGATCTGACGGTCGAGATCTGCGTGAGCGGTTGCGCCACCGGCCCGTGCGTGTGACAGCGGGGATGAGCACGAGCCGGACGGCTTGTTAGGCGAACGTGGTCAGTTGATCAGTTTGATGAGCTGGCGCCCGTCGAGCCAGTTGCCGGTGACATCGGTGAACGTGTTGTTCTTCCACGCCAGCAGCCGCACCGCCGTGTTGCAGATCGCCGGGAAGATGTCGATCTGCTTGCCGTCGCAGGTGAACGGATGGGCCATGACGTTCGGGCGGTCGTGGGAGGCGCGAAGCGCCGTGAGCAGGGCGGCCGAGGTCGGCTGGGCGGTACCGGCCAGCAGCGACCGGATGTTGAGGACGGCGGAGAAGGATCCCTGCGACGACGAGGACCGATCGGCCTCCGGGATCGCCTTACGGAACGCCGCCGTGTCGGCGTCACCATCGCTCGTCCCGACCGGTAGGTAGCTGGATGCGAAGTAGAGGTTGTCGGTCCGGCCGCTGGCCGCGCGCGGCACCGCGGGGGTGGNGCAGGGACCGATNAAGTAGATGTCGCTGCGGATGTTCAGCGCCGCCGCGGCCTGGACGATCCGGGTGCACGTCGCCGCCTGGAACACCACGATGATCGCGTCCGGCTTGCCCGCCGCGACCTGGGTCAGGGCCGGCGCGAAGTCTGCCGCGTCGGATTTCTCCGGCACCAGTTTGACGTCGGACACACCTTTATGGTGCAGGACGTTCTGCGATCCCTGGATAGCGGCGGACAGCAGGCCGGGCAGGTCGAGGTACAGGGCATGCACGCTGCGCACATGCCGGATGTTCGTCAGATAGTCGGTGAGGCCGAGCAGCTCGCTGAGCGAACCGCCGGAAAATGCGAAGGCGTTGTGTGAGCCGAGTTCTCCGCTCAGTTGAGGAGAGCCGGTGACGTACGGGATGTGGGCGGTCTCGTATATCGGCATCGCCGCCTCCGCGCCGAAATCGATCCCGCCGACCACCGCGAGTGGTTTCGTGGCGACAAGCCGGTTGGCGCAGTTCTGGGAGGACTCCGGCGAGCCGTCGGTTGCGCAGCTGATCAGCCGGAGCGGTCGACCGTCGAGCCCGCCCAGAGAGGTGTTGGCGTAGTCCACGGCGGCCTGAGCGGCCTTCCGGGTCTCCGGGTATGACCCGACAGTGCTGTTCTCAACCGTTACGAAGCCGACAGTGACCGCAGGCCCGGTCAGGCGGCTCGCCGCCGCGCTGCCACCGGCAGCTGCGCCGGACGAGCCACCGCGCTGACTCGTGCACCCGGCGACAACGACGGACAAGGCTACGGAGAACGCGAGGAGGATGCGGGAGGCTTGTCTCACGGCTCGTGAAGCTACACTTCTGTCGTCCAGTTCTGGGGGCTTGACCGTCGACCGGCCGGACGGGGACTGTTGTGTGACCATGCGTCCGGTCTTCATCGCAGTTCGGATCTCTCTATCTGCAATAGATGCGTCTACGGGGGCCCGGTGACAACGTATATAGCAGCATTGCTGCTCGGCCTTGGCCCGGGGGCCGTGTACGCGGCGCTCGGGCTAGGGCTCGTGCTCACCTACCGCGCGTCCGGCGTGGTGAACATCGCCCATGGGGCGTTCGCTATGTACGCCACCTACCAGTACGCAGAACTACGGGAGGTCGGGGACCTCGTACTGCCCGTCGTCGGGATNCCGCCAAGAATTCATCTCACCGACACGCCCACCTTCGGGCTAGCCCTGTCAGTATCCCTCGCAATGGCGGCAATTCTAGCACTGGCATCCTATCTGGTGGTTTTTCGGCCCTTGCGGCGTGCCCAGCCGCTGATGACGGTCGTGGCGGCGGTCGGCCTCACGATCGCGCTGCAGGCCGTCGCCGTGCTCCAGTTCGGATCTGACAACAGGTTCCTCAGCCCGGTGCTGCCGCAGTCACCGCTGTCCCTGCTGGGCGTGACCGTGGCGAGTGACCGGCTGCTGCTCGCCGCGTCGGTCATCGTGGTCGCCGCCGGTCTGTGGGCGATGTCGCGCTGGACGTTGTTCGGCCTGGCTACCCGCGCCGTCGCCGAGGATGAGCAGACCACCGCGCTTCTCGGCCGGCGGCCCGGCTGGATCGCCGCCGTCAACTGGGTCATGGCGGCCGTGCTCGCCGCCCTCGCCGGGATCCTCGTGGCGCCGATCAGTGCGCTGAATCCGACGAGCTACTCGCTGTTCGTCGTTCCCGCGCTCGCCGCCGCTCTGCTCGGTGGCCTGTCCTCGTTCGGTCTGACCGTCGTCGGAGCTCTCGGCCTCGGCATGACCCAGGCCGTCCTGATCCCGCTGCAACAGGACGTCTCCTGGTTGAACCAGCCGGGACTGCGCGCGCTGCTTCCGATGCTTCTGGTCATCGCGGTGGCGGGCCGGCGCGGGGATCTCATTCCCGGTCGCGCCGCGGGCGTCGCCGTGTCGGCTCCGATGCCGGTGGTCGACCCGCCGGAGTCTCCCCTGCGCCACCTCGCGGTCGGTGTGCCGTTCGGGGTGGTCGCGATCCTCGTGCTGGCCGGCCCCTACCGGCTCGGCCTCGAACGCAGCCTTGCCGGCGCCGTGGTGTGTCTGTCGTTCGTCGTGTTGACCGGGTACGTCGGACAGCTCTCGTTGGCACAGATGACCCTCGCCGGTGTCGCCGGCTTCCTGTTGGCCAGACTCCAGGGTGAGCTGGGCGTGCCGTTCCCGATCGCACCCCTGCTCGCCACGGGTGCCGCCGCCGTGGCGGGCCTGCTGCTGGGGGNGCTGTCACGGCGGCTGCGTGGAATCGACCTGGCATTGATCACTCTGGTCGCCGGCGTCGCGATCCAGGAGGTGGTGTTCGGAAACCCGCTGGTCACCGGCGGGTTGGCCGGGTCGGTAGTACCGAGTCCGAAGATCTTCGGCCTCGATCTCGGGCTCGCCGGTGCCGGGTTCCCCCGGCCGCAGTACGGGCTGCTGGCGTTGGCCGTGCTCGCCGCGTGCTGCTACGGAGTCGCCCGGCTGCGCACCGCGGACCTGGGCCGGCGCATGCTGGCCGTGCGCGCGAACGAACGGGCCGCTGCCGCGGCCGGGATCGACGTCCGTCGTACGAAGGTGCTCGCCTTCACCCTCTCCGCCGCGATCGCCGGTCTCGGCGGCTGCCTCATCGGCTACGGCCAGGGACGTCTGTCCTTCGACTCGTTCGGCGTCACGGCCTCGCTGTTCTTCCTGGCGATCGCGGCCGCCGGCGGGGTGACGAGTGTCGGCGGAGCGTTGCTGGGCGGTCTGCTGGTGCCGGGCGNAATCGTGTTCATCGTGCTGGACCAGGTTGCCGGGCTCGGCAAGTACCAGTCCGTGCTGTGCGGGATCGCCGTCGTGGTGCTGGCGGTGCTACGTCCGGCCGGGCTCGCGTACCGACCGCATCGGACGGCTCGCGCCGATCATCAGGGCCGCGCGGATCGGTCGGGTGGCACGCATCGGACCGGTCCTGGGCAGCGAACGCGTCGAGGAGATCACGTGCGACACCCGCAGCCGCCGGACCAGGGCCGGCCGAGCCTGACCCCGCATCCGGTCAACCCGGGCGGAGCCCCGTGACGGCGTTGCTGGCGGTCGACATGCTCGCCGCCGACCAGGGCCGCACGCGCATCCTCGAGGATGTCTCCTTCACTCTGTCGGCAGGCACCATCACCGGGCTCATCGGACCCAACGGAGCCGGAAAGACGACGTTGATCGACGCCCTCACCGGGTTTGCGTCGATCAGCGCGGGTACCGTCACGCTGGACGGTGCCGTGCTCGTCGGACTGCCGGCGCATGAGCGGCTGCGGTTGGGGCTCGCCCGCACCTTCCAGGCGCTGGAACTCTTCGACAGTCTGGAGGTCGGGGAGAACCTGGCCGTCGTCACGCCCCGGGCACCCGGACCCGCGACCGGGCCAGATCCGGCCCGGTCGCTCGGGCTCGCCACGATCGCCGATCGCCTGCCGTCGACGCTCTCCCACGACGAGCGGTCCTCGGTGGCTCTCGGCCGCGCCCTCGTCGCCAGGCCGAAGGTCCTGCTGCTGGACGAACCGGCCGCGGGTCTCGNCCCGGCCGCCCGCCGGACGCTCGCCGACCGGCTGCGCCGCATCGCCGCCGACGGCATCGCCGTGCTGCTCGTTGNCCACGACGTGAAGCTCGTCTTCGACGTATGCGACCACGTCCTCGTCCTGGACGGGGGCCGCGTCGTCGCGCGCGGTCGATCCGCCGAGGTGCGCGCCGATCCGGCGGTCCGCGCTGCCTATCTGGGCGGTGGTGGGCCCGACGGCGGCGACCGCGCCGGGACCGCCCCGGGACCCGGGCCCGGCTCGGCCTCTGCTCTCGACTCCGTGTCTGCTCTCGACTCCGTGTCTGCTCTCGACTCCGTGCCTGCTCTCGACTCCGTGCCTGCTCTCGACTCCGTGCCTGCTCTCGACTCCGTGCCCGCCTCCACCCCGGCGCCGGCCCCCGGCCGAGGCGGGGGCGATCTGCTCGTACTCGACCGGGTCACGAGCGGATACGACGGAGTTCCGGTGCTCCGGGACGTGTCGCTCACCGTCGGTGCCGGGGAGATCGTGGCGCTGCTCGGAGCGAACGGCGCGGGCAAGACGACGCTGATCCGCACGGCGGCGGGGCTGCTGACGCCGTCGAGGGGACGGGTCAAGGTCCTCGATGACCGGTCGCGCCGGGCCGCGCCGAGCACACTCGCCCGCCGGGGGATGGCGGTCGTACCGCAGGGACGAGGATCACTCGGGCGGTTGACCGTCCGCGAGAACCTGCGCCTGGCGGCCGGCCGGCGCTCATCCGGCGAGATCGGGCGGGTGTTGGACTGGTTCCCGGTGCTGCGCGGCCTGCTCGACCGGTCGGCCGGAGAACTGTCCGGGGGCGAGCGGCAACGGCTCGCGTTGGCCGTCGCTCTGGTGCGCAGACCGCGTCTGCTGCTGGTGGACGAGCTGTCGTTCGGCCTGGCACCCGGGATTGCGCCGCAGCTGCTCGCCCTGCTGCGCACGATCGCCCTCGAGACGTCGACCGGCGTGCTGCTGGTCGAGCAGTTCGTCTCGCTCGCGTTGCAGGTGGCCGACCGTGGCTACGTTCTCGACCGGGGCCGGATCGCGCTGTCGGCGAGCGCGGCGGATCTCATCGCGCATCCCGAGCTCATCGAGACGGCCTACCTGGGCGGGAGTTCCGGGCCGGCGGCGGCCCCGGACCGCTGAGCTGGTCCGGCGTTCCCCGCCACGCAGAGAAACCGGGGTCCGGCGGAACAGGGCTCTTCACGTCGCCCGATGGTGTAGGGCATGCGTCGGATGAACCGGAAGGGGTGGCGAGCGGGCCGGCGGTGTCTTACTGTCGACAAGCGTCGAAGTTGATCGCGGGAGCTCCGCCAAGGGGCTGAGAGGGCGGCTGGGGCCGCCGACCGCAGGAACCTGTCCGGGTAATGCCGGCGTAGGGAGTCTTACATGGTGTCGCGTACCGACCGTTCGTCCTCGTCCACCTCGAAGGCCGTCACCTCGTCCCCGTCCACCTCATCCTTGTCGTCCGCCGCATCCTCCCCGTCCGTCTCGTCCTCGTCCTCCTCGTCGTCCGTCTCGGCCGCGGGGATGACGGCGGTCTCGACGGGTCCGCTGACGGGCAGCCGCAAGACCTGGCTGGTCGGAGCGGATCCCGATCTGCGGGTGCCGATGCGGGAGATCGTGCTGACCACGGGTGACACCGTCGTGGTGTACGACACCTCCGGTCCATATACCGATCCGGGGGTGACGATCGATGTGCGCCGGGGTCTGCCGGCGACGCGGGACAGCTGGATCGCCCAGCGTGGCGACACCGCGCCGGATGAGCGGCGGACCGTTCCCGGGACCGGGACATCGGGTCCTGGGACGCTCGGTTCTGGGACGCCCGGTTCTGGGACGCCCGGTTCTGGGACGCCCGGTTCTGGGCCGCTCGGTCTCGGCGGGACGGATCTCGACGGGCGGGTGCGAGTGCCCCGTCGGGCGGTGCCGGGACGGCCTTCCATAACCCAGCTGGGCTACGCCCGCCGCGGTCAGATCACTCGGGAGATGGAGTTCGTCGCCCTGCGGGAGGGTCTTCCCGTCGAGACGGTGCGGGCGGAGATCGCCGCGGGGCGGGCCGTGCTGCCGGCGAACGTGAACCATCCCGAGTCCGAGCCGATGGCGATCGGCCGTGCGTTTCTCGTGAAGATCAATGCGAACCTCGGCAACTCGGCCGTTACCTCCTCGATCGAGGAGGAGGTCGAGAAGATGGTGTGGGCGACCCGCTGGGGCGCGGACACCGTGATGGACCTCTCGACCGGGTCGGACATCGCCCTGACCCGTGAGTGGATCATCCGTAACGCGCCGGTGCCGGTCGGGACCGTGCCGATCTACCAGGCGTTGGAGAAGGTCGGTGGCCGGCCGGAGAAGCTGTCCTGGGAGGTCTACCGGGACACCGTGATCGAGCAGTGCGAGCAGGGTGTGGACTACATGACGGTCCACGCGGGGGTGCTGCTGCGCTACGTGCCGCTGACCGCGCGGCGCAGGACCGGGATCGTCTCGCGCGGCGGCTCGATCCTGGCCTCCTGGTGCCTGGCCCATCACGAGGAGAACTTCCTCTACACCCACTTCGCCGAGCTGTGCGAGATCTTCGCCGCGTACGACGTCACGTTCTCTCTGGGCGACGGCCTGCGGCCCGGGTCCATCGCGGACGCGAACGATGAGGCCCAGCTCGCCGAGCTCGCCACCCTGGGCGAGTTGACGCAGGTGGCGTGGGAGCACGACGTCCAGGTGATGATCGAGGGACCCGGGCACGTGCCCATGAACAAGATCGAGGAGAACGTGCAGCTGCAGCGGGAGCTGTGCCACGACGCGCCGTTCTACACCCTCGGGCCGCTGACCACCGACATCGCCCCCGGCTACGACCACATCACCTCCGCGATCGGGGCGGCGATGATCGGATGGGCCGGTACCGCCATGCTCTGTTACGTCACCCCGAAGGAGCATCTCGGCCTGCCCGACCGGGACGACGTCAAGGCCGGCGTTATCGCCTACAAGATCGCCGCGCACGCCGCCGACCTCGCTAAGGGGCATCCCGGCGCGCAGGCCTGGGATGACGCCCTGTCGGACGCCCGGTTCGAATTCCGCTGGGCCGACCAGTTCCACCTCGCGCTCGACCCCGACACCGCACGCGCGTTCCACGACGAGACGCTGCCGGCCCCGGCCGCGAAGTCGGCGCACTTCTGTTCGATGTGCGGCCCGCACTTCTGCTCGATGAAGATTTCCCACCAGGTGCGGGCACACGCGGGCGGGGACGGGCTGGACCCGGCCGGGCATGGCGCGGACCCGGCCGGCGACGAGGCGGTCACCGCCGGCCTGCGCGAGAAGGCCGCCGAGTTCAACGCCGCCGGCAATCGGATCTACCTTCCGGTGGCCAACTCCTGACCGCCGTGGCCAACTCCTGACCGCCGTGGCCAACTCCTGACCGACGTGGCCAACTCCTGACCGACCGTCCCGACGGGCTTCCGCCGGTCAGCGGCGGGCCCCGTCGGGCGCAGGGGGCTCAGCGGGCGCAGCGGCCCCGGTGGTCCATAAAAGCTATCTAAAAAAGATATCTAAGACGATTACTTTGACGAGGGAGTAACCTCTCAAGAGGAAGTGGAGTGGTTATTTGGGTGATCGGCTCGAGGGGAGGTCTCCGATGAACCCGGACGTGCTGATCGGGTTGGGCGATCATCCGGTGCTGGACTTCGTCAACAGCCTCGCCTTCTCGGCGGACGGCCCGATCGAGTTGATCGCCGATGGCTGGAGCTACCTGCGCTGGCTCCAGCTCACGGGGCTTGTCGGCACGGCCGAACGAGAGGCGCTGCCTGCCCGGTTCGGATCCGAGGAGCTCGACCGCATCGCCGTCGCCGCGGTCGAGCTCCGGGAGTGGCTGCGGCCGCGCATCGGCGCCTGGGCGGGCGGCAGCTCCACCGTGCCGGACGAACCCACGCTGTCGCGACTGAATGGGCTGTTGGCCACCGACTGAAGCGCGCAGGTCGGCTACCACTGGCATCTGCGGAAGCTGATGGCCGAGCGTGGGCTGTTCGCGACGACGGCGCTGGTCCCGCTGCTCGCCGAGCGGGGTGTCCGGCTCTCCCGCGAGCAGGTCTACCGGTTGGTGACCGGCATCCCGGAGCGGCTGTCGCTGGCCACACTCGCCGCGCTCTGCGACATCCTCGGCTGCGCGCCCGGAGACCTGGTCGAGCCCTATTGGGGCCGGCCCCGGCGCGCCGACATCACCGCCATCCCCGGCCCGGGGGTCGGGTCATGACCAGCCCCTGGGCGTCACGGCTCGCGACGGCGGCGGCCCGCNGGGNGGNGGTGNCCGCCGCGGTCGCGGCCGCCGACCCGTCGCTGCCCGCCGACGTGATTACCGCGGCGGTGCCGGTCTGCGCGCGCACGACGACCAGCCCGACATCTGCGTGAACTGCTTCACACTCCCGGAAGCGGTCTGCTCGGTCTGCGGGCGGCGGCGGCCCTGCGCGTTCGCCACCAGCGACGCCCCGCTCCGCCAGACCTGCACGCCTCGGCGCCCACCAGGTACTCCCGGCACGCGACGAGGCACTCGCCCGCGCCGAACAGCGCCTGGCCCGCCGGCTCGCAGACGTCGAACCGCCCGAACACCGACGCGTTGCAACCGCCGAGGGACTCGAACCCCCAACCTTCTGATCCGTAGTTAGATTTGGATCTTCCGTCGACGTCTGTCAACGTCCGCCCTGTCTGCTGACCATGAGCGTTCCGTCCACCGGTATCCGTCGACGTCCACCCGCGTCCAGCGGCTTGGCTGTCAACTTGGCTGTCACTCGTGCCACGGCTTGGACCACGTGACGGGCGCTCGACGCTGAGATCCGGGAGCATACTGGGAGGCATGGCGGAAGATCTTCTGGCGCTCGTCGTGGCCGACCCGACAGTCGGTCATGGGCAGGCGTGTATCCGGGGGACCCGGGTGCCGGTGAGTGTCGTGCTCGACTGCCTTGCCGACGGTATGTCCGACGGTGAGATCATCGCGGAGTACCCGTCGCTGACCGTGTCGGGGATCCGTGCGGCCGCTGCCTACGGGGCGCGTCTGGCGCGGGAGGATCTCGTGCCGCTTCGTACCGCGCCGTGAAGGTCAAGCTGGACGAGGGTCTCCCGGTCTCCCTTGCCGAGCGACTCGCCAAGCACGGGATCGATGCCGATACCGTGCTTGCGGAGAACCTGTCGGGCCGCTCCGATCCGGNGGTGCTCGCTGCTGCGGTTGCCGAGAACCGGATCGTGTTCACCCTCGACCGCGGCTGCGGGAACATCCGTGCCTACCCGCCGGGATCGCTTCACTATCACCTCGTGACCTACAGAGGGCCGCGCCGTGAAGAGACATGCGCTCTGAACTGGCCGGACGTCGACCTCGACCAAAAGAAGATCCTCATCCAGTGGCAGCTCGTCGTCGTCGGCTGGAAGGTGCAGCGCACCAGGCCCAAGACCGACGCGGGAGTGCGGGAACTGCTCCTCGACGACCTCACTGTCGAGGAGTTCTAACCGTCATCGGGAACGGCAGCACGACGAGCGCCGCGCCATGGGCCTCGACTGGGACCCCTCAGGACCGGTGTTCACGACCCTCGACGGCGATCCTCTGCATCCCGCCGCCGTCTCCGCCGAGTTCCAGGACCAGATCGCGAGAGCCGGGGTACCCCCGATCCGCCTTCACGATGCCCGGCACGTCGCCGCCACCCTCATGCACGGCGGCGGCGCGGACCTGAAGGTCATCCAGGAGACCCTCGGCCACTCCAGCCACGAGGTGACGGTCAACACCTACACCTCGGTCCTGGAAGAACTCGCCCGGGAAGCCGCCGAAGGCGCCGCCCGACTCGTCCCCCGCACTCCACCCACTCGGGCCGCGCACACCCCGCGCACACCCGACAGGTCACAAGAAGATCGAATAGGAGAAAAACCGCAGGTCAAGCAGGGTGCGCTCGGCAACGCACCACAAACACCCCCACCAGCACGGTTGCGGATCACACACGCGATCATACTGTCGGCGACCAGAGCTCAGTGGTGTTGATTGGAAATATTCGATCAATCGTCACCTGCACTCACCCGGATCCATGTTTAGCTTGAGCTATAGTTGACCAATGGCCGCAACGCCCGCCCGGTGGACGATCAAGGCCACCTCCGAGGTGCGAGAGTGGCTGCGTTCGCTGCGCCGGGAGGAGCCGGACAGCTACCGATCCGTCAACGCGGCAATCGACATGCTCGCCGAGGCCGGGCCGGCGCTCGGGCGCCCGCTGGTCGACACCCTCAAGGGATCAACGATCAGCAACCTCAAGGAGCTCCGACCGCGGTCGGGCCGCGAGGTGGCCATCCGAGTGATCTTCGTGTTCGATCCATGGTCGCAGGCCGTGCTGCTGGTCGCGGGGAACAAGGCCGGCGACTGGTCGCACTGGTACAGGGCTGCGATTCCTGCGGCAGAGGTTGTCTACGACGGCTGGCTGGCCGTCGAACGGAAACGGCGGGAGGGNTCATGACCGAGTTCCATGACTGGGAGGACATCCGCGCCGAGCTCCATGACGGCGATGACGCGGCACTCGCCGTGGAACGAGCGCGTACGGAGGCGTGGGCCAGCGCCTACCACCTGGCCGAGGAGCGCAAGCGCCTTGGTTTGACACAGCGTCAGGTCGCCGATCTGATGGGCGTCTCACCTGGCCGGATAAGCCAGATCGAAAACGGTGATCTGGACGTGAACGAGGTGGCAACCCTGAGCCGATACGCCCGGGCGTTGGGCGCACGCATGCGGATCATCTTCGACTACGGTAATGACCTCCGCCAGATCGCCTGATACGACCGGGAACTCAAGAAGCGGATCGGGGCGGCGCTGCTGCTGCTGCTGTCCCAGGGGCGCACCCCCGGAGTCGTGATCGTCGCCGGCCGACCCCACCCGCGCTGCCGACCGAGGCGTGGATCAACCAGCCCCCAGCGATCATCGAGACCGAGGAGGCGCTACCCACGAACCAAGCAGCCTGATGTCTCATCGGGATTGACAGGCTCCGATGGCGGAGAAGCAAGGTGCATTGCGCAAGCTCGACGATCACCTGTCCAGCGACGCTGGCGAGGATGCGCGGTAGGGATGTTGCTACTAATAGGAATCTTAGNATCTGGACACGGCTGCCCTATTGTGATTCAATAACTAGAGTTTCGCAGTTTTCTTGATCCAGATCAGTGTCTGGCAACGGCTGGATAATTTTCCCGATTGCTTTCGGGTGGATGATTCCCTGGTGCCTGCCGGTGGTATCGCGGTGCGTGGCGGAGGGGTGGANGGCCAGCGCGAGGGGCTGGTGGCGGGAGCATCAGCGTTTCCTGTACCAACCCGAAAGTTGGACGCCGATGCTCCCGGACGTGACGATACCGGTTTCTCTGGCGGTGCTGCTGGAGGGTTTCCGGCCGTGTTTCACCGCGCCGTCGTTCCGGACGTTCCGGGCGCTCGTCGTGGGGATGCTCGCCACCGGCGGGCGGCGCACGGTGTGCGGGATGCTCGTCGGCGCGGGCCTGTCCACGC
>NZ_JPHT01000031.1:0-53193 GCF_000733325.1 Frankia sp. Allo2
AGGTCGGTTCCCACCGCGGCCCCACCACATCGAGATCGTCCAGGGTGGCGGCGAGCCGGCACGCGACCGCCTCGTAGTCGTCGTCCGCGAACAACGCGAGCGCCATCACGAAGTAGACCGCGACCCGCGGCGGGATCGTCGTGTCGGAACGCCGGGCACCTCTCCCGGTCGCCTCGATCGCCCCATCAACCGCGTCCCGCGAGACGAACGACGTCAGGACCCCCAACGANATCCAGTCCGTCAGCTGGCTACCCGTGTCCGTCACAGCCCAGGATCATGCCGTCAACCCGGCAGATCCACCCGAACCGACACACCACAGCCAGCCAAGATCCAAATAGTGGAAGTGGCATTGGGACTAGGCCCCTTCTCCGCCAGTCTGGTCGAGCTGTATTGGGAGTGGGAACAAGACCCGAGTGTATTGGTCGGATACGGTCGTCAGACTCCGGACTCACTCGAAAACCGGCGAGAAGGAGTCCAGCATCAGGCACGAGGTACCGACGATCAACTACGATTCACCGTCTACGACATAACGACAACCCCGCCAACCCCTGTGGGGACCACTGCCGTACTCATCGATCATCACGTACGGACCGGCGAGTTTATAATCCAGCTCAACCCGTCCAGCCGAGGCAAAGGTATAGGAACCGAAGCTACCCGCCTAACACTCGATTACGCCTTTCATATTTCCAATCTTCGATGCGTCTACCTGTCGGTGCTGACCCCGAACACAGGAGCAATCCGCGCCTACGAGAAGGCCGGATTCCGGAAGATCGGGGAACGGCGACAGTCCGGGTATTGGCTCGGCCAGTCTGCCGATGAGACCCTCATGGACGCTATACCGGCAGAATTTCCCGGACCCTCCCTCGTGCGACAACTAGTCAATCCGGATTCGTAACAATCGCGCCGTTTCCGATCTAGCTTCGCTGCGCGTCCGACTGGCCGCGACGTCGACCGTTCTCGCCGTACCCGCCCGGAACCTTGAGGACTTCGGGCGGAGGTACGGCGTTGTCCAGTTGCAGGATGCTTACAACCGGTGAAGACTCTCGAAAGTGTGGGACGGCTGATCTCGAATCGTTGCGACCAGGGATATTGTCATGGTCGGAGGTCCATGAAGTCGGCCATCTCGCTAAGGCCACTACTCTTTGCGGTGCGGACGCCGGTAGCATCCAACAATGTGCCGACCAATGAATGCGCCGTCCGTTGATTTCTCAGCCATTCGGGAGCAGACTTTCGGATGCTCACCAGAGTTCTCGTTGCACCCGGGTAATTATGCGTAGAGACCTGCGCTTCGGCCACGGTCAGTAGATGGCGAGACCACCTACCCGAAGACATCTTCTTCGATGGTCGGACGGACCGAGCCAGGTGGAGTGCTAGAGACGGATCGCCACCTATAAGAGTGTTTTCAACGGATGCCGTCTCGACCACAGTCGGCCCGAAAGAGATCCATGCATGCGGCCCGTAATCTATCCTGTCGGTCTCGACCCGAACAGCCGCCATGCGAGCAAGTTGGATCAGTTCGTGCGATGTATCAGGCCGGTTATTTCGGGATGCCGCGCTACTACCTCGAAGAAGCAATGTTCCCCACACCGAGAGATGCTGAGGTGTGGCCTTGGTCATCGAAGGTTCGATGTTTTCGGCAGCGCGTACCGCGATTTCTTCCGCTTCATCGAAGCGCCTTTGTCTTAGTAGATACCATGACAGCACGCCGGTGGCGGTCGCATCTAGGATTTCGCTACCCGCACGGGATGACGTCTCCTTTGCCTTCATCACAGACCAATAGCCGAGGTCTTCGTGTCGAAGGTAGATGAGTACGGCCCCTGCAAGGCGGTACGCCTGAGCCAGATAGCGCAATGCGGTTAGTTCATCGTCGCCGTCATAGTGCGACACTGCTACTTGTGCCGCATCGAGTATCCCGGGCAGCTCTGTAGCGGCGAGCTGATAGCGAGAACTGTTGTAAGCGCGCCCCGCCCGAGCCAAGGTTTTGCCAATTTCGTCTAGCGCGGGTGGTTCGCTGGCGGGGGCAGAATTCAGGCTATCCGACGAAGGCATTAGCGTCTTCCGCAGTGCCCAGAGACTAGGTTCCTGAAGAGAGTCCCGCGGCGCCACAGATTCGCCGTTATCGAAAAGCTCAGAGGTCTTAACGTTCAGACCACGGGCCAACGCATGAAGCGTTTCTATTCGAGCCCCCGCCCGTCGATTCTGCTCTAGCTTTCTGATTACGGCGACGCTGACACCAGAGCGTGCGGCTAGCTCTTCCTGTGAGAGAGAGCGCCTACGCCGTATCTGGGCAATCCTGTCACCAGGCATTATGTCGGGCATGCCGTCACCTCCGATGCGGAGCGTAGCAGAGGCCCGCAAGAATTCCCACCGACTGCTCAGGACGTCCCGCAAGTTCGTAGGCCCGGGATTGACTTTCTGAGGCCCGAAATCGGCCAGACCCCATGACGACTTTCGGAGCCGCGCGAGAGACACGACACATGGCCCCCGGCTCCCGTCATGCTGACGGGCTAGATCCACTGGAGGCTGACTCCCGGTGCTCCGCGCGTAGGGGACCGCCCGGCGGTAGATCAAATAGAGCAATCAGCTACTTCAGTTGCGGGCTTGCCGGCCCCGTTGGGCCCGACGAATCCGGCGACGACCCCCTCGGGAATCGTGAGGTCGAGACCGGTGACGACGGTCCGGCGCCCGTAACGCTTGGTCAGNCCCTGGACGTCGACGGCGGCCGGCCGGTCTGTCTCAGGTACCGGCCGGGTGGTGCCGGGCCGGGNGGCGCCGGGTGATGGCGAACCGGGCCCGCCAGTGGTTGTCATCATGGGAATCAGACTGGTGTGGCCGCCCCCTCACGTCGTCCGTCCAGCGGCGGCATCGTCGTACGCAATGTGACGCAGCACCGGGTACGCCCAGCCGGCTCAGACGAGGCCGGCCTGGTGGGCCAGGACGGCGAGCTGGGCCCGGTCCCGCGCCGCCAGTTTCACCATCACCCGGCTCACGTGGGTGCGGGCCGTCGCCGGACTGATCACCAGTCGGGCGGCGATCTCGTCGTTGGACAGCCCGTGGCCGACGAGGCTCATCACCTCGCGTTCCCGCACGGTCAGCCCGCGCAGGTCCGGGGCGGCGACGGCGGCTGGCCGGCGGGCGAAGGTCTCGATGACGAGTCGGGTCACCGTCGGGGAGAGCAGAGACTCGCCCGCGGCGACGACCCGGATCGCTCGCAGCAGGTCGGCGGCCTCGGTGTCCTTGAGCACGAAGCCCGAGGCGCCGCCCCGCAACGCCTCGAAGACGTATTCGTCCAGCTCAAAGGTGGTGACCATGACGACCCGGGTAGCGGCCAGGTCGGGATCCTCGACGATCGTCCGCAGCGCCGCCAGCCCGTCGAGGACCGGCATGCGGATGTCGAGCAGCACGACGTCGGGTCGGGTGGCGCGGACGAGTTCGACCGCGGCCCGACCGTCCTCGGCCTCGCCGACGAGCTCCAGATCGTCCTCGGTCTCGATGAGTACCCGCAGCCCGAGCCGCACCAGCGGCTGGTCGTCGGCCACCGCCACCCGGATCACGAGCGGGTCACCCAGCTGGGGAACGTCCGGCCGCCGCCGGTATGCACCGGAAGCTCGGCCCGGACCTGCCAACCGCCGGCCCGGACCGGTCCGGCGGTGAGGCTTCCGCCGAGCTCCGCGGCCGTGCCCGGCTGGTCGGTGACGTCGACGACGAGCCGGCCGTCGATGATCCCCATGGTGACGCGCACCCGTACTCCGTTCGGCTCCCCGTGCCGGAGCACGTTGGTCAGCGACTCCTGAATGATGCGGTAGGCCGCCAGATCGAGGTCCGCCGGCAGGCCCGTGAGATCCTGGGAGTCTCCCTGCGTGACGAGCTCGACGGGCACCCCGCAGAGCCGGACCTCGCGCAGCAGGCTCGGGAGTCGGCCGAGTCCCGTCAACGGGGTCCTGGGCGGCTCGTCAGGCGCCTCGCGGGCCCTGCCGGTCCCCCCTCCCGGGTATCCGTCGAGGACGCGGCGGCGGCGCTGGTGGTGGCGGCGGCGCTGGCGGCGGCGGTGACGGAGTCCGCGGCCGCCGCCGGGTCCGCCCGCCGGCCGGCCCGGGTGAGCGCCAGGGTGGCCCGCAGCTCGTCCAGCGCGTCGACGCTCGTCCGGCGGATGGCCTCCAGGGCCACCTGGGCCTGCTCGGGACGCCGGTCCAGCACATGCAGCGCCACCGCGGCCTGTAGGGAGATAATGGACCGGCTGTGGCCCACGACGTCGTGGACCTCGCGAGCCATCCGCAGCCGTTCCTGTTCGATCCGGCGGCGGGTCGCCTCCTCCTTGGCCTGCGCAGAGGCGATGCGGTTGAGTCTGATCAGGGCGCCCACGAAGGCGGGGACGGTGCAGGACGCGACCGTCCCGATCATCGTGATGCCGAACTTCCAGCCGCCGTCGGCATATCCCCGCAGTAGCGCGACGACCGAGCCGAGGAAGATCAGCAGAACGCAGACCCCCACGGCTCGGCTCGTCGTCCGCTGGTCGTGGCGCAGCCCGACCGCGAGCCCGGACACGATCACGGGAAAGAAGGCGGGGCCGTGCGGGTAGCCGGTGCCGAGGTAGCCGCCGAGGAGCAGGCTCGTGGCCATCAGCATGGCCAACGGAGCCCGGCGGCGCAGGGGGATGGCGGCGGCCAGCAGGGCGAGCAGCACGTAGGCGAAGGCATCCAACGGCCGGGAGGGGGGCACCTGGTCGGCACCAACCTCCCCGGAACCGCGGAGCAACGCCGCCGCGGTGAACGCGGTGAACAGGAGGTCACCGATCACCGGGAAGATGCCGCGCCTGGCCTCTACCATCTCTCCGACGGTAGCGAGCCGCCGTCGTGCCGACATCCGCCACTGGACGTATCCGGCGTACGGGCCGGGACGCAGCCGGGAGCCGGGACGCAGCCGGGAGGAGGAAGCGCCCGGCCGGTGGTCGACCGGTTTCGACGTGTCCTTGCGATGCCCTTGTTACGGATTGTCTCCTTGTTACGGTTACGCTGCGGCCTGAGGGTGGCCGTCGCGGCCCGAGGGCTCACGACGGCCGGTGGCGGGGAGGTGCCAGGAGGATGATCCTCGCGATCGAAGGCGTTGACGGCGCGGGCAAGAACACGCTGACCGGGCGGCTGGTCGCCCGCCTCACCGCCGCCGGCCGCAGCGTCGCGACGCTCGCCTATCCCCGCTATGCGACCGAGCCCCTCGGCCCGGCGGTGCGTGGCCTGCTGGCCGGCGATCCGCGGCTTGCGCCGCTCGCGGCCTCCCCCCGGGCGAGCGCGATGATGTTCGCGCTCGACCGGGCCAACTCCCGTCCCGAACTCGACGCTCTCGTCCGTACGCACGATCTGATGATCATCGATCGTTACGTGGCGTCGAACGCGGCGTACGGCGCGGCGCGGCTGCCGGCCACCGAGCGGGAGAGCTTTCCCGCCTGGATCGCCGAGCTGGAACTCGGCGCGCTCGCGCTGCCGGTGCCCGATCTCCAGGTCCTGCTGCGGATCCCGGTGGGGACGGCGCGGGCGGGTACGCTCGCCCGCGCCGGGGCCGACCGGGGGCGGGCGCTGGACACCTTCGAATCCGACGACGGGCTGCAGGAGCGGTGCGCGCGGATGTACGAGGAGCTGGCGGCCCGGAGTTGGGTCTCCCCGTGGCTGGTGGTGGACCGGGAGACTGGTGTCGACACGATCTGCGAACACCTCGCCACCCGGTAGGGACGCTACGGACAGTGAGACCATCCCGGGTTTTCCGGGTTTTCCGGGTTATGCAGGTTATGCGTTAGGCCGAGGCCAGCGCCTTGGCTCGCCGGGTGGCACGTTCCGTGGTCCGCGCCAGCTTCGCTTCCTGCTGCGTCGCGAGGGCGTCGAGCCCGGTGACGAAGGCGGAGACCTCCTCGCGGGCCTTCTCAGCCTCGCCATTCAGGCCCTCCAGGTCGAAGAACCGCCAGTGACGCAGGACCGGCAACACCACGTCGTCGTGGTGGATGCGCAGGTTGTAGATGCCGGCCCGGGCGATCTGGATCGCCTTGCGGCCGAAGTCACGGATGCCGGTGCCGGGCATCTGGAAGTTGACGAGCTCGTCGCGGATGGCCACCACAGTACGCGAGGGGTCGAGCTCCAGCGCCCCCGCGATCACGTTCCGATAGAAGATCATGTGCAGGTTCTCGTCCGTCGCCACCCGCGTGAGCAGCTTCTCGGCGATCGGTTCCCCGCAGAAACGGCCGGTGTTGCGGTGGCTCACCCGGGTCGCCAGTTCCTGGAAGGAGACGTACACCGTTGCCTCCAGCGGGGACTTGTTCCGGCTGTCGTAGCCCTTGCCCATCTGGTACATGCGGTTGCGTTCGAGGGCGATCGGGNCCACCGCCCGGGTGACCAGGAGGTAGTCGCGCATTGCTATGGAGTGGCGCCCCTCTTCGGCGGTCCACCGGTGCACCCAGCTTCCCCAGGCGCCGTCCTGGCCGAACGCGTCCGCGATCTCTCGGTGGTAGCTGGGCAGGTTGTCCTCGGTCAGCAGGTTGACCTCGAACGCGATCTGCGCGATCTGCGAAAGCTTCGACTGCCCGGGCTCCCAGGGGAGGCTGTCGAAGTCGCGGCCCTCGCCCCAGGGTACGTACTCGTGCGGCATCCATTCGGCAGCGACGCCGAGATGCCGGTTCAGGTTGGCCTCGGCGACGGGCTCCAGATCGCGTATCAGGTCGATGTCCGTGAGTGATTTCATTGGGGAACTGTTCCAGAGGGATCATGTGTTAACCATGTCCCGCGGGTGTGGATTACCGAGCGTGGAACTGTTCCGCCGAGGCAGTCCCGCTGCGGGACCGGGCCTCCTCGCCAGGCCCGGCGAGGAGGCCCGGGCGGACAGTCCCGGCGCGCCCGGTCGGCATCCGGCTCACACCGAACTCTCATGATGCTCGGATGAACTCGATGCGGACGATGCCGGCATCGCCGTTCGCATCGCCGNCCNCCCGCCGCATCGAGGTCGCGTCCAGGGAGCCGGACATGTCCACTGCCCCGCGTGTGCTGGTCGTCGACGATGAGCCGAACATCGTCGATCTGCTGCGGATGGCGTTACGTTTCCATGGTTTCGACGTCCTGACCGCGACCACCGGTCGGGCGGCGCTTGAGTTGGCCGTCGCGGCCCGGCCGGATCTGATGATCCTTGATGTGATGCTGCCCGACATCGACGGCTTCGAGATCTGCCGGAGGTTGCGCGCGGACGGGCACCCGGTACCCGTCGTCTACCTGAGCGCGCGCAACGCTCACCGGGACAAGATCGCCGGCCTCACCTACGGCGGCGACGACTACGTCACCAAGCCGTTTGCCGTCGACGAGCTCCTCGCCCGGGTCCGGGCCGTGCTGCGCCGGACGTCACCTCCGCCGGCCGAACCGGCACCCGCGCCGCCGTCCCCGCTGCGGTTCGCCGACGTGGAACTTGACCCGGACGCCCATCTCGTCCGCCGCGCCGGGGAGCCGATCGACCTGTCGCCGACGGAGTTCTCCCTGCTGCGGTACTTCCTGACCAACCCTAACCGGGTGCTGTCCAGGACCCAGATCCTCGACGCGGTGTGGAGCTACGACTACGGGGGCGAGTCGACCATCGTGGACCAGTACGTCAGCTACCTGCGGCGCAAGCTCGGCCGGCACGGCCCGTCCCTCATCCACACCCAGCGCGGTTTTGGCTACGTGCTGCGCCTTCCGGTGGCGGGGTCCAACCGGTGACGCTCCGCCTGAAGCTGATGTCCGGCCTGATCGCGCTGACCGCACTGGGACTGGTCATCGTGGGTGGGGCGAGCGTGTTCGCGCTGCGTGCCTACCTGGACGACCGGATCGACCAGCAGCTCACCCGCGCGCGGGTGCTGGGCGGCCTGCCGGCCGCTGTCTATCTGTCCCGGTGGGAGGCGCTGGGCCGGGCCGGGGTGGAGCGGGCCGTGGCGCCGACCGACTACCTGGTGGAGATCCGGCGGACGGACGGGACGGTGCTGCGCATCGCGGGTTCGGTGACTCCCACGCCGCCGGCCACGCCCCTGCTGGACGCCGCCGGGGACCGGGGTGCCACACCGTTCACCGTCATCGCCGACCGGGAGCGGTACCGAGCGGTCGTCCGGGACAGTCCGCGCGGGCCGCGGGTCCTCGTCGCGCTGCCGCTGAAGCCGGTCACGGAGACGGTCCACCGACTGGTGATGATCGAAGTTGCGGTGGGTCTCACGGTGCTTGCCGCGATCGCCGTGCTCGCCTGGGTGTGGCTGACCCGTGGCCTGCGCCCACTGCGTCAGATGATCTCCACCGCGTCGGCGATCGCCGGGGGGGATCTCGACCGGCGGGTGCCGGCGGGGTCGGCCCGTTCGGAGACCGGTCAGCTCGCCACGGCCCTCAACACGATGCTCGGCCAGATCCAGGCCGCGTTCGCCGCCCGGGTCACATCCCAGGAGCAGCTCCGCCGCTTCGCCGCCGACGCCTCCCACGAGCTGCGGACGCCGTTGACCTCGATCCGCGGCTACGCCGATCTGCTGCGCGGCGGAATGGTGACGGCGGTCGACGCGGATGACGCGCTACGCCGGGTCCAGGAGGAGGCCGCCCGAATGAGCACCCTTGTCGACGACCTGCTGTACCTGGCCCACCTCGACGAGCAGCGACCGATGCGGCGGGCCGGGATCGACCTCGCCGGGCTCGTCCGCGACGCCGTCGCCGACCTGCGGGTCGCGGCCCCCGAGCGCCCGGTGAGCGCCGAGCTCCCGGCGAGCTGCGTCGTCCTCGGCGACGAGAACGCGCTGCGCCAGCTCGCCGGCAACCTCCTGACCAACGCCCGCGTCCACACCCCGCCCGAGACGCCGATCGAGGTGTGGCTGCAGGCGCTGCCAGCGGACGCCGCGCCGACCGGCCCCGCCGGCCCCGGGACCCCCGGGGGCGCGGAGCTTCACGTCATCGACCACGGGCCGGGCATACCACCGGAGGTCGCCGAGCACGTGTTCGACCGCTTCTACCGGGCCGCGGACAGCCGGGCCCGGGGGCATGGTGGCAACGGATTGGGGCTGTCCATCGTCGCGGCGACCGCCGCCGCCCACGGCGGCCGGGTCGAGGTGTCCAGTGCCGTCGGCGCCGGCACGGTCTTCCGGTTCCTGCTGCCGGTGCCGGTGCCGGAGGCGGCATCGTGGAGCCGGTAACGGACATCATCTTCGTGTGCCGTAGTACTACAGTCGTAGTGATCTCTATGTGGTCTCTTTCCGGCGAATCGGTCTTCAGCACTGATACGGCCAGGGAGCAGGCCCGCGCCTATCTGGAGGGCATGCTGTCGCGTACAGAGCGTACAGTCAGGGTGCCGGCAGGTTGTGGTTCCCGGCGACGGGCCTGCGACTTCCGTCGTTGCCCGGCGCCGGTGCGCCGTATAGCGCGGCGAGCGCGCCCACGGCGCGCGTCACCGCCTCGCGTAGCTCCGGGGGGTGGAGCACCTCCAGATCCGGGCCGAGTACGAGCAGCTCGCGCTCGGCGTGCCGGACGGACTCGATCGGCACGACCGCGCGTACCCAGCCGTCCTCCTCCGGTGCGCTCGCCGTCTCCCGGACGGCGCGGGCGACCGCCGGGGGTAGCCGGAAGGGGGCCATCGTCACGCCGGTCGGGGAAAGCCGCACGGTCGCCCGCGTCCGGTAGACCTCGGATTCGTAGCGGGCCGTCCAGCCGGCCCAGTAGGCGCCGAGGTCGAAGCTATGCGGCCGTTCGAACGTCTCGGTGGTCGTCTCAAGGCTGAGGATCTTCGCGACCCGGTACACCCGGGGCAGAGTGGCCGGCCCGCCCGCCGGTTCCGTGCCTCCGCTGCCGTCCGCACTCTCGGTGGCGCCTGCGGCTCGGGTGCCGTCAGGGTCTCGGGTGCTGCCAGCGTCCTCGGCCAGGCCTACGCCCTGGGTGCCGTGTGCGACGTTGGCGACCAGGTACCAGGTGCCGCCTTTGAGGACCACGCCGAGCGGTTCGAGGTGGCGGATGATCTCGCGGGGGGCCCGCCAACGCCGGTAGGTGACCCGGACGCGGCGCTGCTCCCACACCGCCGCTGCCACCTCGGTCAGCAGCGGCGTGTCCTCGGTGGCCCGGAACCAGCCGGGCGCGTCGAGATGGAAGCGCTCCCGCACCCGGCCGGCCCGTTCGCGCAGCTGCTCGGGCAGCGCCGCCATCAGCTTCAGTTCCGCCGCCGCGAGCATCGTGCCGAGCCCCAGCTCGCCGGCGGCCGCCGGCATGCCGGCGAGGAACAGGGAGTCGGCCTCGCCGGAGGTCAACCCGGTCAGCCGGGTGCGGAAGCCGTCGAGCAGCCGGTACCCGCCGGTGGCACCGCGGTCTGCCAGCACCGGAACCCCGGCCTCGGCGAGGGACTCCAGATCCCGGTAGACCGTCCGCACGGAGACCTCGAGCTCGTCGGCGATCTCACGCGCCGTGAGCCGCCCACGGGTCTGCAACAGCAGCAGGACGGAGAGGAGCCGGCTGGCACGCATGCCCGATTCTCCCCGGGCCATACCTGCCAGGAGAAGTCAGGTATGGCTTCGAGGATGGGATCCGACGCATCGACACCGGAACGCGAAGGAGATCGCCATGGCGGGAACGGACCCGGCTCGGGAGACGGGNGTGGACAGGACCGGGGACACGGCCGCTACCGGTGCGGCGGCTGGGTCCGCAAGTGCTGGCTTCGCGAGTGACGCGGCGGTGACCTGGGCCGGACTGATGCTCGACTGTCCGGACGCGAAGGAGCTCGCGACCTTCTACGGCACGTTGACCGGCTGGGGCGTCGCCGGCGCCGACGACGAGGGGGCCTGGGCATACCTCACCCCACCGGGGACCGAGATCATGATCGGTTTCCAGCGGGTGGCGGGCTACCAGCCGCCGCGCTGGCCGGACCAGGACGCCCCGCAGCAGTTCCACCTGGATTTCCGGGTCGCCGGCCTGACGGCCGCCATCGCCCTGGCGGAAGGCCTCGGGGCGAGGCAGGCCGAGTTCCAGCCGGGCGGGGACCGGTGGCGGGTGCTTCTCGACCCGGTCGGTCACCCGTTCTGCCTCTGCCCGCCGGCCGCCGCAGGCTGACCGCCTAGCCGCCCGTGCTGGTCAGGGCGGGTTGTACAGGTTGTAGACGCGGCGGGCGTTGTCCGCGCAGATGAGCCGGGCGACCCGCTTGGCGTCCGCCGCGGTCCAGGCGTCGTCGGCGACGCCCGCCGCGAGGAACGCCGACAGCCCACGCCGGAACAGGACGGCCCCGAGCAGGTACAGCTCGCCGAGCGCGAAGGCGTCGGTGGAGAAGAGGAACTTGCCGAACGGGGCGAGTTCGAGTGCCTGCGCGAGCAGGCCGGCCGAGCCGCGGCCGCAGTTGTGGATGGCGAGCCCGAGGTCAAGGTAGATGTTCGNGAACACCTGGGCCAGGTAGCCAGCCTCCCGGTGGAACGGGTAGCAATGCAGCAGCAGCACACTGACCTCGGTCGGTGCTATCGCCCGCAGCAGGCCGGTGAGTAGCAGTGGGTTGCCCCGGCGCAGGTCGATGTCGCTGTCCCCGTATCCGACGTGGATCTGGATGGGGAGCCGCGCGTCGACCCCGCACCAGATGAGGAAGGCATGCAGGGTGGGGTCGGTCAGCCGGATCGGGGCGCCGGCGCGGATCTCGTGGATCCAGCCGCGAGCGGCGGCGGCGACCTCGCGGTCGGTCGGTCGCTGTGCGGGCAGCTCCAGGCCGCCGCGGTAGGCCGCGACCGACTTCACCGCGACCATGGTGGGGCGGGTGGACTCGAGCCGGGCCCGCACGGTGTCGGCGAGGTGGGTCATGCCGATCTGCCCGGTGATGACGTCGACCGCGGCCTGCTCGGCGACCCGCTCCAACCGCACCACGTCCACGCCGCGTCCGCCGGCGAGCTCGGCCAGCTCCGCGGCGCTGGTCAGCGGCTCCGGTTGGAANCCGGCGTCAACGCAGAACGTGGTGATCCCGCAGGCACGCAGCAGCCGCCGGTGCACCTCGGCGTGGCCAAGCTCCGCCCGGCGTTCGAGGTAGTCTTCCGGCGCGGCATGCGCCGGCAGGTCGAGCACCGGCGCGCACCAGCGCCGCAGGGCGAAGCCGATCTGGCTGTCGAACAGCGTCGTCCCCGGTGGTCCGGGGTGTTCCGCCTCAGTGATCATGCTTTCGAATTCCGGGCGAGTCAGATCGCGGCCGACCAGACCATGGCAGTGATGGTCGACGAGCTCGTGATCTACGAACGGTTCCACCGGGCGGCCCACCCATCGATGATCCCCCCTGGAAGGTGGGGTCATGCCTGACCGTACTGGACACACTCGGTCATCCCCAAGTCCACGGCGGCCCTGTGGATAACTTGTGGATTACTCCTGGCTTCCTGGGGACAGTCGTTCCGAAAGTCGATGATGTTGCCGTGTTTTCATCTCTTCTTGCGTCGGCGGCAACTGTGGACAACGCTCGGAGCGCTTGTTATGAACAGCTGGCTTCTCCTTCGATCCGGCCGAATTTTGTCGCTCTCCGTAACATCGCGGGAGAGTGAGGCGCCGCCGTGCCGTGCGCCCCGCCCGGCGTCCGGCAGGCGTACGCGCGACCATGGGGACAGGGGAGACCCGTGGGGAAGGTGAGGATGAACGAGCCTGCGTTGGACGAGTTCGCCCCTCGGATCATCGCCGGAGAGGATCGTAGGCGTGATCGGCTCGCCTCGGCGGCCCGGCATGCGGCGACGAACCTGGAGGTACGCGGCGTCGTCTGTGTTGCGGTGACCTACGTCGACAACAGCGGCATCACTCGGATGAAGGGGGTGCCGATCGGCCGACTCGACGCGGCGGCGGTGTGGGGCGTCGGCGTGTCGCCGGTGTTCGACGTGTTCGGCGCCGATGACTCGATCACGACAGGGCGCTACGCCGGGGGTCCCGTCGGGGATCTGCGGCTGCATCCCGACCTTGAGCGGCTGACACCCCTCGCCGCCCAGCCCGGCTGGGCCTGGGCCCCCGCCGACCGTCGCGACCAGGACGGCCGACCGCACCCGCAGGACGGCCGGGAACTCGTCCGCCTCCAGACGGCCCTGCTCGCCGAGCACGGCCTGACGGCGATGATGGCGTTCGAGGTCGAATGGGCCGTTTCCCCGGCCGGTTCCGACGAGTTCGCCCCGGCCGCTTCCGGGCCGGCGTACGGGATGATCAGGGTGGCCGAACTCGGTGACTACCTGCGGGATGTGGTCACCGCGCTCACCGAGGAGGGGCTGGTCGTCGAGCAGATCCATCCCGAGTACGCGGCCGGTCAGTTCGAGGTGTCCGTCGCCGCGCAGGATCCCCTCGGCGCCGCCGACACATGCGTGCTGGTCAAGGAGACGGTGCNCGGCGTCAGCAGGCGCCATGGCCTGCGCGTCTCGTTCGCCCCCAAGGTTCTCGTCGACAACGTGGGCAACGGCGGCCACGTGCATCTGAGCCTGTGGAGCGACGATCCCGACCGGCCGCCGGCCCCGCCCCGGCCCACGGCCTCGGGCGGAGGCCCGGGCGGGGCGAACTCCGGCGGCCCGTACCCGGACGGCCCGTACCCGGACGGCCCGTACCCAGGTGGCCTGGCCCGGACCGGTGGGGGCTCCGCCCGCCCGGGCCGGATCAACCTCATGGCGGGTGGCAACGGGCCGCTCGGACTGACCGCTGCCGGGGAGGCGTTCGCCGCCGGGATCCTCGGCCGGCTGCCGGCGCTGATGGCTCTCGGCGCCCCGAGCGTCGCCTCCTACCTGCGACTGGTGCCATCGACGTGGGCGGGTGTCCACGCCTGCTGGGGTCGGGAGAACCGGGAGGCCGCATTGCGTATGATCCCCGGGCCGCCGGCCGCGGTCGGCCAGGCGGCGAACCTGGAGGTGAAATCCTTCGACCTCACCGCGAATCCTTACCTTCTGGTGGCCGGTCTGCTGGCCGCCGGGCAGGCGGGGCTAGCGGCGGCGGCCACGTTGCCGGAGCCGGTGGACGTTGNCCCGGCCTCGCTCGACCCCGCCGAACGGGCCCGCCGCGGCATCCGGCGCCTGCCCACCAGCCTGGGCGAGGCGGTCGCCGCCTTCGAGGTCGACGAGGTGTTGCACCGCGCCCTGGGACGGGAGCTGCACGACACGGTCGCCGCCGTCCGGCGCGCGGAGATTGACCGGTTCGCCGAGGCCGCCCCGGCCGCCGTCGTCGCGGCGACCCGCTGGCGGTACTGACCTGCCGGCGGTGCTGACCGGGTATCAGCCCACCCGGCGCAGTCCGGCCGCGGCGGCGGCCCGCTCCAGGTCCTCGACGCCGAAGGCGTCGACCGGGCCAAGCGCGCCGGCGCGGGCGACGGTGCCCGCGGCGAGATGTCCCGCCATCCATGCCATGATCCGAGCGGTGAAGGCATAGGGGTCGCGACCTTCCAGCCGCACGGTGGCGAGTTCCCGGCCGGCGGCGTCCCGGGCGAGCGCGAACACCTGCGCCCCGGCGCGGGCCCGCGCCGCCCGGTCCGGTCCGCGGCCGGTCGTCCGCAGGGCGGACCGGGCGGCGGCGGCCAGCAGCGCCCGGCTCGGCGGGAAACGACGCAGCCCGGACAGGGGGAACGACAGTGCCTGCCCCACGCGGATGCCGCGGTCGACGCCGCCGATGTACGTCGCGACGTCGGTCAGCGCCGGTGCGAGCCGGGGCAGGGTGAACGGCNCCCCNCCCGACCACAGCNCCGCNGGGTGNCCCCGCCTGCCGCCCGACCCGCCGGTGACCTTGCCGGACGACCGGAAGGACCGCACCTCGCGGGCGAGCGGGCGCTCGACCAGGACGCCGCCGCGCAGCACGATGACGGGCTCGGTCAGCGCGGCCAGCAGGGTCGCCCGCGTTCCGCTGCTCATCCCGAGAGCGCCCATGACGAGGTAGCCGACGTCGAGGCGGCGGGCTTCGCCGCCGGCCGCCTGCAGGGCCAGTGCTCCGGCGAGGTTGCCGGGGACGAAGTCGAAGCCGGCGCCGGGGATCAACGCCGCCCCGGACGCCGCCGCTCGCGGGCCGACCTCGGTGAAGACGTGCCGCAGGAACGCGCCCTCCCCGGAACAGTCCAGGTAGTGCGCGCCGACCGCGGCCGCCGCCGCCACGACCGGTCGCCCGAACCGGCGGAACGGGCCCACCGTGGAGACGAGCACGTCCCCGGTGCCGAGCCCGAGCAGGCGGGCCAGCGACGCGCCGCCGGCCGCGTCCCGAGCCTCCGTCCGGTCGGCCGCGTCAACCACGTCGGCCGCGTCAACCACGTCGGCCGCGTCAACCACGTCGGCCGCGTCAGCCACGGTGGTCTCCAGGCCGTCGTAGGCGGCGGCGAGGGCACGGACCCTGGTCTCCGTGCGGCCGGCGAGGACAGGTCGGTGCCCGGCAGCCACGAGTTCCGCGGTCACCAGCCGGCCGGTGTAACCGGTCGCGCCGAACACTACGATACGGGCCGTCATGGGTCCCGACGTTATGCCCATCTGTCGAAGGTGGCCCTTGAGACGTTACTTTGGCACGTAGGGGCCTGCACACCCCACAATGATGCGCACCCGTCCGAGGAGGCGCGTGTGCGTAAGGTACTGGTTGCAAATCGTAGCGAGATCGCCGTCCGTGTTTTCCGAGCCGCTCAGGAACTGGGCCTGCGCACGGTGGCGGTCTACACGCCCGAAGACGTTTCCGCGCTGCACCGGACAAAGGCGTCCGAGGCCTACGAGATCGGTGGCCCCGGGCACCCGGTGCGCGGATACCTGGACATCGATGCCCTGCTCACCGTGGCCAAGCAGGCGGAGGCCGACGCGCTGCACCCCGGCTACGGCTTCCTGTCGGAGTCGGCGGTGCTCGCCGATGCGTGCGCCACCGCCGGCGTCACCTTCGTCGGACCGCCCCCGGCGGTCCTGCGGCTGACCGGAGACAAGGTCGCCGCCCGGGACGCCGCGCTGGCCGCCGGGCTGCCGGTGCTGCGCGCCTCGGTGCCGCTGCCGGAGGGCGCCGGGGCGCTCGCCGCCGCCGAGGAGGTCGGCTTCCCGCTGTTCGTCAAGGCCTCCGCCGGTGGTGGGGGGCGCGGCCTGCGGCGGGTGGAACGCCCCNCCGACCTCGCCGACGCGGNGGCGAGCGCGTCCCGGGAGGCCGCCGCCGCCTTCGGGGACGGCACGATCTTCCTGGAGCAGGCGGTGGACCGGCCGCGCCACATCGAGGTCCAGATCCTGGCCGACGCCTACGGCAACATCATCCATCTGTACGAGCGGGACTGCTCGGTGCAGCGCCGGCACCAGAAGGTCGTGGAGATCGCCCCGGCGCNGCAGCTCGACGAGGCGGTCCGGGCGAGCATCTGCGCCGACGCGGTGCGGTTCGCCCGGCATGTCGGCTATGTCAATGCGGGCACGGTCGAGTTTCTTCTCGGCGCCGACGACCGGTACACGTTCATGGAGATGAATCCCCGGATCCAGGTCGAGCACACGGTCACCGAGGAGGTCACCGGGGTTGATCTGGTCGCGGCGCAGCTGCGGATCGCTGATGGGGAGAGCCTGGCCGGCCTCAACCTCACCCAGGAACAGATCGTCCTGCGCAGCACCGCCATCCAGTGCCGGGTCACCACCGAGGATCCCTCGGATGGCTTCCGGCCCGACATCGGGACGATCAGCTTCTACCAGTCACCCGGCGGTCCGGGGGTGCGCCTCGACGGCGCCACGTACCCGGGGGCCGAAGTCAGCCCGTACTTCGACTCGTTGCTGGTGAAGCTGACGACCCGGGGTAACACGCTGGAGAAGGCGGCGCGGCGCGCCCGGCGGGCGCTGAACGAGTTCCGGGTCCGCGGGGTGCGCACGAACATCGACTTCCTGGTGCGGCTCCTCGCTGACCCCGGCTTCCTCGCCGGCGGGGTGAGCACGTCGTTCATCGATGAACGGCCGGAGCTGCTCGCTCCCGGCAAGGGGGCGGACCCGACCAGCCGGCTGCTGGCTCGCCTCGCCGAGAGCACGGTGAACGGATTCCCGCGCCCGGCGGTCGCCCTGACCGACCCCCGGGAGTTGCTGCCGCCCGCGCCCGCGCAGGTGGCGGCGTCCGGCGGCACGGCGTCCGGCGGCACGCAGCCGCCGGCGGGATCCCGGCAGCTGCTGACGGAGCTCGGGCCGGCGGGCTGGGCGGCGTGGCTGCGCGCCCAGGAGGCGCTGGCCGTCACCGACACCACCCTGCGTGACGCCCACCAGTCGCTGCTGGCCACGAGGCTGCGCAGCTTCGACATCCTGGCGGCCGCCCCGTCGTACGCCGCGCTGACGCCGAACCTGCTGAGCCTGGAGGCCTGGGGCGGGGCGACCTACGATGTCGCGCTGCGCTTTCTCGCGGAGGATCCGTGGGAGCGGCTCGCCGCGCTGCGCCAGGCCGCGCCGAACATCTGCCTGCAGATGCTGCTGCGGGGGCGCAACGCGGTCGGGTACACCCCCTACCCGGACGACGTCGTCCGGGCGTTCGTCGCCGAGGCCGCGGCGACCGGCGTCGACATCTTCCGGATCTTCGATGCGCTGAACGACATCGAGCAGATGCGCCCGGCGATCGAGGCGGTGCTCGGTACCGGGGCGATCGCCGAAGGGACGCTCTGCTACACCGGTGACCTCTCCGACCCGGCGGAGCGGATCTACACCCTCGACTACTACCTGCGCCTCGCCGAAGAGCTCGTCGAGACGGGTGTGCATGTGCTTGCCGTGAAGGACATGGCGGGACTGCTGCGCCCGGCGGCGGCGGCCACGCTGGTGACGGCCCTGCGGGAGCGTTTCGACCGGCCCGTCCACCTGCATACCCACGACACCGCGGGCGGCCAGCTCGCCACCCTGCTCGCGGCGTCCGCGGCCGGGGTGGACGCGGTGGATGCCGCCGCCGCGCCGATGTCCGGCGGCACCAGCCAGGTCAACATGTCCGCGCTGGTGGCGGCGACCGACCACACTCCCCGGGCGACCGGCATCGCGCTGTCCGCGCTGTCCGCGATGGAGCCGTACTGGGAGGCTGTGCGCGACCTCTACGCCCCGTTCGAGGCGGGGCTGCGGGCCCCGACCGGGGCCGTGTACCGGCACGAGATTCCCGGCGGCCAGCTGACGAACCTGCGTCAGCAGGCGATCGCGCTGGGACTGGGGGACCGGTGGGCCGAGGTCACCGAGTGCTACGCGATCGCCAACGAGCTGCTCGGCAAGCCCATCAAGGTGACGCCGACCAGCAAGGTCGTCGGTGACCTGGCTCTGTTCATCGCCGGCGGATCCGTCGACGTGGACCGGTTGCGTGCGCATCCCGAGGAGTTCGACCTGCCGGCCAGCGTGCTCGGCTACCTCGCGGGTGAACTCGGCACGCCGCCGGCAGGCTTCGCCGAACCGTTCCGGGAACGGGCGCTGGCCGGGCGCCGTCCGTCGCCGCCGTCCGTCGACCTCGACGCGGCGGACGCCGACGAGCTCTCCTTCCCGGGGGCCCGGCGGGTGGCCCTGTCCAGGCTGCTCTTCCCCGGCCCGTGGAAGGACTATCTGCGGGCGGTGGACGCCTACGGGGACTCCTCCGTGGTCCCGACCGACGGCTTTTTGTACGGGCTGCGGCCTGGCGTTCCGCTCACCGTCACCCTGGAGCCCGGGGTAGAGATCATCGTGGAGCTGGAGACGCTCTCCGAACCGGACGACTCCGCGATGCGCACCCTGTACCTGCGGGTCAACGGCCAGCCCCGGCCGGTGCGGGTCCGGGACGCGTCCATCACGGCCACCACCACGGCGGCCCGTCGGGCGGACGCCGCCGATCCGAACCAGGTGGGCGCCGGGCTGCCGGGCATCGTCACGTTCAGCGTCGCGGTGGGCGACACGGTGACGAAGGGCCAGCGGCTGGCGGTGGTGGAGGCGATGAAGATGGAGGCCGCGGTGACCAGCCCGGTGGGCGGGACCGTCGTGGAGCTCGTCCGCTCCAGCGGCGACTCCGTCGAGGTCGGCGACCTGCTGCTTACTCTGCGTTCCTGATCTCGCCGGTCGGGGCCCGCCTCCGCGGGGGTGTCGTGGCCGGGGGCATCCCGGCCACGTTCCTCGCCTCCCGGTCCGGGCGGAAAACCCAGGCGCGTAGCAGAAGGAACCGGATGACCGTGGAGGCCAGGTTCGCCAGCACCAGCACGGAGAGTTCGAGGCCGCGGCCGGGGTTCGTGCTCGCCGCGTGCAGGAGCGCGAGCGAACCGCTGGTCAGGCCGAGGCCGACGGCGAACACCACCAGGCCCTGCAGATGGTGGCGACCGGCGCGCCGCGGACCGGTGAGACCGAAGGTCAGCCGCCGGTTCGCCGCGGTGTTCGCGACCGCCGTGAGAAGCAGCGACAGCAGGTTCGCGATCTGCGCCCCGGTGACTGTCCGCAGCAGGACGAAGAGCACCAGATAGGACAGCGTGCTGGCGACCCCGATCGCGGCGAATCGCAGGAGCTGACCGGCGAGTCCCTTCGGTACCCCCGGGACCTCGACGACCTTGCCCTCCTCGGCGTGGCCGGCGGTGAGCGGACCTCGGCCGAACTCCTGGTGCAGCTTGGCGAGCGGCAGCTTTCCGCTGCCGAACGCCCGCAAGAGGCGGACCACACCCNTCAGGTCGGCGATGGCCGTGGCGAGGACGTCGACGCGGCTGTCCGGATCATCGATCCAGTCGACCGGGACCTCGTGGATGCGCATCCCGGCCCGTTCGGCCAGGACGAGCAGTTCGGTGTCGAAGAACCAGCCGCTATCCTCCACCAGGGGTAGCAGGCCCGCCGCGGCGTCGGCGCGGATCGCCTTGAAGCCGCACTGCGCGTCGGAGAACCGGGCCGCCAGGGTCCTGCGGAGGATCAGGTTGTAGCAGCGGGAGATCACCTCCCGGCGCGGTCCCCGCACGACCCGGGAGGCGGGGGAGAGCCGGGTGCCGATAGCGAGATCCGAGTGGCCGCTGATGAGCGGAGCCACCAGGGGCAGCAGCGCGGCGAGGTCGGTCGACAGGTCGACGTCCATGTAGGCGAGGACCGGTGCGGGCGAGAGGCCCCAGGCCGCCCGCAGTGCCCGGCCGCGGCCCTTGGCCTCGAGGTGGATCGCGGCGACCTCGGGGAGCTCCTTCTCCAACGCCTGGGCGATGGCCAGGGTGCCGTCGGTGCTGGCGTTGTCGGCGATCGTGATCTGAAAGGGGTACGGGAACGTCCCGGTCAGGTGGGCGTACAGCCGTCGNACGCAGGGGGCGAGGTCGTTCTCCTCGTTGTACACGGGGATGACGACGTCCAGCACCGGGCGCGGACGGCCGCCGTCCGGCCCGAGCCACCCGGGCTGATGATGTTGAACGGGAATGCTCTCTCCGGTGCTCCCGGTCGTCTCGAAGGTCCCGGTCATCACGGTCATCCCGGAGATCACGGTCGTCCCGGAGGTCTCGGTCGTCCCGGAGATCACGGTCGTCGAGGAAGGCATCCGTGTCATCGTCATGCTCTCCACCCTCGGTTCGGGAGCTGTGCCGCTCGTGTGCCGATGCTGTGCGCCTGCTGTGAGCGCCGGCCGGGCTGAGGACCGTCTCGGTGGTTGTGGTTGTGGTGCGGAGCGGATTGGAACCATAACTGTGAGGCATCGCGTCGGTGAGGCATCGCGCCAACGCGGTGACGCCCACCAGGAGGATCGCGACGGCGATCGCGGCATCCTGGTGGGCGTCGCGTTCACCCGTGGCCCACGGGCTGGACGCCCGTCCGCGTCAGGCCACCGCAGCGTCAGGCAGTGACGCCGGTGCCCGTCGTGGAGCCGGTGGTGGCGCCGGTCTTCGGTGCGGTCAGGTCGTAGAGGGTCACGCCGTCGACCGTCTTCGAGGTGAAGTTCTCCGTCACCCAGCTGGAGATCTCCCGTGAGGACGAGCTACCGCCGTTGGCCTGACCGAAGCCGCCGCCGCCGATGAAGTAGTGGATCTTTCCTTCGGCGACGTACTGCTTGAACTGCGCCAGGGTGGGCGAGGGGTCGCTCCCGTTGAATCCGCCGACCGGCATGACCGGGTCCTGGGTCGCGAGCTGGTATCCGGCCGCGCTGTTCGAACCGACCGCGGCGGCGACCCAGGTGTAGGAGTCCGCGTTCTGCCTGAGCAGCTTCACGATCGTGTTGCTGGGAGTGACGGCGCTGAGTAGACCGCCTGGGCCACCGCCCCGGCTCTCCCGCCCGCCGAGGATCCCGTTCCCCAGCGTGGTGGTTCCGGTCCCGGCACCACCACCGGCCTGGCCGGGCATGCCGCCCTGGCCGCCGGGCATCTGCTGCCCATCGCCGGGGAAGGCCCCGCCGGGGAAGATTCCACCACCCTGTGGGCCGCCCTGTGCCCCGCGGCCCATCCCCCGCGGCGGGAAGCCCCGCTGACGGCCGGCCTGCAGGCCGCCCTGGCCCATGCGGAAGAAGCGGCCGCCACCCGGCCCGCCGAAGCCGGCGCCGGCGGGACCCGCCGCCGGGATCGAGCCGGTGTGCGGGGTCGCCGCGGTGGCGATGGCATACGAGCCGGGTCCGAGGAGCCCGGCGACCAGCGCCACGGTGGCGACACCGAGCGCGGCCCGCCGCGGCAGTCGGATGGCCGCGAGGAACCCGAGCGCCGCGATGATCCCGGCGACGAGCACGGCGTACCGGATCCATGGATGCCACTGGGGGGTGCGGTTCAACAGGGTGTAGCACCAGGCGGCGGTGGCGGCCATCGTGGCAGCCGAGACCACGGCGGCGGCGGGATGCCGGCGATGACGCCAGAGCAGCGCGCAGCCCATCCCCACCAGGGCACCGACCGCCGGGGCGAGCGCCACCGTGTAGTAGGCGTGGAAGATGCCCTTCATCTGGCTGAAGACGATGCCGGTGACGAGCAGCCAGCCGCCCCAGAGAAGGAAGGCGGCGCGGGCGCGGTTCGTCCGCGGGGCGCGCCGGGTGATCCACAGGCCGGCGACGAGCAGGATCAGTGCCGTCGGGAGCAGCCAGGAGATCTGACCGCCGACTTCCGAGCCGAACATGCGGGTCCAACCGGCCTGGCCCCACATGCCGCCCCCGTGGCCGCCCGGACCCCCGGGGCCGAAGATGACCGTGCCGCCGCCGGGAGCGGCGCCTGCCGCGCCGTTCCCGATGGATTCCGGCAGGCCGCCCATCCGGCCGCCCCGGCCACCGCCAACGCTGCCGGTCTCGTTGCCGGTAAGTCGGCCGAGTCCGTTGTAGCCGAGGGTGAGCTCCAGCAGGCTGTTGTGCTGTGAACCCCCGATGTAGGGGCGGGAGGACGCCGGAACGAGCTCCACGATCGCGATGAAGAGGCCGGCGGGGATCAGCAGTCCGAGCCCCGCGGCCAGGGTCTGCCGGACGCGCCGCCAGAACGAGGTCGGCGCGGTCACCAGGTACACCAGCGCGAAGACGGGGACGACGAGCAGTGCCTGCAGCAGCTTCGTCAGGAAGGCGAAGCTGACCAGGACCCCGGCGAACACCAGCCAGCGGGTGCTCGCCTGCTCGATCGCCCGCAACGTCGCGTAGGCCGCGGCGACCAGGAGCAGCACGAGCAGGGCGTCCGGGTTGTTGAACCGGAACATCAGGGCCGCGACCGGGGTCAGGGCCAGCACCGCGCCGGCGAGCAGGCCCGCACCGGCGGAGAACTGCCGCCGCACGGTCTGGTAAAGCAGGCCGACGGTGGCGACACCCATCAGCGCCTGGGGCACGAGGATGCTCCAGGCGCTGAGGCCGAAGATCCGGACGGACAGCGCCATGACCCACAGGGAGGCCGGCGGCTTGTCGACCGTGATTGAGTTGGCGGCGTCCGAGGAACCGTAGAAGAACGCCTTCCAGCTCACCGAGCCGGCCTGGACCGCGGCCGAGTAGAACGCGTTCGCCCACCCCGACGCGCCGAGGCCCCACAGGTAGAGCACACCCGTGCCCACCAGCAGGGTGACCAGTGCAGGTCGGACCCAGCGGGCGTCCTCGGCGGATACGTCTTCGGCGGATACGAGGCCACCGGAGCCGCCGACCGGGAGCCCGGTCTCGGTGGGGGCGTCGGGGGAGGGCACGTGGTGGGGCTGGTCCCTGGTCCACGGCATGCGCCGCCGATGTCCAGGGGCCCGACCGCCTCCGGAGAGGGGCACCGGGTCGGTGAGTATGGGCGACATGGGGATCACTGTCGACCGCGGACCTTTCGGCTTCTTGTGATCTACCTGTGCGCAGGCTGTGAAGCTCGGTCGGGGTGCGTCGGGCCGGTCAGGCGGGCAGGCTCGGACGGGACCGTCTCCGAGGGGGGGAGGCATCGGGGCAGCTCGACCATGAAGGCGGTGCGTCCCGGCTCGCTCGTGGCCCGCACGTGCCCGTGATGTGCCTCGACGACGGCGGCGACGATGGCGAGCCCCAGCCCGGTGCTACCGGCGGCGCGGGACCGCGAGCTGTCGCCGCGCGCGAAGCGTTGGAAGACCTCGGGGAGCAGATCCGGAGGGATGCCCGGGCCGTCGTCCACGACCGCGAGGATCGCCGTGGGGCCGCTCACGGTCAGGCTCGCCGTGACCTGGGTGCCAGGCGGCGTGTGGGTGCGGGCGTTGGCCAGCAGGTTCGCGAGAACCTGGTGCAGGCGGGCCGGGNCCCCGGNGACCGTGACCGGCTCCTCGGGCAGGTCGAGAGCGAAGCGGTGGCCCGGGGCAGCCACGTGCGCGTCGTTGACCGCGTTGACGATCAGCCGGGAGACGTCCACCGGTTCCCGGACCAGGTCCCGACCGGAGTCGAGCCGGGCGAGCAGCAGCAGGTCGGAGACCAGCGCCGTCATCCGCGCGCTTTCGGACTCGACCCGGCTCATCGCGTAGGTGACGTCCGCGGGGACGTGCTCGCGGGTCCGGCGGGTCAGCTCGGCGTACCCGCTGATCGCCGCGAGCGGAGTGCGCAGTTCGTGGCTGACGTCGGCGAGGAACTNGCGCATCCGCATCTCGCTCGCGTGGCGGGCGGCCAGCGCGGCACCGATGTGGCCGAGCATCCGGTTGAGCGCCGCCCCGACCTGGCCGACCTCTGTGCGCGGGTCGGTGTCTACCTGCGGCACCCGCACCGACAGGGCCACCTCACCCCGGTCGAGGGGTAGCTCGGCGACCCGGGAGGCCGTCGCTGCGACCCGCCGCAGCGGTCGCAGCGTGACGCGGACGATCGCCGTGCCGGCGATCGCGGCGGCCGCGACCCCCACCAGCGCCACCACCCCAGCGATCATTGTCATCCTGGTGAGGGTCGCGTTCACCTGTTTCATCGGCAGCCCGGTGACGACGATCATATCGTCATGGGTGGTCCTCGCGAGGAGCCGATAGTCACCCTGATCGCCGAACGCCCGGGTATACGGCCGCAGGTAGGCGGGAATGCCCGCGACGACGGCGGTCTCGGCGGTGGTCAGCTCCTTCCCCTCGCCGGCGGTATCGATGAAGGCCCCGTAGGTTCCATCCTCGCCCACGACGGCTCCCAGCGTTCCCGGATCGACCGGTCCACGGAAGAACCGGCGGACCCGCAGCTGCTGCGGGCTGAGGCTGGACGGCTGGTCGGCGGCAGCGGAGTCGGCGGCAGCGGTGGCAGCGGAGTCGGTGGCAGCGGAGTCGGTGGCAGCGGAGTCGGCGGCAGCGGTGGCAGCGGAGTCGGCGGCGGCCGGGGCCGGGAGGGCCGGCAGGGCCGGGAAGGACGGGAGGTTCTGGAGAAAGGTGGGTTCCGGCCGGTCCCATCGCCCGCTGGCCTCCCGCAGCCGCCTGTCGAGCTGGTCGACGAGGACTCCTCGCAGCGCGACGGCGGTGACGAACACGATCACCAGCGAGACGGTCGCCAGCAGGAGCATCAGTAGGGCGAGCAGCCGGGTGCGCAGTGACCAGCGCGAGGGCGCGACCGGCACGATCCGGACCCGGTGAGCCGGGGAGCTCATGCCGGGCCCGGCGAGGTGCCCCTCGATGACGGGGTGGCGGAGGTCCTCGGTGCCAGCGCCGGATCGGCCGGCCGCAGGACGTACCCGGCCCCGCGCATCGTGTGGATCATCGGGGGGCGGCCGGCGTCGATCTTCTTGCGCAGGTACGAGACGTAGAGCTCGACGACGTTCGCCTGGCCGCCGAAGTCGTAGTTCCAGACCCGGTCGAGGATCTGGGCCTTGCTGAGCACCCGGCGTGGGTTGCGCATGAAGAAGCGCAGCAGCTCGAACTCGGTGGCGGTGAGGTGCACCGGCTGGCCGGCGCGCTGCACCTCCCGGCTCTCCTCGTCCATCGTGAGATCGCCGACGACGAGCCGGGCGCCCTGCAACGCCTCGGTGGTGCGCGCGGCGCGGCGCATCAGTCCGCGCAGCCGCGCGACGAGCTCCTCGAGACTGAACGGCTTCGTGACGTAGTCGTCGCCGCCGGCGGTGAGCCCCGCCACCCGGTCCTCGACGGCGTCCCGGGCGGTCAGAAACAGCACCGGTACGTCCGGGCTCTCCGCCCGCAGGCGCCGAAGCACCTCCAAGCCGTCCATGTCGGGCAGCATGATATCGAGAACCACCGCGTCCGGCCGGAAGTCGCGGGCGAGCCGCAGCGCTCCGCGACCATCCGCGGCGCTGCGCACTTCCCACCCCTCGTAGCGCAGCGCCATCGACAGCAGCTCCGCCAGTGTTGTCTCGTCGTCCACCACGAGGACCCGCACCGGTTGCATGGTGTCAGCTTCGCCTCCTTGGCTGGCTGTTACCTGAGGTCTTGCTGTGAGCCTGCTGTGAATGCCGGGTCTGTGAATGCCCGGCGGGGCCGCGGAATCGTAGGCGTGCCACTCGCCGCGATGTCCATCGACGAGACGACCGGGACCCCCTCGAATGGCAGCCTCTCCCGGGGTGGCGGGCCCGACGGCTTGGATGGGATGGACACCACGCTCGATCAAGTATTGCACCACATTTTGCCAAGATTTTATCTTGGTGAGACCAATGAGGGCGAGAGTAGTGAGGGATGGGTGAATCTCAACGAGATCACGATGTGATCTGTCGTCGGGTTGACCGTCGGAGTATCCCCCTTCAGGGGGTTCACCTGCGCAAACTGGGTAGGTGCACAGCATGGCTCGCCACAGTCGTCCTCGGTCCGCCGTCCGCGGTAACCGTCCCCGTATCGTGCGCCGGGTGGTACTGCCCACCGCAACTCTGGTCACCGCGGGAGTCGTGACCGTGGGTACGGCGTTTGCCTGTTCCAGGTCGTCCTCAGTGGCGTCGGTTCCCGGGGAAACCAGCCGCGTCGTCGCTGCCGTGGCTCGCGGCGCCGGCACCTTCCCGCCGTCGGCCGGGGATGCGGACGCGATTGCCGAGGCGGTCCGGACGAGCTCGTTCACCGCGAATGTTCCGCCGCAGAACTACGAGGTCACCGGAACCACCCTGGCCGCCAGCGACCCGAGCTGGGCACTGACCGAGCTGCGCCCGACCGTGGCCGATCTCGACCGGGCCGAGGGTGTACTGCATCACACGGGCTCCGGGTGGGAACTGGTCCAGCTCGGTACCTACGAGGTCGGGTGTGGCGTCGCGCCCGAGGCGGTGCTGGACGACCTCGGCCTGCAGTGCCCGCCACGGGACGGCGCGGTCTTTCCGACCTGATCTCCGGGAGTTCCGGGATCTCCGGGAGTTCCGGGATCTCCGGGAGTTCCGGGATCTCCGGGCGGCGGCTGTGCCTGCCGGGACGGCCGGAGCGTCAGGGGGTGTAGATGATGTCCCAGAGCCGAGCGGTCATGTCGGTACTGGTGGTGGCGAGCAGGAGGCCGTAGGGGGCGAACGCGCAGCTCATCACCGTGCTGCTGTGCCCGGTGAGGGTGGCGATCGCGGACCCGGTCGCGACGTCCCACAGTTGCGCGGTGTCGTCGGTGCTCGCCGTCGCCAGCAGGTGGCCGTCCGGGGAGAAGGCGCAGCTCTGCGCCGAACCCGGCAGAGTGAGCACGGTGGTGCCGCTGGAGGCGTCGGTGAGCCGGGTGCCCTCGTTGCCGCTCGTCGCGAGCAGCCGGCCGTCGGGGGAGAAGGCGCATCCGCCGGCGAAGTTCGTGTGCCCCGGCAGGCTCATGATGATCTCGCCAACCGTGACGTTCCACAGCAGGGTGGACTCCGCGCCGGCGGTGACCAGCAGCCGGCCGTCGGGGGAGAAGGCGCAGCCGTAGACCGAGCCGCGATGGCCGTTGAGGGTGGCAAGGTTTTTCNCGGTCGACGAACCCCACAGCCGGACGGTGCGGTCGGTACTGGTCGTGGCGAGCAGGCTGCCGTCCGGGGAGAAGGCGCAGCCGTACACGGGTCCCCGGTGCCCGGTCAGGGTCACCGTCTGGCGGGCGGCGTCAACGTCCCAGATGCGGGCCGTCTTGTCGCTGCCGGTGGTGGCGAGCAGCTTGCCGTCCGAGGAAAAGGCGCAGCCGTGCACGACCAGGCTCTTGCGTCCGCTGAGTGTGACCGACGTTCGGCCGGTGGCGACGTCCCACAGCCGGGTGCCGTCCTTGCTGGTGGTGGCGAGCAGCTTGCCGTCCGGGGAGAAGGCCGCCGAGGTGACGTCGCGTTCGTGTCCCTTGAGGGTGGCCCGCGCGGTGACCTCGACGTGGTGGGACGGGCGGCTGCTGCGCTCGAAGCCGCGCAGGTCCGCCGGCACCGCCGACCCCATCGGCACCGGCCCGGACGGAAGTGTGGTCGCCAACCAGTCGGCGTCGCGGACCGGAGTGCCGGGTGCCGCGTGGGTGTGGATGAGGCTACCCGGCGCCTCGGCGGCCAGGTCGAACAGGGAACCGTCGGTGAGGCGGACCCGCGCCAGCACGGCGCTCGCGTCGAAGCGCTCCCCGGGCTCGACGAGCCAGCGCACCATCGTCGCCCGCCCGCCGGGGATGTCCCAGCGAGCCGGTTGCAGGACCGGATTCGGGCGCGCCGCGGTGGTCCGGCGGGTGGAGACCGAGCTTGCCCAGGCGGCGGCGCCGAGCACCACGGCGAGCTCGGGATCGGCGGGGNGGNAGATCTGCTGCCCCNGCCNGTCGGNGNCGACCCCNAGCCGACCTTCGAGGATGTCGGTGACGACCGGGATCCGGGAGCTGCCACCGACGAGGAGCACCCCACTCAGCTTGTCCGGTCCGTAACCGGAGGACTTCAGCAAGTGCTGGCAGCAGGCCATCGTGCGGGCCAGGATGGGGGAGGCGAGCTGGGCGAACCGGTCACGCTGCATGCTGACCAGCAGGCCGGCCGGGCTGAAAACATCCTCCACCACGGCGATGTCGGAGAGTTGATGTTTCACTGCCCGGGCGAAGTCGAGCAGCTCGTGGCGGGTCCGGTTGGCCGTGGTCTGGAACGTCTCGCCGATCCCGGGCGGATTCAGTAGCGGTTCCAGCCCCGGCCCGTACAACCCCAGGATCTCGTCGAACAGAATCTGGTCGAGTTCGCGGCCGCCGCAGTCGTGCAGAGCCGAGTGGGAGAGCATCTCGTGCCGGCCGTCCTCACCGACCGCGACCAGCGCCCCCTCGAACGTCCCGCCGCCCAGGTCGTACACGAGCATGAGCGAGCCGGGCTCGGGCGCGACGCCGACCACCGGCGACCAGGCCGCCGCGACCGGCTCGGCGAGCAGGTCCACGTCGACGAACCCGGCGGCCTCCGCTGCGGCGATCATCGTCCGGCGCAGCGGGCCGGCGGGATCGTAGCTCGCCGGTATCGTGACGACGGCCCGCGACAGCGCCGCACCACCGAGCTGCTGTTCGGCCTCGGCCTTCAGCGCGGACAGCACCGCGGTCACCAGCACGTGCGCCGGATAGCTGCGGCCGTCGAGTGACACGGCGCTGTCCCGGGCCAGATCGCGCTTGACCTCGCCGCGGTACGCCGCGGGCCAGATCCGCTTGCGCCGCTCGGCGAGCGTGCCGACGATCAGGCTGCCGCCATCCACGAAGACCGACGCGGGCCAGCTCGCCGAGCCGCTCGCGGGCTCCTTCACCGGTTCGATGCGACCGTCGACGGCCAAGGCGGCCGAGGCACTGCAGGTGCCGTAGTCGATGGCGAGGATCGGCTCGCCCACAGCACCCCCTGTCCACGTTTCCAGTGGGCAGATCGTAGCGATGTCGACAAAGCCACCAGCGACACCCTCATCAGTGGGGCGAACGCCGGGACCGAATGTTTGTGACCGGTTGCCCCCCGTGGCGGCTTTCACCGGTGCGGACAGCGGCGGCCGGCGCTTGCCGGTATGAACAGGCGGACTGCCGACCTTCCCCGACGACCGACAGTCCGCGGAATCACGCCGGTGCGCCCCCGATTCGGCACCAAGCCATCTCGCTCCCCCCGACGATCCGGCCCGAACCCGTCGCACCGGCGCGGTCCCTACCCTCGATCCTGGTAGTTCCGATGGGCCGACACCATCCCTCAATCATCGGGGGAAAGCGGATGATCCCCGGCCGTTACCGATCCGTCCGGGTAATCCATCGGCTGGGGCGCCAGGGCGCGCGACGCAGGTCGCCCATGGCTGCCGCCAGCCCGGCTACCTGCTCGGCGGCCTGCTTGCCGAGATCAACGGCCACGGTGCGCGGTAGCGAGGACCCCTCGCCCGGGATCGTGCGCAGCCGGGCGACCACCGGTCCGAGCCGGATGATCTGAAGGTAGCCCGCGAGCGAATCGCCGGTGACGAGATGCAGGTGGGCGGACCCGGCCGTGCCGTCCGTGACGGGCCTGGCCCGGGCGACCAGGCGTCGGGTGAGTGCGGCGGCCCGCCGGTTGTTGCGCAGCAGCCACCGCGAGTCGTCCAGCCGGTACAGATCCGCGTCCGGGGTACCCAGCCAGATCGCGTGCCCACGGTGCACCGCCTGGATCTCACGGCCGTCCGCCTCGGGATTCGTGCCGTCACCGGGGATCGGTTGGTCAGCCGGATGGGCCGTCGCGACGTCGGGAGATCTGATCCGCCACATGCCGACGGGGAGCGCCTCCGGTCCCAGGAACGACCCGCGGAAGGCCGCCCAGAGACGACAGGACCGCGGATGACCCTCATCCTCGCCGCCTCCCCCGCCCATCCTGACGAGGGTGTGACCGAAGCCGGCGCAGGGCAATCCCTCGAAATCAAGGGGCCTCAATCGNGGGGGCTCAGCCGAATCCGAGCTCGCGGGCCCAGAGGGCGGCCGCGGTGCTGGGCGGGATCGTCGCCGGGGCGTCGGGATGGCTCGCCACGTACTTCGCCTTCGCCGTGCGCAGATAGTCGGCGACGACACTGGCCTTGACGTTCATCGCCCGCGCCGCTTCCCGGTGGGACATACCCCGGCAACCGACGAGGACCATCACCTCGGCCTCCCGCGGGGAGGGCCGGTGCAGGCGGCGCCGTCGGCGGGCGGCGTCGAAGATTCGATCGAGCAGGTCGTGCACGGCGGCGGCGGTCATTCCCCACTCGCCGCGCAGCTCGTCAATGAGGTCGCCCTGGGCGAGTCCGCGCAGCAGGTTCCGTTCCCCGGGGCCGATCTCGCCCCGGGACAGCGGTCGCCGGTGCGCATCCTCCAGCAGAAACCCGGCGAGGCGGGCGGAGACGTGGAAGCTACCCCCGGCGACGGCGGTCACCGCCGCCACGAACTGCTGGGCCGGGGCGGTCTTCTCGACGAAGCCGCGAGCCTGCGCGGCGACCGCGTCGAGGACCTCGTCCGGTGTCGCAACCCCGGAGGTCGCCAGCACCCGAAGACCGCGTCGATGCAGGTCGGCCACGGCGGCGGCCCCGGACACCCCGGGCAGGTGCAGGTCGCACACCACGATCCCGGGCGTGGTGTCCCGGTCGAAGGTCTCCAGGCTCGGGGCCGGCGCCAGCACGGAGAACCCCGCGCCGGCGAACCTGGCGGCCAGCGATTCGGTGGCGATCGGATGATCGTCGATGATCGCCACCGAGACCGGCCGGCGATCGACGCTCATCGGCCGGTCCCGGGCGCGCCGGCTCCGGTCGGCTCGGCGGCGGGCCAGCGGAAGGTCACCTTCGTCCCATCGCCCGGCCAGGCGGTCACCAGGGTCTCCCCGCCATACCGGCGCAGGGCGGAATAGCTTCCGGTCATGCCCCCGCCCGCTCGGACGGAGCCGGGATCGAACCCCACGCCCCTGTCCCGGACGACCACCAGCACCGAATCCGCGTCGCCCTCGACGAAGAGGTGGACCTCGTCGGTGCTGGCGGAGTGTCGGACCACGTTGCGCAGGGCCTCCCTCGTCGCGGCCACCAGTGCCTCGCGGACCTCCGCGGGCGGTTCGCCCTTGATCGACACGAAGGGCACCAGGGCGAGCCCCTCGTCGGCCAAGGCGTCCACGACCGCGGACATCATCTCCTCGAGGCCGTTCTGGGTGGAGTCCGGTGAAGCCGTGCCGTCGACGGCCAGGGCCCGCGGGTCCATCCCGCGTGGATCCATGATGATCCGACGCGCCCGCTGTGCCCCGCGCCGGGCCTCCCGGACGAGTGCCGGTGAGGGCACTCCACCGGCGGCAACATGATCGACGACGGGGAGCAGGTAGTCGTGGATCTCCCGATGGGTGATCTCACGCTGGCGCAGGCTTTCGGCCTCCTTCTCCTGCTCGATCGCGAGCCGCCCGGCCGCCGCGGCCTCGTCCTGGGCGGCCGCGGTCGCCGCGCAGAGCGCGCGCAGCTCGCGGGCGATGAGCATGGCGACGACGTACCACAGGGCGAAGCCCAGCAGGTCCGAACCGAGCTTGAGGGAGACATCCGGCAGCACGGCCAGGCTCCATGCCGCCATCAGGACGGCCACCGCACCGACCGCGAGCAGCGTCAGCCCGAGGCCGAAGCCGATGCCCGCGGGTGCGACGAGGCTGAACGGCACGAGCTCAGTCATGATCTTGTTGCGTTCGTCGGGTTGCGCGGCTCTGGACCCGACGAGCATCAGCGCCACGCAGAAGGCGACGTCCGCCAGGACCAACCGGGGGGACAGCCGGCCCGGCCGCCGCCAGACCCGCCAGGTGAACCAGGATGCCTCGACGGCCGCGGCAGCCACGATCAGCACGGCGATCCACGGGTGGCGCAGGCGAGCCCAGCCGAAGAGCGGGATGATCACGAACGTCGCACAGGCTGCTCGGGTGTAGCCGACCATCCGGGACATGCGTTGCTCGGTACGTTGGATGACGTCGCAGGAAGAAGCCGCCGATCCAACCAGCCCGGTCATAGTGCGCAACGGTAGCGAGCCAGCCACAGATCGACCAGCGTCTGCCAGCGCCTGACCAGAAGGAGCGGGCATCTGGTCGTCCCGGTGTGTGAAGAGGGCCATCCGGGCACCGCAATCAGATGCAGACCACGTATCCCGTCATCGTCACGGTCGCGCCGCCGGGTCCCGGCCCGACGCCACCCGAGCCCTCGCCGCCCTCGCCGATCCCCGATCCTGTTCTGCCCGGTCCCGAGCCGACGCCACCCGAGCCCGCGCCGGATCCGGTACCACCGCCCGGCCCGGGGCCGGATGTTCCGATCCCGCCGAACCTGCTGGTCCTCCCGCCAGCCGGGAATCGCGCCGCCGGAATGGGTAGACCGAGGGCATGATGCACCGACCAGCTGGAATTCCCGCGCAGGAGCTGACCGACGTCGATCTCGTCCGAGAGCTGCGGCACCTGCATCGTACCCGGCACGATGCCTTCATCGCGGGGAGCGAGGACGCCTTCGAGACCCACACCGCACGGATGCTGGAGCTCGAACGCGAATACCTGCGGAGGTTCCCGGACGCCGCGAGTCCCGATCCGCGCCGGACCCGAGCCGGCAGACGGCGTGCCGCCGGAGTTCCCGTCTGAGCGGTTTCAGGGGCGCGGTTTCAGGGGCGCGTGGCTTCAGGGGCGGACGCGGGTGAGCGCGTCGAGGTAGATGTCGACCACCTGGCTCGGGTCCGGCCGGAGGTAGGAGCGTCCTGCGGTCGCCGCGGCGATGCGCGACAGCGCGGTGAGGTCGGCGTCGTTGCTGTAGGCGATCATGATTATGGCGACCGGCCGCTTCGGGTCGTACTCGGCGTGCAGCTGTTCGATCAGGCTGTCCAGGCTCGGCGCGGCCGCACCCCGGTTCGTGTCGCGACCGTCGGTGAGGATGACGACCTGGTTGAGCCGGCCGGGGACGTAGTGCTGGGTCAGGAAGCGGAAGGCCGCGAGCGTGGTGGCATACAGATCGGTGGCTCCGCCGGGGACGATCCCGGCCTGCGCGGCGATCAGCTCGTCCCGATGGGTGCCGCCTCGTCCGGGTGCGTTGAGCGCAGCCATCGGCACGAGATCCCGGTAGCCCTGGACTCCCTGGGCGCCCTGCTCGCCGGAGAACCGCCAGAGACCGACCTGGCTGTCGGGTGCGAACAGGCGCAGGCCGGCCAGGGAGGTCTCGACGGCCGCCTGCAGCCGAGTTCTTGACGGGTCGGTGCCCGGGACCGGTTCGGCCATCGATCCGGAGCTGTCGAGCGCCACGAGGGTGGCACCACGCTGACGGGCATGGCGGAAGAACCGCCGAGCCGTGCCGAGCGTGCTGTCGGAGGCGTCCGTGCTCGCCAGCTTCGGCGGGACGGAGCGCACCCCGTCGGTCGCGTTGAGCGTCCCGGCCAGCCCGCCTGGGTCATCGTGGCCCGCCAGCTCGGTGGGTGTGCGGAAACCGGCTCCGCTGAGAGCCGCGCGGCCCGCGTCCCCGCGCAGGAACGCGGCGAAGGCGTCCGCCGCGGCCCGCCGGGACGACGAGCTCGCCGTCTTCTTCAGGACGATGTACGGCACCGTCGCCGTGAACATCCCGTCCGAGGGGTAGGACGCCACCAGCGTCGTGGTCGGGGGGTTACCGTTCTGGCTTGTCAGGGACCGGTTGTAGGCGATGACATCGGCCTCCAGAGCCGGGAAGGCCGAGGGAGCGGATCCGGCCGCGCCGTTCTCCGTGCCGCCGGTGCGCACCGAGTCGAAGAGTTGCTGGTCATACTCTGGCAGCCAGTCGATGGAGCGTTCCTGCCGGAGCACGGTGAGCTGGGCCGCGCGATCCTGGTCGAACGTGCCGGTGGTCATCTCGGCCGCGGTGAGTCCGCGGGCGGCGCCCACCGTTGCGATGACGGCCCGCAGCGCGGCGGCCGAGTGCTCCGGATTGGCCATGGCGAACCGGAAGTCCCCCCACTGGGGCTCGCCCCGGTGGGTCCAGAAATCGGCCTCGCCCGCGGCCGCGGCCAGTTCGGCCCAGGTCACATGATGTTCGGGCCAACCGAGGCGCTGTGCCATGAGTCTCGGCATGGCGATGACGACGGGCGATCCCGCGATCGTCGTGGCCTTCGCCGGCAGTTTCGCCGTGACCGGGTCCGATTCCTGGCCCAGCTCCAGCCAGTCGGCCGACTCCGGGATCCAGACGTCGGGCGGCCCGGGGGAGTCCGGCGACTCCGGCCGGGACAGCGTGTCGAGCACCCGGTCGGAGGCGACCACCGACACGGCGAGGGTCACGCACGGGCCCGCCGAGCCCTCGGCACCGGCGCGCTGACGATCGAAGTCGGCGGCGAGCCGGCTGATCGGCGCCGCGAGTGCCGGCGCGGTGGTGATGGTCAGGGTGGCCCGTTCGCCGCCGTCCGCGCATTCCCCGGCCGATCCGGCATCCCAGGCGGCGCGGGCCGCGAACCCGATCCCGGTGGCGGTCAACGCGCCCAGTACAAGCAGCGCCGCGCCGCTGACGATGCCCAGGCCGACGGTGACGGCACGGCCGCGGCCACCGGCCCGGGACCCGCCATACCGGGACGCGCCGTGATGGGACGCGCCACCACGAAATCTGTTGCGGCGGGATCGATGGCGGGCGNCGGACACGGAGACGTCCTTTCCGCGAGCGAGCGTCGTGNCCGNCCCTGACCCGCCACCAGCACGATGGTCTGCGTAACGTTTCCCGCCGAGCCCATCGCGCAGCGCCCGACACCATCCCCGGGTGTCCGGCCAGCCTCAGATGGTGATGGTATGGTGCCCCGCGCCGGTTCCCGTGCCGCCGATACTGCCGGTGGCCCGGTTGGGCGTCATCCTTTCTTGGAATACCGGGGTTCGCTGTTGTTCTTCCGTTTCTCACGTCGTTGCGGCGGTGTTCCTACTCATGGGTCCTTAGCGTTCTACCCGGGCTGGGTGTGCGTGTCGCCGCTGGCGAGGTCGGCGGGGGTTTCGAGGTCGGCGGGGGTTTCGAGGTCGGCGGGGGTGTTGACGTCGGCGGGTGAGCCGGTGCCGTCGCAGGGCACGCCGGTGACCTCTCCCGGGTGGGCCCGCAGCCACGCCCGGGCGCCGGCCTCGCCGCGCGCGAGAGCCGCCACCTCGGGCCAGACCGAGCGGCGTAGCAGGACGGGATGGGCCGGCCGGCCTCCGTAGGTGGCGGTCATCGCCGGATGGGCCGACCCCGGGTCGGCCGCGGCGGAGATCAGACGTTGCACCGCCGCCGCGCCGAGGGAAGGTTGGTCCACCAGGGTGACAACCACGGCGTCGGTGTCGGTGCCGACCAGGGCGGCGAGACCGGCCCGCAGCGACGCGCCGACACCCTCGGTCCACCGCGCGGCCGATACCAGGCGAACCTCCGGTATCAGGCCGGCCGTGGGTTCCAGGCCGATCTCGGGCGCATCCCAGCCCGCGGGCGCCGGCCCGGCGACCCGGCGGGTGGCGAGGCGTCGCACGACGATNCCCNCCTCGNCCGCGGCGGCGCNGGTGACGNCCACGNCCGGCCGGCANCCCCCCGCCGTGAGCAGGCGGACACCCCGCTCGACCAGCGTCACACCGCCCAACTCGACCAGAGCCTTGGGGCGTCCCATCCGCCGTCCTGCCCCGGCAGCGAGCAGCAGACCGGCGACGTTCACCGGATTCGCGGCGTGGATGCCCCACGAGAGATTCGTGAAGTCACATTTTCACCTTCGTGATCTGGACAGGCATCGGGCTGCTTCTGGTCGGTGATGCCTGGCCATGCTAGGCGGAGCCGTCCCACGCTGGCTGGTCGCGGTTCGTCGGGATGCTGGAGTACAAGGCCGCCCGGTACGGCCGGACCGTGGTGAAGGTCGACCGGTGGTTTGCGTTGTCGCAGGTCTGTTCGGCGTGCGGGGTGAAGGACGGGCCGAAACCACTGACCGTCCGGTCGTGGACGTGCCCGGCCTGCGGGGTCGTCCACGACCGGGATGCGAACAGCGGCGTAGCAGGCGGGNATCTCCACCCTTCAGGGCGGAGAGGACGTCAAGAGGCGGCGATACCGAAGATGCCGACCGTCATCGACCTCGGGCGATACGTAGCGACCCCGCATCGTGTTAATGGGGCCTATCCTGGTCGACGATGCGGGCCAACATCGACAACAGGGCGGTCTGTTCCTCCTCGGACAGCGGCGCCAGCAGCTTGTCGTTCATCTGGTCGATGCGGTCCGCCACCTGACCGTGGGTCGACTCTCCCCGCTTGGTCAGCCGCAGGACGTTGCGCCGGCCATCACGCGGGTCACGGACCCGGCGGATGAGCCCACGCTGCACGAGCCTCGCCACCACATCGGCCACCGTCGACCGATCCAGGGAGGCTCGTTCTCCGAGCGTGCGCTGATCAATATCGGGATCAGCGAGCAGGCTGTTGAGGACCACGAACTGCGGAGGTGTCGTCTCGGTCGAGACAGTGGTGGTCCAGAGCTGATAGGTCACCTGCTGGAGCCGGCGGGCCAGCTGGCCGGGATGGCTGGACAGGTCGACCACGCCGTGGCCGCCCGGGGCGGCCGGCCGCGAGGTCAGGGTGGCCGGCCCAGTGGCGCGTTGTTCAGGGAGGCGTTCGCCGGAGTTCTCCGGTGCGGCTGTTTCCCCTCCGAGGGCCCTGGCCAACTGGTCGGATCGTGTGCGCGTGTTCAGGGTTCGCTTCCAATCCGGTGTCGAAGTAGGCGGGCGACAGGTTTGCCGCGAAGGTCATCATCGCTCATGTCGACGCTCGGTGTCGTCAAGCCGTGAGATTCAGGTGTCTATCAGGCGTCGAAGTGGTAACTCTTGTGGCATGTAGTGAAATTATAACTACGGATAGCCGGACGGCGCCATGCTTCTGTAGTAGTCCTGTCACCGCTTCGAGGTAGTCATTTAGAGGTGTCGCAATCGCGACAGCCACCTGCCGCCCGACTCCGGTGGGGTACGCGAGGTGCATCACATGGTTCCCGCGGGTACGGGCAGCGGTATGGAGGATGCGCCCAGAGGCCTGCGGGAGAGTCTGAAACGCGTGGCTGTGACCCTGAAGGAGGCGGGCATCCCGTTCGCTCTCGGGGGCAGCTACGCCTGCTGGGCCCGGGGCGGCCCCGAGCCGGTCCACGACGTCGATTTCATGCTGCGCGAGGACGACGTGCCGCGGGCGGTCGAGGTGCTTGCGAACGCCGGCCTGCGCCCGGTCGACTCACCCGAGGACTGGCTCACCAAGGTGTTCGACGGCGAGGTGCTGGTCGATCTCATCCACCATCCGGTGGGTCGGGCGGTGACCCAGCAAACGCTGGAGCGGTCCAGTGAGATGTCGGTGGACTCGGTGCGCATGCCCGTGCTGGATGCCACCGACTGGTTCGAGATGACCCTGTTGGCCCTGGAGGAACGGTACTGTGACCTCGCTCGCGTGATACCGATGATCAGAGCGATGCGGGAGCAGGTCGACTGGGATCAGGTACGTCGCGCGACGGCCACCTCCCCCTTCGCCGAGGCGGCCCTGCTCGTGGCCACCCGGCTCAACCTGATCCCGGCCGCCGGTCGTGCAGTGTCGGCCGAAGGTGCTCCGTCTACCGAAGGTGCTCCGTCGGCCGGGGGCACCCCCACGGGTTCACGTCCGCACGGCCCGTTGGTGCCAGCGGGTGGGGCGGTGCCAGCGGGTGGGGCGGTGCCAGCGGGTGGGGCGGTGCCAGCGGGTGCGGCGGAGCAGGCCGGGACCGCGAAGCGGATCGCCGACACCGCCGGGTACGGGGCACTGAACCTCACCGAGGCCGATGAGTATCTTGCCGGTGACCTGCACGAACGCCTCGCCGAGGATCCAAGGGTGGCCGAGCTCGGGCTGGAGGTGGTGGTGGATGGCCAGCAGATCCTGGTCGAGGGCGAGGTCGCCACGGACGCCCGCCGCCGGGCCGTCGCGGATGTGCTCGCCGAGGCGCTTCCCGGACGCCTGGTGAGTAACGAGGTCACCATCGCGGATCGGGGGATGCCGACCGAGGCGCCGCCGAACGTGGAGACCATCTCATGATCAGAATTGCCGCCGTCGGCGACATCCACCTGGGCGTGGACAGCCGCGGAACCTTCGCACCGCTGCTGCGTGGACTCGCCGGTCGGGCGGACGTGCTGCTGCTGGCCGGTGATCTCACCCAGCGGGGGCTGCCGGCCGAGGCCGAGATCGTCGCGGCCGAGGTGGCGGACGCCGAGGTGCCCGTCGTCGCCGTCCTGGGTAATCACGACTACCACGGCGGTGCCGAGAACGAGATCATCGAAATGCTGGCCGATGCTGGCGTGACCGTCCTCGAAGGCGGCGGCACGGTCCTCGACATCGACGGCCGCCGTCTCGGAATCGCCGGCGTCAAGGGATTTGGCGGGGGGTTCGCCGGGGCCAGCGGAAGCGACTTCGGCGAACCACTGATGAAGGCGTTCATCCGGCACACGAAGGACGCCGGATCCCGGCTGCGCGGTGCGCTGGAAAGTCTGGATTGCGAAATCCGTGTGGCTTTGATGCACTATGCTCCGGTACCGGACACGCTCATCGGCGAGCGAACCGAGATCTTCCCGTTTCTCGGCAGCTACCACCTTGCCGAGGCGGTGGACGCGGGGGCCGCCTGCCTTGCGCTGCACGGTCACGCCCATGCCGGTTCGGAGCACGGGATGACGGCCGGTGGGGTGCCGGTCCGTAACGTGGCCCGGCCGGTGATCAGGAAAGCCTATGCGCTTTACGGGGTGGGCGAGATGGCCACCACCGGGCGCCCGGGCTCGGACCGCGCGGGCCTACAGCGCTCGGCTGGCGCCGCCAGCCCGGCCGTCGTCCCGCCAGCCGTCCCGCCAACCGGTCCGGCAGCCGGGACGCCCCGCTCCGCGGCGGACAGCCCCTCGACGCTGTCCCGCCCCAGTTAGCTATTCCGCGGTAGCTATCCCGCCCCAGGCAGCCGTACCCGGACCTCACCATCGGAGATCCACACATCGAACCGCGGCTGGGGCGCGGTCGCGGGACCATGCACCACCGCGCCGTCCGTCACCCGGAAGGTGCTGCCGTGCCAGGGGCAGCGCAGGCAGGTGAAGCCGTCCCTTCGGATGATCTCTCCCTTGTGCAGTGGTCCGGACAGGTGGCTGCACCGGCCGGCCAGTACGTCGACGTGGTCTCCCTTCCGGAGGAGGACGACCGGCACATCCCGCAACAGCCGCGCCTCGGGTCGGCCGTCCGCCAGTTCGTCCAGAAGGGCGAGCGGATGCCAACCGGGCGGCAGCAGGTGGGGTACCTCCTCGGTGTGGTTGGCTCCCGACGCCTGCCGGTGGGCCAGATGACCGCCGAGGTAGGCCGACGTGCTGGCCGTGGCGAGGCCGAGCAGCGCGAGACGACGGCCGAGGCGGCCGTTGCCACGCCATCGGATGCCGAGCGAGGCGGCGTAGCAGCAGGCCGCCAGACTGTTCGTCGCGGCGTGCGCCNCCCCGNCCCGCAGTTGGCGCTCATGCAGCTCGGAGTAGTCGGCGAGGCCGCTGGCGGCGGCCGAGACCGCCGCGAGCAACCCCGTGGCGATCAGTACCCGGGCCGCCCGTTCGGACCCCTCGTGACGTCCCGCGAGCAGGTCCACGATTCCCGCGGAGATCCAGGTTCCGATGGGGAGCGCAGCGAGCGCCGGATGCAGCGGGTGACCGAGCGGCACGCCGTGCAGGGTGTCCCGGATGGTCCCGTCGTGCAGGGAGCGGCGGACCATGTCACGGATCTTCACTGCCACCGGGTCGAGAGCTTCGGCCCGCTCCAGGCGTTCGGCGGGTCTGACCAACACGTTGTGGGGTATCCGCACCATGGATGCCGGTGTTCCCGCCCATCGCTGGCCGTGAACATCTGCTGACCGGAGAAGCCGGGTGGCCCGATCGCGGGTTTGCTTCGTCCGTCAGCGCGCACCACTGAAACAGCGGAAAGGAACGAGAACATGGCAGTGGATCGCGGAAGCACCAAGCACGGCCCTGTGCGCGACGACATCTTGGCGCACGAGGTCGAGGGGCTTGTGCGGGCCGGGCGGGACACACGGGCGGAGGAATGGCGCTCCGCTGAACCGTTCCCCGAGGAAGCGACCGGTGGCCCGCAGAACCTGGATGCCGCTGGGTCGCGGGTCGGTGTGCCGGCTGGGATGACGCCGGTGGACGTCGAGGAACGCTCCGAGCTCGCCCGCTGGCTCGGCCGGGCGGTCTTCCCCGCCAACCGTGACGAGATCATGGATCATCTGCGTCATCAGCACGCCCCGGACCGGGTGGTTGACGAGGTCGCCGGTGCGCCGCCCGACATCCAGTTCACCTCGTTGGGCGCGCTGTGGCGGGNACTGCGACCCNGCCCNCCNCACGTGGNGNCACGGCGNCACTGAATCCGTCCGATGATCCATAATATGACCAACATCATGAAGTAGTCGGTATGACGCCGTAGCCGGCGGGGTACGGAAACACCCGTGGGTGGCGGGCTCGCCGCGAGCGTTCTGCTGCTCGTCGGCTTCGCGATGATCGGAGCGTTCAACGTTTTTGCCTTCGGTGCCCTCGCCGGCCTGTGGGCGTTGGGTATCGCATGGATCATGGTGCTCGGCCCGCGGGCCATCGATCGCCGGGTCGTCCGCGCTCGGCTGCGGGAGGCGCTGCGGGGGGTGCGGCGGAGACTCCGGTGGCCCGGTGCCTTGTTCCCGTGGGCCCGGGACTGCGTGACACGCCGGTGGCCTGGGTAGGACACGCCCATGGGTACGAGTGGGTTCGGCTATGGCGACCAACGACCCGGATCAGGTGATCTGCTGCAGACCCTCGTAGCCGGTCTGGATCAGACGGAGCGGGAAGATACCCTGCGGCTGTTGCGACGGCGGCTGGTGGAGGACCGGGCCGCCGCGTGCGGCGGCCAGCGGGACCGTCAGGTGGATGTCGGCCCGCGGACCCGGGCGGCGCGTGGGCCGACGAAATCGCAGGCCGCGGGCATCCATCGTCACCGCGGATGAACGGTGGCGTCAGGATGAACGGTGGCGTCAGCCGCAGCAGCCGCCGCCGCAGCACGCGCCCCCGCCGGCGGACGGCGAGGCCATAGCCGGAGCCGGCGTGGCCGAGCCGCGGCTGACGGCGATCGCAGAGAAGATCCGCGAGGTCTCGGTGTGTCCGGAGGGGCAGCTCACCGCGCTGTCCGGCACGGACTCGTGCATGCTGCGGCGAACCTCGAACGATGCGTCACATACCCGGCAGCGGTAGTCGTAGGCAGGCACGGCACCAGGATATGCGGCCGCCGTGAGGCGAGCGTCGGATTCGGCGGATGGCGAGAACGGGTGAGCGGGAGAAGGCCCGACGTACGCTGGCTGTATGCAGCCGCCGGAGGGCCCGCAGGTGGTCGCCGAGGTTGTCCGGGGGCTGCGCGGCGGTGCGCCGTTCGTGGAGAGTTGCCATCACGGCACCGTCATCGGCCTCGGTCGGGATGGGGACAGCGCGCTCACCGTCGGCGTGCCCGACCACCCGATCTTCCCCCGATCGGCGGTCAAGCCCCTTCAGGCCGCCGCGATGCTTCGTGCCGGGCTGGACGGCATCTTCCTGAGCCGGGAGATCCCCGGTGACCTGCTTGCCATCGTGTCCAGTTCCCACAGCGGCGAGCCGGTGCATCTCGCGCGGGTGCTGGAGATCCTCTCGGTAGCGGGCGTCTCCGTCGACNCCCTGCGCTGTCCCGCCGATCTTCCGTTGGGCCCGGCCGCGGCCCAGGCGCACCTTCGCGCCGGGGGCCGCGCGGAGCCGGTGCTGATGAACTGCTCCGGCAAGCATGCGGGGATGATCGCCTGCTGCGTGGCGGCCGGCTGGCCGATCGAGAACTACACCGACCCCGATCATCCGTTGCAGCAGGTGATCCGGCGCACGATCGAGGAGCTGATCGGCGAGGAGATCGTCGCGACCAGCGTGGACGGGTGCGGGGCCCCGTTGTTCGCGTTCTCGCTCACNGGCCTGGCTCGCGGGCTGCGGGCGATGGTCCGGGCCGCGCCGGGCGGCCCCGAGCNGCGGGTCATCAACGCCATGCGGGCGCATCCCGAGCTGATCGGGGGNGTTGGCCGGTCCGACACCGACCTGATGCGGGCGGTACCCGGCGTCGTCGCGAAGAACGGCGCCGAGGGTGTCACGGTGGTGGCGACGTCCGAGGGTCACGCGGTCGCGGTCAAGATCGCGGATGGGAGCGGGCGGCCCGGCGTCCCGGTCGCGCTGGCCGTGCTGACCCGCCTGGGTGCTCTTCCCGGTCCGGACGCCCCCGGGCACCAGGAGCTCGACTTCGCCCAGCTCGCCGTGCTCGGGGCGCCCACGGTGCTCGGCGGCGGGCGCCCGGCCGGTTCCCTACGCGTGCGGCTACCGGTCTGATCCGGGCGGGGGAGTGCGGTCGGCGCGGACGCCCCGGTCCTCGCCTGCTCGGGGACGGGGGTCGGAAGGCGCCCGACGGGGACGGCTCGCCACGGTGACCGCGACGGGCGGGATCATCGCCGCGACCACCATCATGATCATGGCGGCGGTCACGGAGTACAGCCGCACCACGGTGCCTGCCGAGATGAACAGGGTCAGCGCCACCAGCATCAGGGCGAGGTAGCGGCGACGGACCATCGGATCGGCACCCGGGCCCGGTGCACCCGGGCCCGGTGCGGATGGGCCCGGCGCGGATGGGCCCGGTGATGATCGGCGCGGCGCGGACGGGTGAGGCGTGCCGGCGGCGAGGCGCAGGTCGTAGCGGCGCCGCCGGTCGGGGNCGCCGAGAACGCGGNAGGCGAGGGNGACCCGATCGAAGGCCGGTGACGAACCACCGGCGTCGGGATGGGTGCGGCGGGCGGCCACGCGGTAGGCATGCCGGATCTGCTCGGCGGTGGCGCTGGGCGGTACGTCCAGCACCTCGTACAGCGAGCGTTGCACGCGCATCGGGGTGTCTCCTGCCATTGCCGACCACCCGACCGGGCGGCCGCGAGCCCGGTGTCATGGCGAAAGTACCTACACATGACCAGAATGGGCCTTGGACGGCCCGGGGCGAGCGCGAGTCGGGAGGCCGGGACAGCGGCAAAATAGGATTTTCTGTGCGTTGTGGCTCTTGGCTCTCAGGATCGTCTTATCGGGCGTGCCGGCCTCATTCCGGTTCGGCCGACGGCGCGCTCGGGGCGCCGCGTGCACACCAGGGTGGGACAGGATGGGTGGATGGGGCAACGGCAGAACTCGGAGATTGTCACCGAGGTCGCGTCGCTGGTACAGGATCCGGACATCGCCGAGCGGCTGACCGTGACCGGACCCGCCGACGTCCTGCCCAGCCTCTACCGGGTGACGACGGTGGCGACCGCGTCGGTGGCGGCCGCGGCCGTCGGGGCTAGCCGCCTGCTCGCGGCCCGCGGCGGCGGGGCCCCGCCGGAGGTCACCGTGGACACTCGTCACGCGAGTGCGGTCTTCCGCAGCGAACGGTACCTGCGAGTGGCCGGCAAGCCACCGCCGAGCCCGTGGGACCCGATCTCCGGGTACTACCGCACCGGGGACGACCGGTGGATCCAGCTGCACTGCAACTTCCCGCACCACCGCAACGGGATCCTGGATCTTCTTGGGACGCCGGGCGAGCGCGCCGCCGTCGAACGGGTCATCCGCCGTTTCGAGGCCGAGCCGCTGGAACTCGAGCTGCACGCCATGGGTCTGTGCGCCAGCATGGCCCGTAGCGAGCGGGAGTGGCGCGAGCACCGGCAGGCCCGGGCGGTTGACGAGCTTCCCCTCGTCGAGGTGCGCCGGCTCGGCGACGGCCCGGCGCTCGCCGCGCCCCCGGCCGAGACGCCGGCCGCGGGTCTGCGGGTGCTCGACCTGACCCGGGTCATTGCCGGTCCCGTCGCCGGTCGCACGCTGGCCGCCTACGGAGCCGACGTCCTGCGGGTCGGCGCCGCCCACCTGCCGGAGGTGCACACGGTGCTCGTCGACACCGGGTTCGGCAAGCGCAACGCCTTCCTCAACCTGCGGGTGACCGCGGACGCCCGCCGGCTGCGCGAGCTGATCGCCTCGGCGGACGTGGTGCTCCAGGCTTACCGGCCGATGGCCCTCGACCGGCTCGGCTTCGGCCCGGAGGCGGTCGCCAGGATCCGGCCGGGCATCGTCTGCGCGACCATCACCGCGTATGGACGGCAGGGCCCCTGGAGCGGTCTGCGCGGGTTCGACAGTCTGGTCCAGACCGCGTCCGGCATCGCGACCGCCGCCGCGGCGGTGACCCGGTCCGACCGCCCCGTGCCGCTGCCGGCACAGGCCCTTGATCATTCGACTGGCTACCTCACCGTCTACGGGGTGCTGGACGCGCTGGCGCGCCGGGCGACCGAGGGGGGCAGCTGGCACGTCGGTGTGTCCCTGACCCGGACCGGTCGTTGGCTGCAGGGGCTGGGACACCACGACACGCTCGCGCTCCCCGACCCGACCCGGGAGGAGGCCGAGGAGTTCTGCGCCACGATGAACAGCGAGTTCGGACCCCTGTCGTACATCCGCCCGGCCGCCACCGTGGCCGGCGTCGCGCCGAGCTGGAGCTCCCCGCCGGCACAGCTGGGCACCAGCCCGGCGGTCTGGGCATAGCCATGCTGAGGTGCCGGGTTCCGCGGGATCGTGCCGGTGTGTAACCGTGCGCCGCCCCGTCCATCCGGGGGGGTGGTGCGAATTGATGCTGGTCAGCACGTCATTCTCTATGCGGTGGCGCACCGGCTCGCGGGCCGGGCGCGTCGGGGTGACTGGGCCGGGCCATGGCATCGGAGTCGGGTCTGGCGGGACCGGAGGAGGAATTGCATGGGTAGGCGCCCGCTCCTGGGAGCGATAGCCCTTGCCGCGACCGTGGCGTTGACCGCGGCGGCCTGTGGAAGTGACAGTGGTTCGTCCTCGAACGGGAAGCAGACCATCACGATCGGCTTCCNGGGAGTTCTCTCGGGCGACAGCCAGCAGCTCGGTCTGAACGCCCTCTACGGCGTCCGGACGGCGATCGCCGAGGTCAACGCGGATGCGAGCGCGCCGTTCCAGCTCAAGCTCGTCGAATCCGACGATGGCGGCTCGCCGGATCAGGGCCCGACGGCAGCCCAGAAGCTGATCGATGACTCCAAGGTCGTCGCGGTGGTCGGCCCGATGTTCTCCGGCGCCACCAAGGCGAGCGAGCCGGCCTACACCCAGGCCGGGCTGCTGTCGGTGAGCCCGTCGGCGACGAACCCCGCGCTCACCACCCTGGGCTTCAAGACCTTCTACCGGGTCATCGCCCCGGACACCGTGCAGGGCAAGGCCGCGGCCGACTACATCGCCACGGTGCTCAAGGCGACGAAGGTGTACTCGCTGGACGACAAGAGCGAGTACGGCACGGGCCTGTCNGGTGCGCTGGAGGCCGAGCTCAAGGCCAAGGGTGTCAACGCGACCCACGACGGCATCAACCCGACCAAGGACTACACCTCCGAGGCAACGAAGATCATCGCTGCCGCGCCCGAGGTCCTCTACTACTCCGGCTACTACCCCGAGTTCGCGCTGCTGTCGAAGGCGCTGAAGGGCAAGGGCTTCACCGGAAAGATCATCAGCGGTGACGGCTCGCTCGACCCGCAGTACGTCGCGCAGGCCGGGGCCGCCGCGGCCGAGGGTGCCTACCTCACCTGCCCCTGCGGCGACGCCAACACCGACCCGAAGGCCGCGTCCTTCGTCGCGTCCTACAAGAAGGTCAACAACGGGACGAAGCCCGGCACCTACTCCGGTGAGGCCTACGACGCCACGCTCGCCCTCGCGGACGTCTTCAAGAAGCTCGGCAAGGACGTCACCCGGGAGTCCGTGACCGGCGCGTTCGGTTCCGTGAACTTCCCCGGCATCACCAAGACCGTGGTGTTCGAGCCCAACGGCGAGGTCAAGGGCTCCAACGTGTTCGTCTACCAGGTGAAGGGTGGACAGATCACCGTTCTCGGCAACATCGCGAACCTGGTCAAGGCCTGATGTCGGTGCGGGCGGTGGCCGGGGGTGGGACGTCCGGCCACCGCTTCGCCTGGTGGTGAACGAGGCACACGGATGGGTTTCCTCGACCAGTTCTGGCAGCTGACCGTCGACGGTCTGACGGTCGGCTCCCTGTACGCGGTCATCGCGCTCGGGTACACCCTCGTCTACGGGGTCCTCCAGCTCATCAACTTCGCGCACAGCGAGGTCTTCATGCTGGGATCCTTCGGCGGGCTGTTCGCCGCNCGCGCCCTGCTGCCCGGGGACGGCTCGGTCCCGGGCGGCCTCGAATCGGTGGGCCTGGTGACCATGGGCCTCGGCGCCGGCGCGATCTGCGGCGGGCTCGCCGCCTTCACGCTCGAACGGGTGGCGTACCGGCCGCTGCGGCGCCGTTCCGCCCCCCGGCTGGCCTATCTCATCAGCGCCATCGGGGCCTCGCTGTTCGCGGTGAACCTTGCCGGCAAGGAGTTCGGCCGGCAGAATGTGGCCCTGCCCGACCTGTTCACCGACGGAACGGTGTTCACGCTGTTCGGAGCGGACGTCTCCACCCAGTCGCTGGTCATCTTCGCGGTCGCGATCGCGATATTGGTCGGACTGGACCGGCTGGTCGCGGGGACCCGGCTCGGGCAGGGCATCCGCGCGGTGGCCCAGGACGCCGACACCGCGGTTCTCATGGGCGTGAACGTCGAACGCATCATCATCGTCACGTTCGTGCTCGGCGGCCTGTTGGCCGGGGCCGGTGGCTTCCTGTACGCGATGACGTTCAACGCCTCGTACAGCATGGGGTTCGTCCCCGGGGTGAAGGCGTTCACCGCCGCGGTCCTCGGCGGCATCGGCAACGTGCGCGGGGCGATGCTCGGCGGCCTGCTCCTCGGATTGGTGGAAAGCTATGGCGGATATATCTTCCAGGCGTCCTACAAGGACGTGATCGCTTTCCTGGTCCTGGTCGGCATCCTGATGATCCGACCGTCCGGCCTGCTCGGGGAACGTCTAGGGAGGGCAGCGTGAGCGCTGCGACGTCGTCCGCCCGCCCGCCGAGGGCCGGGGCGCCGCTCCCACCCGCCGGGCCGGGTGGCGGGTCTGGTGGCGACCCGGCGGGCGCATCGCTGCGTCCGGCCGTGCTGTTCTCCCCGGCCCGGCTGCGCCAGCTCGGGGTGCTGCTGCTGGTGGGTGTGCTCGCCGCGGTGGTGACCGGTCCGGCCGGGGGCTCCGACAAACCGCTGAAGGCATTTCAGGATTCGGTGCTGGACGCGCGGATCCTGCCCTACCTGGGGCTCGCCGTCGCGTTGTGGATCGTCCTGGCGCTCGGCGTCGAACTGCGGGGCGCGGCGGGCCGGCTGACGGCCGGCATCCGGGGGCCGGTGAGCGCGGCCTACGCCACCCGGGGCGGCCCGATCGCGCTGAACCTGGCGCTTCTGGCGGTCGCGATCATCGCCCCGCTGGTCGTCTCGACCGCCGCGCAGCAGTCGATGGTCAACGACATCGGCATCTACGCGCTGCTCGCACTGGGCCTGAACGTCGTGGTCGGCTACGCCGGCCTGCTCGACCTCGGCTACATCGCCTTCTTCGCCATCGGTGCCTACGCGACGGCCTACTTCACCTCACAGACCGCGATGCCGTGGCACGCGCCCTTCGTGCTCAACCCGTTCTTCGTCTTCCCGATCGCGCTGGTCCTTGCCGCGCTCGCCGGCGTCGTCCTGGGCGCGCCGACGCTGCGGCTGCGGGGTGACTACCTGGCGATCGTCACGCTCGGTTTCGGTGAGATCATCCATTTGATCGCGAACAACGCCGACAACATCACGAACGGTGCCCGGGGGGCCTTCGGCGTTCCGCACCTGTCGATCAACCTGCTCGGCCTCGGCTACGAGTGGGGCATCGATCCGCTGCCGTATTACTACCTGCTCCTGGCCATCATCGTCGGAGTCATGATCGCCTTCGGTCGGCTGGAACGGTCCAGGATCGGCCGGGCCTGGGCGGCGATCCGCGAGGACGAGATCGCAGCCGAGGCGACCGGGGTCGCGACCCTGCGGATGAAGCTGCTCGCCTTCGCTATCGGCGCCTCGGTGTCGGGCTTCGCCGGCGTGCTCTTCGCCTCCAAACAGTTCTTCAACCCGCAGAGCTTCAGCCTGCAGGCGTCGTTCTTCGTCGTCGCCGTCGTCATCTTCGGCGGGATGGGTTCCCGGCTCGGGGTGGTGGTCGGTGCCGTCGTCCTCCAGGGCATCGCCTTCTACCTGCGCGACAAGGTCCCGCCCGCGGACCGGTACATCTACTTCGGCGCTGTCATCGTGATCATGATGATCTTCCGTCCGCAGGGACTCGTGCCGTCGCGCCGGCGGCGTCGGGAGATCCAGCTCGCGGAGGCCGGCATCGGCGCGGCGGACTCCCTGGGCGCCGCGCCCACGGGGGGCAAGCCGTGACCAGGGGCGGAGCGCACCGCGTCTCCCCGCCGGGACACCGGCGCTCCCGGGACCGGCAGCGCGGGAGCAGCCAGGGCCGCGGGAGCAGCCAGGGCCGCGGGGACAGCCAGGGCCCGGGGGAAGCCGGGCGCGGCGGAGGCCCGGAGGACCTAGTGGTGGAGGCCCGCGACCTGGCGCTGCGGTTCGGGGGTGTGACCAGCCTCGACGGCGTCTCACTGCGCCAGCGCCGGGGCGAGATCCTGGCGGTGATCGGACCGAACGGGGCCGGCAAGACCTCGCTGTTCAACTGCCTCACCGGGGCATACCGCCCGCAGCAGGGATCGGTCACCTTCTGGCCCCGGCCCGGCCGGCAGGCCGAGCTGGTGGGGCGCAGCCCGCACGCCATCACCCGGCTCGGCGTCGCCCGGACCTTCCAGAACATCCGGCTCTTCCCCGCCCTGTCGGCGCTGGAGAACGTCCAGATCGGGACCGAGGTGCGGCAGCGGTACGGGCCGCTGGCCGCGGTGCTGGGGCTGCCGGGCGCCCGGCGGGCCGAGCGTGACGGCGTGCGGCACGCGCTGGAGCTGCTTGAGCTCGTGGGCCTGCCGCACCGGGCGCACGAGCTCGCCTCGTCGCTGCCCTACGGCGAGCAACGCCGGTTGGAGATCGCCCGGGCGCTCGGTACCGAGCCGCGCCTGCTGCTGCTCGACGAGCCCGCGGCCGGCACGAACCCGGCGGAGAAGCGTGACCTGGCAGAGTTGATCATCCGGATCGCGGGCACCGGGGTGTCGGTCCTGCTCATCGAGCATGACATGCGGCTGGTCATGTCGGTGGCGACCTCGGTGGTGGTGCTCAACTTCGGCCGGATCATCGCGTCCGGCACGCCGGTGGAGGTCCAGCGGGACCCGGCGGTCATCGAGGCGTACCTGGGCCTGGCCGACGCCGGCGCGGTGGATCCCGATGTGGTGGATCCCGATGTGGTGGATCCCGGCGCGGCCGGCCCCGCCGGGTGGAAGGAACTGCGCTGATGCTGCTGACCCTGGCCAATGTCGAGGTCGCCTACGGCGCCGTCACCGCCCTGCGCGGCGTCAGCCTGGAGGTGGCCGAGGGCGAGATCGTCACCCTGCTCGGGGCCAACGGCGCCGGCAAGACAACCACGCTGCGGACGGTCTCCGGACTGCTGCGGCCCCGGGCGGGACAGACGTGGCTGGACGGTCGCCCATTGTCGTCAATTCCGGCGCACGAACTCGTCGGCCGGGGGGTGAGCCACGTGCCCGAGGGCCGGCGAATCTTCCCGAGCATGAGTGTCCGAGAGAACCTCCTGATGGGCGCCTACCACGATCGCCGGCATGTGCGGACCGACCTCGGCCGGGTGCTCGCGCTCTTCCCCCGGCTGGCCGAGCGGATCGCGCAGCCGGGAGGCACGTTGTCCGGCGGCGAGCAGCAGATGCTCGCGATCGGACGCGCGCTGATGAGCCGTCCCCGGCTGATGCTCCTCGACGAGCCGTCGATGGGGCTGGCCCCAATGATCGTTCAGACCATCTTCGAGGTGATCGCGGAGATCAACCGGGAGGGGGTCGCGGTACTGCTGGTCGAGCAGAACGCGGCCTCGGCGCTGCGGATCGCGGGCCGCGGCTACGTGCTGGAGACCGGCGAGGTCGTGCTGGCGGGTACCGCCGCGAGTCTGCTGGCCGACGACCGGGTCCGGCAGGCCTACCTCGGGGAGGACGTCGGCGGCCGGACCACCGCAGGCTGAACCGCCCGCGACCGCTGCTCCGCCCGTCGCCACATCGGCGAGAAACCGCCGTGGCGTGCCGCGGTCGGGTCACCGAGCGTTGGTGGCGCAGGCCGGTGAGCCGAGGACGCGGTCGAGATACGCGTTCGCGAACACCCCGGTCGGGTCGGCGGCGTCGCGCACGGCCAGGAAGTCGTCGAAACGGGGATAGAGCCCACGCAGCGTCGCCGCGTCCAGTGAATGCAGTTTGCCCCAGTGCGGCCGGCCGCCGACCGACAACATGATTTTCTCGGCGAGGCCGAAGTAGTCGCCGTGCGCACCGCGATGATCCACGTGCACGGCGATGTAGGCGGTGTCGCGGCCGTACGCCGTCGATATCGGGATCTCGTCCGCGGCGGCACATCGGACCTCCACCGGGAAGACGGCACGCACGTCCGCGCTCCCCATGGCGTAGACCAGCTCACGCAGCGTCGCGGCGAGATCGGCACGGGGGAGGGCGTACTCCATCTCCTTGAACCGGACCCGGCGGTGGGAGGTGAACACCCGGTAGGACAGGTCGCGGAACGTGCGGCTGCCCGAGGCCCGCGCGCTGACGTGCGCGATGGGCCGCACCGCCGCGGGCATCCGCCGGCCCGTCGTCATCAGCGCGCCGAAGAGGGTGTTCGACACCAGTTCGTCGTCAACCCAGCAGCGCAGCCGGGGCAGCGGCGCCAGGCCGTCGTCGAGCGGACGCCGCTGCCCGCGTCTGACCAGGGCCGTCGTGGTGTGCGGAAACCACGAGAAGCGGAGGTGGTCGGTCTGGTCGACGAGCTCGTCGTAGGTGTCGAGGACCTCGTCCAGGCGCATCGGACCCTCCTGGACCTGCAGGGCGAACAGCGGCACCGCCTGCAGGGTGACCGACGTGACGACGCCGACGGCACCCAGGCCCAGCCGGGCGGCGGCGAACAACTCGGGACGTTCGCCGCGTGAACAGGTGACCACACTGCCGTCGCCGAGTACCACCTCGAGTGCCCGGACCTGGGTGCACAGGCCGCCGAAGCGGCTCCCGGTGCCGTGGGTGCCGGTCGAGATGGCACCCGCGATGGTCACCTCGTCGACGTCGCCCTGGTTGGTCAGGGCGAGCCCGGCCTCCGCGAGCAGCCGGTTCAGCCGGCGCATGGTCATCCCACCGCGCACCGTCACCAGGCCGCTGCCGCCGTCCAGAGCGACGAGGTCGGCGCACCTGTCCAGGCGGACCTGGACGGAGCCCGGGTCCGGGCGGCCGATGGCGCTCATGGAATGGGACGATCCGATCGCCCGGATCTGATGGCCGTCCCGGATGGCGGTACCGACCAGGGCGGAGATCTCCTCCGCGTCGCGGGGGCGGGCGAGGCGCACCGACCGGACGGTCTCGTTGCCCGCCCAGTTGCGCCAGGCCGAGGACTTACCAACGGGCGAGCCCATGGGCACCTCCGTCTGCCGGGACCGATGGCCGCGGTCCGGGGCCGGTCCGAAGTCGGGACCGGCCACCATCGTGAACCGGGCCTTCCCGGCTCCGTCACGCGGGGGGCGGGTGATGGCCGTTCACAGGGCGATGCGTCGTCCGACCTCCGTCCGGGCGGGATGGGCCGGTGGTCACGGACGAGCGACAGGTACGACATGATCCGCGCTTGCGGACTCCGGTGGGATCCGCGGTCGCACATCGGGCAGCAGACTCCGGTAGGCATGACGGGGGGACGATCGTGACCGGAGTACCCCCATCAGCCATCGGCGGGCCGGGCCTTCCACCGTGTGATGCAGGGCCGCGGCGAAGGCGAAGGACAGGGCGAAGTCGGCGAGGATGGCGAGCGCCGTCCCGGCCGCGGTGGTGGCGTCGACCCAGCCGAGTTCCCCGCTGATCGTGAGTGTGGCGGGGNGAATGAGATAGAAGGCGTAGGAGATCTCGCCGAAATAGACGAGTGGGCGGGAGCTGAACACCGGAATCCGGCGGCCGTCCGCCTCACGGGTGCCGGCCAGGAAGNTGATGATGGCAAACGCCGGCAGTGTGAGCGTGTCCATGAATCCCTGTAGATGGCCGTAGCGGTAGCCCAGGAGTATCGGGACGACCAGCCAGGCGCAGGAGAAGGCGGTGAGCATCCGACGCTGCCACGGCGTTGCGCGGGCACCCTCACGAGCCAGCAACCCAAGGACCACGCCAAGGACGAACTCGCCGAGCCGCACCGCCGGGTTCGCGTACGCGGCAAGATCGAACCGAGAGCCCGCGGTGCTCGCCGCACATGCCACGGCCGCGGCAGGGAGAACGAACAGGAGCGCGGCGCGGATGCGTTCGGGGTTGGTGCGGGTCGCGAACCTGCGGTACACGTGGGGGAAGACCAGGTAGAAGAACGCCTCGCAGGACAACGACCACAGCACGGCACCACCCCAGCCGAAATAGATCGACTGGGTTGGAACCCATGCCTGGACGAGGAGCAGACTCGGCAGGATGGAGAGGGGCTTCGAGCCGAAGTCCCCCAATGTCCCCAGCGGCCACGCGATCGCGAGCCAGATCCAGATGGCGGCGAAGTACAGGGGATAGACCCGGGCGAACCGGCGCCAGTAGAACTGCCCCGCGGTGATCGGCCTGGTCGCCCAGGTGAGGACGAACCCCGACAGCACGAAGAAGAACGTGACGCCCACGTAACCGATGTTGCCCAGCACCGCGACCACCGGCAGGGTCCCCTGGACGTCCGCGTGGATGTGGCGGAGGAACACCAGAGTGGCGGCGACTCCCCGCAAGCCGGTCAACGTGGGCAGCTCCAGCCCGGTCTGAGGTGCTGGGAGCTGCCGCGAGGGACGGAAGCTCTCCTGCTGGGCGGATTCTGGCGAGGTCCTCCGGGTCAACGCGCCCCCTTGATCGTCAGCCGTGCGTGCCGTCCCAGGCGAGGCCACGGCGATACCTCGGAGGAACAAACACTAACGTAGGTGTTGAATTGCCCATCGCGCCCCCGATCGGGTGAACATCGTGGCGCCGGCAGCCGGCTACAGAGCTTGAATGGTCAGGGTCTGGCTACGGCGGTTNCGGGNCGATGATCAGTTCGGTCTGGCCGAGGAAGCCGGCGATCAGGTCGGGCCGGTACTGGACGCGTTTGAGCAGGGTCTTGATCGTGGCGGTGAGCTGGTC
>NZ_JPHT01000031.1:53199-53395 GCF_000733325.1 Frankia sp. Allo2
GACCCGGACGTGGTTGCCCAGGTCGCGTTTGACGTGGGCCCACACGCCTTCGACGGGGTTGAGGTCGGGGGCGTAGGCGGGCAGGGGGATCACGGTCAGCCAGTGGGCGTGGCGGGTGAGGAACCTGCGCATCGCGGCGCTGCGGTGGGTGTTGAGGTTGTCCCAACACAGGATGATCGGAGCACGGAGCTGGTGG
>NZ_JPHT01000032.1:0-52619 GCF_000733325.1 Frankia sp. Allo2
GCTCGGCGGTCGGCCGCTGCTCGGGGGCTTTGGCCATGGCGGCGGTGACGGTGTCGTGTAGTCGGCCGTGAAGCTGGTTTAGGTGGGTGGGATGGTCGTACCGGATGCGGTGCAGGAGTAGTTCGGATGATCGGTCCCCGAAGGGGGGTTGGCCGGTCGCGGCGTAGAGGACGACACCGCCCCAGGCGAAGATGTCGGCGGCCGGATCGGGTGGGGCGCCGTCGATGTTTTCGGGGGCCGTGTAGGCGGGGGTGCCGATCTGCTCGTCGATGTGGAACATGGTCATGCCGTGGGCGCGGGCGATGCCGAAGTCGATGACGCGAGCGCCCGTGGGCGAGAGTATGACGTTCGACGGTTTGAGGTCGCGGTGGACGACTCCGGCGCCGTGGATGACCGTCAACGCCACTGCGATGTGGACCGCAACCTGTTCCAGCTCGGCGCCGCGTAACGGGCGGCGGGCGGCCTGGGCGAGGGTCGGGCCGGGCACGTAGTCGGTGACCAGGTAGGGCCGTTCGGCGTTGGGGTCGGCGTCGAGGAAGGCGGCGGTGCAGAACCGCGGCACCCGCCGGGCGGCTTCCGCTTCGTGGCGGAACCGGGCGCGAAACTCCGGGTCGGCGGCGAACTCTACGCGGATCACCTTCACGGCGACCGGATGATGGTGCGGGTCCTCGGCGAGGTAGACCACGCCCATCCCCCCGACCCCTAACCGGCCGCGCAGACGGTAGACCCCGATGTGGGTGGGGTCGTCGATACGAAGCGCCGTGGCAGGCTGGGGCATGGTCAGGGCTGGCCGGTCGGGGTCTTCGTCGGNGTCGGGCGAGGCTGGAAGCTGGCGGCGGGNGGGGGTGGGGTCATGGCGCGGCTGCGGCGCTGCGGGTCGGTGCGGGTCGTGCCCTCCTGGCCGCGTAGCTGCTGGTCTAGCTCCATCGCCAGGGCGAGCGTGACGCCTGCTTCGTGGCGGCGTTGGAACCAGTCGGCCGAGATGCCGCCGTAGTGGGCGGCGGCCTCGTCGCGGCGGGCGGTGCGTGTGGCGGCGGTACCGGACCGGCCGGGAACAAGACCGAGTAGGGCGGCGGCGGCGTCACCGCGGGGGCTGCCGAGTGCCTGCACGGCCGTGAGGATCATCCGGTGTGCGGCGAGGGCACGCCGGTGCTCGCTGAGGCCGGGGTGCGGGGGGCTGAGCATGTCCAGCATGGGCCGTGCCTCGGGATAGCTGGCAAGGTCGGCGGGATGGCGGACACCGACCTTGAAGCAGCCATCGAGCAGGGTGCGAAGCAGGTCAACGCGATCCGGTTCGTGGGGGGCCGTCATCGGCGTTCGTTCCTTCCTGTCGATGCCGACTCCGGGTCGGCTCCGCGGATACTCCGGGTTGTGTCCGTGTTTGCTCCGGGCTGAGCCCGTCCCGATGATGGCCCGTGACAGGCCGGTCACGCTGCTGGTTTGCGTGGGTGTTTGGCCGGGCTTGTGATCGCACCTCCGGGGCTGATCCGTGCACAGCGCATCCCGGGCACCGTGGATGATCCGTGTGGACTCCGGTTCCGCTCCGGGCCGGCTCCGTGTCCGCTGCCGGGGATAGTCCGTGCAGATTCCGTGGAAATACCGGGTTCAGTGCCTTTCGCGTGGCCGCTGCGGCGGGCAGAGNGAGGAACACGGAACGCGGTCCGCGTTTCCCGCCCCTCGCCTGATCTTCTCTGTGTGGAGGCTGATTTACTATGCCCCGCTACTACGTCCGCACATCCTACGGGTTTTGGCGGATAGTGGTCTTCTTCTGGGTGCTGTACCTGGGCCTGTTTCTGTTCTCCAACGTGTCTGCCCTGGTGCCTGTCGTCCTGGTCGGGATGATCGTTGCCGCGGTGTTCTGGCTGGCTTCCCGGGTGATCCGCTGATGGCACGTCCTGGCGCGGTCGACCGGCGGCATGGGCGGCTGCTTGTCGCCGCGCTGGTGCTCTGGACGGCGGGACTGTTCTTCCTGTCCCTCGCCACGTCCCTAGCTATCGCATTGATGGACCGGTCCGCGTCTACTCCCACGCCGGTGTTGGTGACCGCGGCTGACCCGTGCACCACGACCATGCAAGCGTCCTATTCCCTGTCCTTCGGCTATTCCCCGTTGCATAAGGAGATGTCATGCGCGCTATCCCGGTGAACGAATCGCTGTTNGAAAACGTCGTCGCGGTCAGCGGCGCGATGCCGGAAACGGATCTGGACGGCAAGCAGAAGGCGAACCGTGACGGCCTGCCGGTCTACGGGGTGCAGGTCGCGGTCACCTACGACGGCACCGCATCTGTGATCAAGGTGAAGGTGGCGGGTGAGGCACCGCGGGTGCAGGTCGGGATGCCGGTCACCCTGGTCGGCCTGATCGGTACGCAGTGGGCGATCGGCGAGCGGCACGGGATCTCCTGGAGCGCACAGGCGATCCGTCCGCTTCCCACCCCGAACCCGGCCCCGGCGTCGAAGAGCTGACGGTCTGCCGGGGGCGGCATCCCTGACCCGGTGCCGCCGTCCCCGGGGCTGCTCCTTGCGCCGGTTCAGTGAGGGACGGTTGTCATGGCAGTGCTGCGGGTCCGGCAGGGCCGAATCAGAAAAGATCAATTTCGGTTGGCGTTACGGCCGTCCGTCCCTGAACTGCTGCTGCGCTACGGGCTGCGCTACGTCGCCTCGTGGTGGCGGGAAGCGCTCGCCGTTGTCCTCGCGCTGCTGATCTACCGGCGGGCGGTCGATGCCCTCGGGCCGGTCGGCGGGCGGGGGCTGCTCGTCGGCCTGGTGCTCGTCGTCGCCGGAGTGCCGCGGCTGCGCGCTGCCGTTCTCGGCTGGCTGCTCGGCGGGCGGCTACGCCGACGGTGGGCGGCGGCCTGCCGGGCCTGCGGCCTGGAAACCACGAGGCACACCGTGCTGCGAACACCACGGATTCGCCGGGCCTGGCGCGGTGCGGCCGGCTGGCATCTGCGGATCACCCTCGCCCCCGGACAGTCCGTGGACGACCTCCAGCAGGCCGCACCCCGGCTGACCGCCACGTTAAAACTCCGGGAACTGCGGATCTCCCCGAACCTTGCCCGCGCCGACCGGGTCGGCGCGGTCCTGGTGCACCGGGAAGTCCTGGGCCGACCGATCCGCGCGGACCTGCTTCCCCCCGGCGATCCTGGTGATCTCGACCGGCTGCCCATCGNCGCCCGGGAAGACGGCACGGCCTGGCTGCTGCCCCTGCGCGGCTCGCATGTCCTCGTCGCCGGTGCGACCGGCGCGGGCAAAGGATCGGTGTTGTGGTCGACGATCCGGGCGTTGGCCCCGGCGATCCGTGGCGGCCTGGTTGAAATCTGGGCCTGTGATCCCAAAGGTGGCATGGAGTTAGCGTTCGGCGAGCCGCTGTTTCACCGCTTCGCGGTCGACACCCCATCGATCGCGGATCTACTCGCGGACGCGGTCCGGGTGATGAACCGGCGCACCGGCCGGCTACGCGGGGTCTCCCGGCTGCACAAACCGTCCACCGATGATCCGCTGATCATCGTCCTGGTCGACGAAATCGCCAGCCTCACCGCATATGTCGCGAACCCGAAGCTGAAAAAGCAGATCGCGGCATCCCTGTCCCTGCTGCTCTCCCAGGGACGCGCCCCCGGGGTCGTCGTGGTCGGCGCGGTCCAAGACCCCCGGAAAGAGGTACTGCCGCTACGAGACCTGTTCCCCGTGCGCATCGCGCTGCGGATGACCGAAGCCGACCAAGCCGACATGGTCCTCGGCAACGGCGCGCATGACCGCGGCGCACGGTGCGAACGCATCCCCCGCGCCCTGCCCGGTGTCGGCTACGTCCTCGTCGACGGCGACCCCACCCCCGTCCGGGTACGGGCCGGCTGGCTGGCTGACGACGACATCCGCACCATGGCCGCGCACCACACCCAACCCGCCGCGCAGCCCCCGACGCACCGCCCGGCAACCCCGCCCGTCCGACCGGCCGCGCTACCGCCCACCACCGCCGGGCAGGGCTGGACCCCCGACCTGACCGCTTTCCCCCCGCCCCCGGTAGGCCGCACCCGACCGGGGGCACCCGGCAGCGTCCAAGGCGGCGGGAAAGCCGGGGAGGAAGACGATCCGACGATCCCGCTCCGCGGCTGGCGGTCACCTCCACCCCCCGCTCTACCCCCCGCACCCCCGTCGATCGACGCGGACGACGGCAGTCCCGAAGCCGAAGCCGCCTGGCGGGCCTGGGAAGCCCACTTCCCCGGCGAACCCGGCTAAATCACCCACCGGCCAGGACCCCGGCCGCCCGGCACCCTTCCCCTTTTTCTCCTTCGTCGTGCCCCCCCGGACACCGCTGCCGGCGTCGGGCGGCTCGACCCTGCCCACAAGGAGCCACCCACAGTGACACGCCCTATCGATACCGTGACCAAACCGGGTGAAGGGACGGTGGCCGGGGGCTGCACACACCCCATCCGCCTCGCTGGCCACACCGATCATGTGGACATCACGACCGGGGAGGTACGTCGGGCGTTCTCCTCAGCCGGACAGCCGGGCGGGGTGGTACACGTGCGGTGCAACAACCGGCGCGCTTCCGTCTGCCCCTCCTGCTCCAAGCTCTACCAGCGAGACGCCCGGCGGATCGTGCTGTCCGGGCTGGCCGGTGGCACGAGCGTGCCCGACACGGTCAGCGGTCATCCGGCGCTGTTCGTGACGTTGACCGCCCCGAGTTTCGGCGCGGTGCACTCCCGCCGCAGCAAAGGGAAGCGGGGCGAGGCGCGGGCGTGCCGGCCTCGGCGGGGCGAATGCCCGCATGGACGGCCGGCGGGCTGCCACGCCCGGCACCGGGACGGGGATCGGTTGCTCGGAACACCGCTGTGCCCGGACTGCTTCGACTATCCGGGCGCGGTTACGTGGAACAGTCTCGCGCCGATGCTATGGAAGGTCACCCGGGATCGAATGGAATCGGCGGTCGCGGCGGCGGCGGGGNTGACGGNGGCCGGTCTGCGCCGCGTCATACGGATCACCTGCGTGAAGGCAGCGGAAATGCAGGCCCGCGGCCTGGTCCACCTACACGCCGTCATCCGGATCGACGGGCGCGGCGAGAACCCGAATGACCTCGTGGCACCACCCGCGTGGGCGACAACAAAGCTTGTCGCCCACTGCCTGCGCACAGTCCTCGGGGAAGTGGCCATACCTGCTCCCGACCCGAACCACCCCGGCGGCGTGACCCTCGTGCGCTGGGGTGACCAGCATGACCTACGCCCCATCACCCTGGACGGACCCGCCACAAGCGGGAAGATCGCAAACTACCTCGCCAAGTACCTCACCAAGAGTGTCACCGCCGGCGGCCTGCTCGACCGGCCCGTACGTAGCCTCGGGCATCTCGCCCGCATCCCCCTCAACCCCCACGCCCGGCGGATGGTGGAAACCTGCTGGCAGCTCGGCCAGGACGAGGACTTCACCGCGGCACTCGACGAAGCCACCGGACGGCAACCCGGCCGTCTCCCCGCTCTGATCCGCTGGTCCCACGCGTTCGGCTGGGGCGGACACTGGATTTCCAAGAGCCGCCGGTACTCCACCACCTTCGGCACACTGCGCGCCGCACGCCGCACCTGGGCACGCACCATCGGCGCCGTCCTGGCAGGCCGTCCGGTCGGCGACGCCTTCAGCCGCCCCGACAACGACCCCCGCACCACCATCCTCAGCACCTGGCGCTACGCCGGACGGGGCACAACCCCCGACATCGATGCACACAGCCGGAGCGGACACGGACCCCCATCCCACCGCGCGACCCTAACCCCGACCACCCGCGGCGGAGACGACGATGCCTGAGCAGACACCCGCGCGTGCACCCCTGTGGACCGTGCACGACCTTGCCCGTTACCTCGGTGTCCCCGTCAACACCATCTACAAATGGCGCACCACCGGCGACGGACCGCCGTCCCTCAAGGTCGGGCGGCACGTCCGCTACCGCGAACAGGACGTCACGACCTGGCTGACTACCTGCGGTAACCAGACTCACGAGTAAACCTGTGCGCCCCACGCCGCCCGGCCAGCGTCCCTCGTACCGGGCGACCTGACGGGGAACATGACGTGCATCATGTTCCCCGTCAGGTCGACCCGTCCGGCCGGCGTCCGGAGACCGAGTGGAAGACGGCCGGAAACCAGCAACGACAAAGATCGAAAGACGTCGACTGATCCACTCAAAGTACGGGATAAGTACGGGATGACCTTGCAGGAAAATCGACTGCTGCGCGAGAATCGCCTGTGCTGCAAGGGTTCTGGTGGGGCGGGTGGGGCTCGAACCCACGACCGACGGATTATGAGTCCGCTGCTCTAACCGGCTGAGCTACCGCCCCCTGGATCGATCCCCCCCAGCGTCTCACAGCGTGGAGGACGTCTCACAGCGTGGAGGACATCGACGACGTACAGCCTAACGGCTACCGCCGGGTGGCATGCGTCCGCTCGTCTGGCCGCGGAGAGGAGCCCAAGAACAAGACTCACCGGAAGTGGACGACCACGGAATGCCGAGGCGGCACGGATCGACGGCGGCACGGATCGACGGCGTCCCGGGTCGACGGCATTCCGGCGCCGCCGCCGTCCCGGCGACATGCCCAGGTCAGCGCCTGTCCGGCGCCGCTTGACCGCTCGATCCGGACTTGTGATGCCGAGACGACATCCCCCGGCTATGCTCACCGTGCTGATCCGCTCACGCGGCTTGTCCCGATCTGCCGCCTGCCGAAGAGCGATGAATGACCGCTGATCCCGAATCCGCCTGGCAGCGTTACACCGTCTCCGCCGAGCTTCTGTACCGCGACGACACGGCCGACGCCCTGCGCGGCCGGGACTTCGACGCCGCGTTCCTGCTCATGCGCAAATGGGACCATGTCAGCCAGGACCGCCTAGCCTCCTCCATCGAGGGGTTCAGCCAGTCCCGGATCAGCGGCCGGTCCGCACCCACTACGTCGTCGACAACAGCCGCCACACCCGCAGCAACCCCGCCGACCGGCTACCAGACCGTCGCCATCACCAACGGCTACACCCGCACCCTGCACACAGCAGGGCCCGACCACATCATCGACTCACTCACCGAACTCCTCGACCTCCTCGCCTGACAGCGAGGGCGCGGACCTCAGGCCACCTCCCAGCCGGTCAACCCAGCCGACTGTACTGTAGATGGCACCGAGGACACGAAGGCCGCTCCGGCAGGGACCGCCGGGTGTCACTATTGGTGCCTTCACAAACGGCTCATACCTCATAGCGACTCTCNGAGAGTACGGCGAGCCGGGCACCGCCCATCACGAGTGGGACTTTCGAGTCGTGTCTCGTCAAGGTTCCCAGGTAAACACCAGGATGTTCGACTGCAGCGGTGGCGCAGTTGAACACGCGTGTTGTCGCCGGAGTCGGGTGTTCGCGCCGCACCGGCCCCGGCGTAAGCTTGAAAACCGCGGATTAGCCCCGGCCAAGCGGTGCTCTGCCTGGCCGGGCTCCCCGGGAATACCCCATCCACTGCTGCTCAACGCCGAGGATTGGCCGGAAGGCGAAGAGTGCGTTCCACCGCACGCCGGCAGCCGGGCGTCCATCAACGAAGTGATCGAGGCAGAACGTTGTGCGTTGAAAGGGCCGTGCGCAATCGTGTACCCGGTCGACCTGGCGCCATGCCATGCGCGCCGTCGGGTAACTGTCGGCTGTCCGTTCACCATCTCTGACCGCGGAGGCGCAATGCTTTGTCGTCCGAGCCACCCCCGACCTGCCGTCACTCGCCCTTGGAGTGGGGCGGATGCGTGACGACCGAGACGTCTTCCGGCGGTTGACCGATCTGTTCGAGTCCGGCTCGGTGTCCTACCGGATGATCCCGCATCCGCCCGAGGGTCACACCGACGTCGCCAGCCGGCTGCGTGGCCACCCCCTCCAGCAGGCCGCCAAGTCCCTCGTGGTGCGGGTGGCAACGGGCAGGCGTTCCCGGCGCTACGTGCTCGCCGTGGTCCCCGGTGACCGTCGGGTCGACCTGAACGCGCTGGCCGACCGGTATGGCGGCCGAGAGGCCTCGTTCGCCGCCCGTGAGGTCGCCGAACGTCTGGCGGGCAGCGTCAGCGGATCCATCACCNCGTTCGTCTTCTCCCCCGAGCTGGACCTCATCGTCGACGAAGGCCTGCTTATCCACGACGAGATCTACTTCAACGCCGGACGGCTCGACCTGTCCGTCGCCCTGTCCGTCTCGGACTACCTGGTGCTGGCCCGGCCGACCGTCGCGCCCATCGCCGCCTGACGCCCTGGGCGGCCAGGAGCCAGCGCCCCGGCCCGTCGCACTCGGCACTCCTTCGTAGACCGCCGGACCTCCGGACCACCGGCGAAGGATGGGTACCGGAGCTGACCGAGATCGATCTCTGCCGCGAAGGGGGCCGAGATCTTGACCATGCCGGTGAACCCCTTTCCAGCTGGGCTCAGCGTGCCCTGGGCTCTCCTGGGCTCTCCGCGCCACGACTGTTTGCGAGGTGCGGACAGAGCCACCCGCAGTGAGCTTCTACCCAGGCGAGCACAACCGATCCCGACGATCATGCCCACCCCGCCGGTTGCCAGTTACTGATCCATAATCCTAAGTAAGGTTCACCTAAAGCAGGTTAGGCTAACCTCCGTCTCTGGTACGTTCCGTGAAGCCGGCTACGCGGCGGACCGAAAGGAATCGGACGTGTGGGGTGATGTGCTCCCGAACCTGCTCATCGGGCTGCGCGAGGGCCTCGAGGCAGGCTTGATCGTCTCGATCCTGGTCGCGACGCTCGTCCGCGCCGACGAACGCTCCCGCCTGCCGCTGGTGTGGACGGGCGTGCTCGCCGCCATCGCCCTGTCGGCGAGCTTCGGCGCCGTGCTGACATTTGCCGCCGCGTCCATGTCCACGGCGGCGCAGGAGGTGTTCAGCGGGAGCCTCAGCCTCGTAGCGGTCGGTTTCGTCACCGTTATGATCTTCTGGATGCGGCGGTCGGCCCGCGCCCTGTCCGGCGAGATCAAGGGCAAGGTCACCGCCGCGCTGGCACTCGGGCCCGGCGTGCTGATCCTGACCGCTTTCCTGGCGGTGGCCCGGGAGGGTGTGGAGACCTCCCTGTTCATCTGGACGACCACCCGCGGCGCCAGCGAGTCGGCCGGTCCGTTGATCGGCGCCGCGGCCGGGCTCCTCATCGCCGCCGGGCTGTGCGTGGGGATGTACTACCGCGCCGTGAAGATCAACCTGACCAAGTTCTTCACGTTCACCGGCATCGGGCTCATCGTCGTCGCGTCGGGTGTCGCCGGGTACGGTCTGCGCGACCTCCAGGAGGCCGGTGCCCTCCCCGGCTTCGACACGGTCCTGTTCGACCTGCGGACCACCTTCGACCCGAGTTCCTGGTACGCCAGGCTCGTCGAGGGCGTCTTCAACATCACTCCGCGGATGACGGCGCTGCAGGTCACCGGCTACCTGGCCTACCTGGTGGTGGTACTGGCCCTGTTCGTCCGCGGCACCCGCGCCCCCCAACCAGCACAGCCAGCACAGCCAGCCCAGCCAGGAGAACCGGCCGCCGTCCCCGCCGCCAAGAGTTCCGATCGCACGCCGGCCCCGACGCCCCTGACGCCCCCGCCGGCCCCGACGGGGGCGTCGGCTGGCCACCGGCTGCCGCGGTGGGCGCTGCCGGCCGCCATCGTCGCGGTGCCGGCCCTCGCCGCCGGCGCCACGATCCTCGCGCTCGGCCCGTCGTCCAGCGGCGGCAGCGGCGGGACGATCGAGGTGACCGGCGGCTCCTGCGCGGCAGGCTGGGCGGCGCCCCGGTCGGGCAGGCAGACGTTCACCGTCCACAACAGCAGCGCCCAAACGGCGGAGGTCCGCCTCATCGACCCGGCGACCGGTGCCATCCATGCGGAGATCGAACTGCTGGCGCCCGGAACCACCCGAACCCTGTCGGCCACCATCGGCGGGGGCACCTATGCCTGGGAATGCCTGCCGGACGGCGGTAAGCGGCTGCTGTCCGCGAGTCAACGGGTGGCGGGCGCGGCCAGCGGGGCCGCCTCCATCCTCCCCGTGACGGCAGAGACCATGAGCGGCCCGCTGCGCGGCTACCGCGCCTTCGTCGCCGTCGGCCTGGTGACGTTGCAGGGCAGCGTCGACACGCTGCGCGCGGACGTGGAACACGGCGACCTGGACGCGGCCCGCCGGGACTGGCTGCCCGCCCACCTCGACTACGAGCGCCTGGGCGCCGCCTACGGCACCTTCGGGGACTTCGACTCCAAGATCAACGGACTGCCTGCCGGGCTGCCCGGCGGAGTGCACGACCCAGACTTCACCGGCTTCTACCGGATCGAGTACGGGCTGTGGCACGGTGAGTCGGCCGCCTCGCTGGCCGCGTCGGCGGTCGGGTTGTCCAGCGACGTAGCGGGGCTGCGGGCGGCATTCCCCACCCAGGAATTCGATCCGAACGACCTGGCCCTGCGCACCCACGAAGTGCTGGAGAACACGCTGCAGTTCCAGCTCACCGGCGCCGCCGATCAGGGCAGCGGCACGGCTCTGGCGACCGCGAGCGCAAACGTGGACGGCACCCGGGAACTGCTCACCGTGATCGCGCCGGTGCTGCAGNCCCGGTCGCCCGCCGCGCTGACCGCGGCCCGCCAGCAGTTGGGCGCCTTCGGCGCGCTGGTGCGGCGGGNCGGCAACCCACACGGCACCTGGATCCCGCCGGGACGGCTGCCACTCGCCGACCGGCAGAAGCTGAACGGCAGCCTGGGCGCGCTGCTGGAGACTCTCGCACCGATCCCCGACATCCTCGAGATCAGGAGTACCGGATGAGCCCCGGGTCCGACGGCGGGCGGATGGGACGCCGCTCCTTCCTCGCCGGAGCCTTCGCCGCGGGCGCCGCGGCCGCGGGCAGCGCCACCACCGTCGCGGCCGGAACCGGCGCTGCGGTGCTCACCACCGCCGCGCCGGCCGCCGCGGCCGCCAGCGGAAGCTCCGACGAGGTGGTTCCCTTCCACGGCGTGCATCAGGCCGGGATCCTCACCCCGCAGCCGGCCGCGGCCATGTTCGCGTCCTTCGACGTCATCGCCGACGACCGGGCCGCGCTCACCGACCTGTTCAAGACGATCACCGCCCGGGCCCGGTTCCTCACCGCCGGCGGTGCTCCGGCCGACCTGGGCACCGTCGCCCCACCGTCGGACAGCGGGGTCCTCGGGCCGACCGTGCCCCCGGACGCGCTTACCGTCACGGTCGGGGTCGGCGCCTCCCTGTTCGACGGCCGGTTCGGCCTGGCCGACCGGCGTCCCCGGCGGCTGGCGCCGATGCGTACCTTCCCGAACGACAACCTGAACCCCGCCGACTGCCACGGCGATCTCAGCCTGCAGCTGTGTGCGAACAGCCGGGACACGGTGTTGCACGCGCTGCGCGACATCGCCCGGCACACCCGCGGCGGCATGCAACTGCGGTGGCGGATCGACGGCTTCCACAGCCAGCCCCGGCCAGCCGGCGCGCAGCGAAACCTGCTCGGTTTCAAGGACGGCATCGTCAACCCCGATGTGACCAGCGCCGCCGACATGGACCGGCTGGTCTGGGTGGACGGTGCGGGCGAGCCGCGCTGGACCACCGGCGGCTCCTACCAGGTCGTCCGCATCATCCGGATGCTGGTGGAATTCTGGGACCGGGTTTCCCTCAACGAGCAGGAAACGATGATCGGCCGGCGACGGGACACCGGGGCACCGCTGGACGGCACCGCGGAGACCGACATTCCCAACTACGCCCGCGACCCCAAGGGCACGGCCATCCCGCTCACCGCGCACATCCGGCTCGCCAACCCGCGCACCGCGGCCACCGACAACTCCCGCATCCTGCGCCGCGGCTTCAACTACGACCGGGGAACAGACAGCAACGGCAACCTCGACATGGGCCTGGTCTTCTGCTGCTACCAGCAGGACATCATCCGGCAGTTCGAGGCGACGCAGACCCGGCTCATCGACGAGCCGCTCGTCGACTACATCAGCCCGACCGGTGGCGGCTACTTCTTCGTGCTCCCCGGTGTCCGGGACGCGAGCGACCACCTGGGCCGGTCGCTGCTGGCCTGAGCGCCGTCGCTGCTATGGGCCGCGGCCCGGCGGTGCGTGATCACCTCGATTGGCACCGCCTTGCCCCTTGCCCGGCCCCCGCCTGCCCGGGCCATTGACCGCGAGACCTGGCCGACCGCGAGACCTGGCCGACCGCGCCTGGGGACGGACGGCCGGGCCGCCGCGGGTGAGATCAGGCCTCGGGTGAGATCAGACGGTGTGCCAGGGGCCGGNGACGGCGTAGGCGATGCCCGGGTCCTGGGTGGCGACGAACAGGTAACGGCCGTTGGTGGAGAAGCAGGAGCCGACGAACTCCCGGTAGATCTTGTCGGCACCATCCTGGAACAGGATCTTGTTCTGGGCGAAGGCGAAGGGGCTGCCCTGGCGGTCGAGACCGACGACGTAGTTGAGCCCGTCGCCGTCCTCACACAACAACGCCCCACCATGCGGGGTGATGCACAGGTTGTCGGGCCCGTCGAAGACTCCGGGCGTGTCGTAGTCGTCCGCGGCCTCGTGGGACGGCAGCAGCGCGACGAGAGTCAGGGTTTCGGCGGCGGGCTGGTACTTCCACACCTGGCCATCGTGGACGGTGGGGGGCAGCGCGGGGTAGCTGACGGAGGCGGGCAGGTCGGCCTTCTTGGCATAGCTGGCGTTGATCCAGGCCGCGTCCCGGGCCCAGAAGGCGCCCTCGAACTTCTTCGACCGGGTCACCCGGTCGGGGCTGGCCGCCGCCAGGGTGGCGGGGCGGCCCGGGTAGGCGAACTGCTTGCGGATCGAGGGCGAGGCGTCGGTCCCGTCCGGGTCGGGAGCAAGCACCGGCACCCACTTCACTGTCAGGCTGGTGCCGACCTTGGTGATCTGGGAAAGGTCGTCGATCGGGTTGCCGGCCGCGGTCCAGGCCTGCAGCGCCTCCAGGCAGCCGCCCGCCGCGTAGTCACCGAACTGGCCCGTCGCCCGGGTCGGGCGGAACCGGTAGAGCAGGCCGTTCGGGCCGCTCGCGTCCTCGGTGAGGTAGGCGAAGTTGGTCTTGGGATCGACCGCGACCGCCTCATGCGCGAAGCGGCCCAGCGCCGTCAACGGCGCCCCGGTGGTGCGGCGGCCCAGCGAGTCGACCTCGAAGACATAGCCGTGCCGCTTGCCACCACTGATGATCGACTCTGTTTCCTCGCACGTCAGCCACGCACCCCAGGGGGTGACCCCGCCGGCGCAGTTGCGGATCGTGCCGGCCAGGCTCACGTAGCGACGCTGCACGTTCGCGTTGACGTCCAGCACGATGTTCGTGGTGCCACCGAACGCGTTCGTGGCCGACCCGTCGTACACCGCGGCCCCGGTGGTCTTGGGCACCACCGGCGTGAACTGCGCGCCCGGGTTCACCGCGTCCTGCTCGTGGTTCTGCACCAGAATCGTCCCGCCCTGCGTCCCAGGAAACGAGCCGGTGCCGTCGAACTTGGTCGGGTACGGCGGGCTACCCGGATCGTCGAGCCGGTCAAACGGCTCGTTGTAGGGCGCCTGACCCCAGGTACCGGCCTTCGCGATCACCTTGTAATGGAAGCCGGCGGGAAGATCGAGCTTGCCGGCCGGGTCGGCCACCAGCGGCCCGTAGCCTCCCGTCGCCGCGCCCACCGGGCTCGCCGCCAGCAGGTTGAACGCTTCGGCGGACAGGACCACNACGGCCCCCGCCGCCGTGCCGTGCCGGAACAGATTACGTCGTGTCAACTCGCTCATGACGCGCAACCCTAGGAACGTGATGTTACCGCCCCTTTACGGAGAGGCCAACGTGTCACGGCCGCATCGTGGCCTTGTGATGAGCGAACGGTCCACCGGCCGCGACCGCGCCTCGACCGACACCGCATCGGCCCCTGCCACCCTGTATTCCCGGCGGGGGAACCCGCCTTATGCTCAACCTGATTCTCAGCGCCGGCGATTTCGCGTCACTCGTCGAACAGCTGCCGGCAAGGCTGGAGGAGTAGGGGCTGCCCCGCCCAGGGAGGGCACATACAGGCACGGAGATTGCCTTCGGCCGGGGGTGGCGGTCCCAAGGTCCCGTCAGAAAGCTTCGTCAGTCCCTGCTGATCGGGGCGGAGCAGAAGGGCATTGTCGAGTCGACGATCCGTCGGTGACCGACTTGAAGGAGCCAGCGTGCCCATCTGGCACATCCGTCCCTACGAGACCGTCGACTACGCGGCGACAGTACGCCTGCTGGAGGAAGTGAGGAGCACCCCGGGCGGCCCGCCCATCAACCTCACCGACACCGTGCTGGCGCTGCGGCACGAACTCCCGGAGACCGAGTCCCCCGCGGTGGTCGCCGTCGCGGGCGAGCATCTCGTCGGTGCCGCGGTCGGGCGCAAGGAGGGCGGCCAAGGCCGGGTGCTCACGGTCGCCATCGCGCCCGCCTGGCGTCACCACGGCATTGGTTCCAGCCTGTTGCAGAGCGTGGAAAACCTGCTCCTGCACGCCGGCTGCCGGCGGATCACCACGCTGATCACCCCCGGGCAGCCGGGTGAGGAGGCGTTCCTCAACCGCGGCTTCACCGCTACCGGGCAGGTACTCTATGACAAGCAGATTCCCCTGCGCCCGGCGGACGTCTCCACCGTCGAGCGGTGGGGCGGCGCGCTGCTGAGCGCCTCCGAGTGGTCCAACCTCGCCGGGATGGAGGAGGAGCGCGCGCTCATCGAGAAGCGGCTGCTGCTGCCGGTTCGGGAACGGGAGCTCGCCGAGGCGTACGGAGTCGTCATCCCGACGGCGATGCTGCTGTTCGGGCCGCCCGGCACCGGTAAGACGTCCTTCGCCCGGGCGGTCGCCGCCCGGCTGGAATGGCCGTTCGTCGAGCTGCTGCCCTCACGGCTGGCCTCCGGCGGCAGTGGGCTCGCCGCCGAGCTGCGGTCAGCGATCAACGACCTCATGGGGGTCGAGCGGGTCGTCGTGTTCATCGACGAGGTCGACGAGATCGCCCAGTCGCGGGAGACCCGACCGGAGAACCAGTCCGTCGTCAACGAACTGCTCAAGGCGATCCCGCAGTTCCGCGGGGTGCAGGGCCGGCTGCTGATCTGCGCGACCAACGCGGTCTCGGCGCTGGATCCCGCGTTCATCCGGCCCGGCCGGTTCGATCTCGTCCTCCCCGTCGGACCGCCGGACGCCAAGGGGCGCCGGGTGCTGCTCGATGGGCTGCTCGACCGGGTCGCAAACAAGGAGGACATCGATCTGGACGCCGTCGTCGCGGCCACCGACCTGTTCACGCCGGCCGATCTCTCGGCGGTCGTGCAGCGCTCCGCTGCCGCCGCCTTCCACCGGGCCGCCGACGGGGTGAAGGTCGGCACCGGGGCGGGAGCGGAAAGCGGCGGGGGCGGCCACGGCCCGACGGTGACCCCGTTGAGCACACAGGACCTGCTGGACGCCGCCCGGCTGGCCCGGCCGACGATCAGTCTTACCGAGCTGGACCGCTTCCGTCGTGACGCGGAGGCCTTCACCCGGATCTGACCTGCCCCGCCCCTGCAGGGACGACCCGCACCCGGATCCGCCTCGCACCCGGATCCGGGTGTTGATAACTTTTGATTTTTCGATATAGAAAAGTATTTCCTGCCCCGATGACGAGGCGCGACACGGGAGAGTTCTCGACGAAACGAAAACCGCAGCGATCTTCCAACCCAACCACAATGAGGTTTCGCCATGACCGACGGAAATCGCAATCTCTACGTAGTCGCCTGCAGTGGCGGGTACCCCNCCNGGGNCCTTCCCNCCNTCGTCAGGCAGGNGNGGNCCGCCGGCTGGGACGTGCGGGTGGTCGCCACCCCGTCGTCTTTGCAGTTCATCGACGCGCTCGACACAGGTCACGGGGACGGGTAGCGCAGCAGGGCACCGAGACCGTCGGTCGGTGCGCCGGGCAGATCGGCGGGCAGGACCCGCACGGCCGCGCCGGTGCCCCAAGCGGCCCGCACGGCCAGATCCGCCAACCGGCCGGTGGTCGGTGGTGACCCGGCCCGGCGGGCCCGGCGGGCCAGCCGGGCCAGCGCGCCCGGCTCGGTGGCGACGTCCCCGGGCTCCGGCCCGTACCAGGCGGCCCGGTCGTCGCCGGGGTCGTCGACGACGAGCAGCGTGCCCACCTGAGCGCGGACGAGCGCGGCGAGCGTCGCGGGCACCCCGTCGACCGCCCGGCCGTGTGCGCGGTCCTCGGCGAAGCGGTCGAGCACGGCGCGGGTCCGGTCGCGAACCTCGGCCTCGACCAGCTCCCGCACCTCCTGGGAATGGAACCGGTCGCTCCGCCCGGGGTGACGTCCCCCGTGTTCGAGCTGGTGGACCAGCGGGGTCACCCGGGGCGGCAGATGCTTGCGCAGCAGCTGCACGGCCCGGACGTCTCCCGCGAGAACCACCAGCGCGGCGTCCACCCGCTCGGTCAGCTCGGTCACCGCCTCGGCGACCTGCGCGGCGTTGTGATCCCACGAGTCCTCGGCACGATCCTGGTAGCGGCGCTGCGACCAGCCGCCGGGGGCATTGCGCTCGATCTCGTCGTCGGAGCCGACGACCTCACCGGCGAACCGCAGTCCGTCCCCGGCCACCCGCAGGTCGGCGCCCGTCCGGTCGGTGAGCACGACCACACAGGGCACGCTGCTCTGCCGGTAGGCAAGCATCGGCAACGTGCAGGGCAGCGAGCCCCAGACGGCCCGGTCCGCCACCTGCCGTCGCAGCCGATGACACCAGACCACCCTGCCATCCGCGGCGCACGCCGCGAGAGCGGCGTTCTGCGGGCCGAGGGACGCCACAACCTCGTCCAACGCGCCCAGCGTCGCGCCATCCGCCCCGTCGGCGGCCAGGCTGTCGCGCAGGCGCCGCCACCGGACCGCCCGATCCGCCGCAATCCCGTCCATCTGATCGGACAGGCCCAGGTACAGCGTCGCGCACGGGCTCGGGACGGCGAACAACTCGTTGATCTCCTCATCTGGGATCACGGCNCCGCGGCCTCCTNTTCNNNNCNCCCGCCGGTCGGCGAGCCGATCCTCCAGGGTCCAGGATGGGCACCGACCGGCTCTTCGGTCCGGCCTCTTCGGTTGCTCCCAGCCATACCCATCATCGGCGCGACGGACCGTCGGCCACCCGCCAGGACTTCATCCGGGCGCGGCCGGTATATATTGCTGCTGACGGTCCGAATCGGCTCGAGTTCGACTCTTCGCCGGCCTCAATGATCGGCATCGTCGGCAAACATCGTCGGCAAACGCCGAATTCCCTACCTGCCCCCGGCCTGTCCCCGGGGATCGGTCCATAGATCAGTGCTGTGCGCGCTTGTCAGGAGGTCGATGCCGGCCAGGACTTCCGCGGCGGGCCGGGCCTCTAGGCGGCGCCCGTCCCGCAACCGCAGGGAGACCCGCTCGTCGGCTGCCTCCCGGGCACCGATGATCGCCTGGTAGGGCACCAGACGAGCGGCCCGGACCCGCGCGCCCAGGGTGCCGCGCTGCGGACCGGCGGCCTCGGCCCGCAGTCCCCGGTCGGCCGCCTGCCGGACCAGCGCGAGGGCGTGGGGTACCTCGGCGTCGGAGATCGGAAGGGCCACCAGCTGCACGGGCGCAAGCCATGGTGGAAAGGCACCGCCGTGCGACTCGATGAGGTGGGCCACGGCCCGCTCCACGCTGCCGATAACGCTGCGGTGGACCATGACCGGCCGGCGCATCGCGCCGTCCGGGCCCGCGTAGCGCAGATCGAACCGTTCTGGCTGATGGAAGTCGATCNGCACGGTGGACAGGGTGGCTTCACGGCCGGCACTGTCGACGATCTGAACGTCGATCTTCGGGCCGTAGAAGGCCGCCTCCCCCTCCACGGCCTCGTAGGCCACCCCCGCGGCGTCGAGGACCTCGGTCAGCAGGGCGGCGGACCGCCGCCACATGCCGGGGTCGCCGACGTACTTCCCGCCCGGCCCCGGCAGGGAGAGCCGGTAGCGGGCCGGGCTGACACCCAACGCGCCGTAGGCCTCGCGGATCAGCTCCAGCGCCGCGCGCGCCTCGTCGGCGACCTGCTCCGGAGCGCAGAAGATGTGCGCGTCGTTCAGCTGGATCGCCCGCACCCGGGTCAGCCCGCCCAGTACCCCCGACAGTTCGGAGCGGTACATGCCACCCAGTTCGGCCATCCGGAGTGGGAGATCGCGGTAGCTGTGCGCGCGGGAGCGGTAGATCAACGCGTGGTGCGGGCAGAGGCTCGGCCGCAGCACCATCTGCTCCCCGCCAAGCCGCTCCCCGCCAAGCCGCTCCCCGCCAAGCCGCTCCCCGCCAAGCCGCTCCCCGCTGAGATCCATCGGCGGAAACATGTCGTCCCGGTAATGGGACCAGTGGCCGGAGATCTCGTACAGCTCCCGCTTGCCCAGCACGGGCGAGTACACGTGCCGGTAACCGGCCCGACGCTCCACGCCACGGATGTACTCCTCCAGGGTGTGCCGTACGACGGCACCGGCGGGCAGCCAGTACGGCAGACCCGACCCGATCAGCGGGTCGGTATCGAAAAGTTCCAGCTCGCGACCGAGCTTGCGGTGGTCGTACACCGTGGTCTCCTCACCTCGCGGCAGGTAGGGCGGGTGACCACAAGGCGAAGCCCCGGGGCATCCACCCCGGGGCTTCGACAGAAGAACGGCTGTCAGCGCGCCGGGACACTCTCCGGCGTCGTCGTCAGGCCAGCGCGCTGCATGTCGTCCAGGTTAGCAGTGCCGCCCCCGCCGCGGTGACAATGACGACAGCGGTGACGGCGGCGTGCGTGACGGCGGCATGCGTGACAGCGGGGTGGGCGGGCGGGTAGCGGGCGGGTAGCGGGCGGGGTGGCCGCGGGTCAGCGCGCGAGGATGCTCAGGATCTCACTGGCCGAACGTCCCCGCGCCGCGAGGGGATAGACGGTGATGGCCAGCCGGATGAGGTTGTCACCCCGGCGGCTGACGCCCGCGGCCGGGACGGGCCAGACCCGGTCCGTCGGGCCGGTCGCCTCCCAGGCGGCCTTGATTGCGGCGAGTGGGCCGGTGACGTCGCCGCGCCGCCAGGCGTCGGCGGCCCGGGCGGCGACGTCGATGACACCGGGACCGGCCGTGGCGACCGCGACCGCCGCCTCGGGACCCGCGGTCAGGATCCACGGCACGAGTCCCGGTGTCGGCTCGATCCGCTGCAGCAGCGAGATCATCGCCTGCGACCGGGGCCCGGTGACAATGGTCGCCGCCGACGCCCCGTGCCGCGCGACCACGTCCACGGCGCCCGGATGTGCCTGTTCGACGTCGGCCAGGGCCCGGCGCACCGCGGGTTCCAGGTCGAGCGAGGCGAGTGTCGCCAGCACGGCCACGGGTATCCGGGCGAGCAGCCCCCCGAGCGGCGCGAGCACCGGCCGGTCGGCCTCGGGTACCCGGCCGAGACACGCGGCCGCGGCAGCGGCCTCGGTCACCGATATGCCGTGCTCCAGAGCCAGGCCGACCACGGCGACCGGGTCGTCCGTGGTGGCGGCGACGGCCAGATCCACCTCGGCCGCGCCCGCGGGCAGCAGGTCGGCGACCGCCAACAACCAGGCCCGGGCGGGCGGGTCCAACGCGCCCAGCGCCGACACCAGGCGCGGCGCCCCGTGCAGCGCGGCGGCCACCCGCACCAGGCGGGCACCGCAGGTCGCGGCGACGGTAGCCGGGTCGAGCGCGACCAGCGACGCGACCTCCGCCGCGAAGGACGCGGACGAACCGGCAACCCGACCGGACGAACCGGATGAACCGGATGAACCCGTGGTGGCCGGCCCCGCCGGACCGGTGGTGAGGGGTCCCGTGGGGTCCGACTCGCCCCGGGCCGCGCGCGCCGCTTCGACGAGCAGCCGGGGCAGCGGCATCGTGCCCCAGTGGGCGGCCAGATAGGGCGCGGAGACACCCTCCAGCGAGGGGGGGGCGGAGGGCGCCCCGCGGCGCAGGACGCCCTCCGCGATCGCGGTGTCGAGCACGTCGGCCACGTCCTGTCCGGACATCCGGGCGAGCCGGACCAGCCAGTCGCGCGCCGCCCCGATCAGGCTGGCCCTGTTCAGGGTCTCGGCGAGCGGATGGATGCCCCAACGCCGGGACAGGTACAGCCCGACGACGTCGTCGTCTAACAGGGCCACCGCCCACGCCGACATGCCCGGCCTGCCGAGCAGGTTCTCCTGGAAGGCGGTCTCAATCACCGTCGACGGGTCCGCCGCGACAAGCTCGGCGAACTGCGTGGTCCAGACGATGTCCTCGACGGCGAGGCATCGGACGATCTTCAGCAGGGTGTCGAGCGGCAGGACGCCCCACCGGGATCGCGCGAACGCGACGACGCGCGGATCGGCCCACCAGACGGGATCGGGCGGNGGGTCGGCCTGGTGCAGGCCCGCCGTGACGGCCTCGTCGACGAGGTCGCCCGGATTCGCGCCGAGCGCGGCGCCGAAGGAGCGCAGCCACTCCAGGTCGCCGTCCACCAGGACCCGGACCGTCGCCATGATGTCCCGCAGCGACCGTTCGTCCCAGCGTGCGGCGACGTAACCGGCGATCAGCGGCGGCAGCGCCGCGTCCGTCGGCGAGGCCTCGCCAAGGACGCCCTCCGCGACGGCCCGGTCGATCGCGCTGGAAACCGGGACCGCGGCGGCGTCGGCTACCGCGCGCAGCCAGCCGACACTCGACCGCGTCAGGTCCCGGGCCACGTCGAGCAACGCCACCAACGGCACCGCGGTCCACCGNTCGGTGAGGTAGGAGGCGACGTCCGCATGGGACCAGTCGGATGGTGACGGTGGCCGCGCCTGGCCGAGCAGGCGCTGGGCGAGTGCCGCGTCGACCACCTCCGACACGGACACCCCGACCGTGACGGCCACCGAGCGGATCCAGAGCAGGTCACCCGCGGCCAGCACCCGCCCGAGCTCGATCAGCTCGGCCAGGCTCGTCGTCTCCCACCGTTCGGCAAGGCACCTGGCGATGTCGGGGTCCCACCGCGACGGCGGCACCGGACCCGGTCCGGCCAGGAGGTTCTCCTCGATCGCCCGGTCCCGCACCTCGTCGGCAGCCAGCCCGCCGGCGGCCGCGAGGGCCGCGCACCAGTCCGGTATCCAGTCCGGGTCACGGGCGACGACCAGGGTGTCGGCGAATGCGGCCCGCGGGTCCGCGACCGGGGCCGACACGTCCTCGGCGGAGGCAGTCGCGCCCTCCTCCACGCCGCCCTCCACGCCGCCGTCCACACCGCCGTCCACACCGCCGTCGAGCACGAACCGGCGGACCTCGTCCTCGGTGAGTCCGGGCACCGCATCGGCGCCGGCCCGCGCGAGCAGCTCGATCCGGTGGACGATGCCGCTGCCGGGCCGCCCACTCACCGGGCTGGTTCCCCCCCGCAGCACCTCGGGCGTCACCCGGGCACGTTCCGTGAGTTCCCGGATCAGATCGACGGGCAGCAGCGGCGCGCACCGCACCACCGCCGGCGCCGCGCCGGCGACCGCGAGCGAGACGACCGCGTCGCGGTCAAGTCGGGGTGCCCGGGCCAGCACCTGCCCGGTCGCGGCCACCCGTTCGAGGGCCTCGGTCAGCTCGGTCAGGCCGACCGCGGTGATCTGCCAGACGTCACCCCAGCAACCGGTGAGGACACCGATCGCGGGCAGCGTCTCGGCGAGCAGCATCCGGCGGGTCTCCGGCCGGATCCGCTCCCGCCTGACCAGCCGCATCACGTCGATGACGATCCGGCGCTCGGCCGGCAGCGGCCGCAGGACCGCCGCGAGCTCGTNGAGCATCTTCGCGCTGTCCCGGGCCGCCAGGACGCTCTGCTGCTCGGCGAGCTCCGCGGTGACCGTGACAATCAGGTCCGGCCGCCCGGCGAACGCCCGACCGATCTCCTGCAGCATCGTNATGACTGCGCTACGCCCACCGCGTTGCGGGCTGCCGGTGTCGGCCGCGAGGGCACTCTCGTCCGGGTTCACCAGCAGGTGCGCGAAGGCCGCGGCGAACAGCCGCCGGGCCGCGCTCTGCCCCGCCGTCGCTCCGATGCGCCTGCGCAGCCCCTGCAACGAGACGTCATCGACCAGCGGCAGGTCCCGCCAGGCGCGCGGAGCGTGGGCTTGGCCGTCCTCGTCGAGCAGCGGCAGCGCGAACTCCACCGGCTGGCCGGCGCTCGCCAGAACCTTCGGTTCGGTCAGAGCCGCCGGGTCGACACCGAAGGCGATGATCCGGGCCGGATCGGGCACCGCGCCGTCCGGTGCCCGATGCGCGGACCGCAGGCGTCGCAGCGCAACCAGGGTCCGGGCGAGGTCGTCGGGCGGGCAGAGCAGCCAGCCGGAACCGCCGAGCAGGCCGGCCAGCGGGCTGGACAGGTCCGCGGCCTCGAAGGCGGCCACGCCGACCGCCGCCCGCCCGGACTGTAGGCTCGCCGCGAGGCGCACCGGCTCCGGGTTGACCCGGCGCTCGGCTGTCATGACCTCCGTCCCCGTCGGCGCGAACNCTCCCCGCAGGCCCTTGGGATCGCCACGCGGGGTGAGCGTCTCGTCGAAACGGCGCACCGTCACCGGGCGCTGCTCACCGGCCTGCAGGACGGTGGTGAGATCGACGTCGAACCCGGTGCCGGAGCGCGGCACGAACACCCGGACGCCGTACCTGAGCTTCATCACGACGAACCGGGGGTCGACCCGGTCGACCGTGCCCAGGTACGTCCCGCCGACCAGGCCCCGCTCGAAGCGGGGGTTGCGGTCGCCGAACCCGCCACGGGCCGCGGTGTCGTGATGGTAGGCGATGATGACGTCGGAGGCGGCGAGATCTTCGGTGATCTTCGCGCGCCGCGCCGCGGCGGCCAGCGTCGTGAGCTCCTCCCGGAGCCGGCCGGGCTGCAGGTCGGCAACCCGGGCGTCGATCCCGCAGCCCCGCAGGTACCGGTCCACCGCCTGCTCGCGCGTCGCCCGCGACCCGCCCGTCACCGCGCCGTAGGCGGTCGGTCGGCGGCCGGTGGACAACCACCCGATCAGCCGGGCCAGCGATCGGGCCTGCGCCGCCCGCCACTCCTCCAGCGGGGCGTCCGGTGCCGGGACGTCGTCGCCGAGCAGTTCCACCGTGTCCTGGCTACGTTCGGACGCGGGCGGGATCACCCCCCGGGCCGGCGCGTACCCGTGGCGGCCATACCCGACCAGCCGCAGCGATCCCCGGCAGTGCACGAGATGATCCGGGCTGAGTTCGACGGGAACGACGCCGAGCTNGGTCGCGGCGTCGTCGAGCAGCGCGCCGAGCGGGGCGAGCATGTCCATGACGTCCGCGGGGGCAACGAACTCGCCGTTCGCGAGCTGCGCGGCCATGCTGTCGTCGCCGCGTTGCCGCTCGAGCGGGTCGGTGAGCGGGCCGGCCGCCCAGCTCGTGATGTAACCCGTGGGCGCCTCGTAGCCCGTGGGCACCCCGTCGGGGCCGTCGACGATGTCGAGCAGCAGGGGGGTCAGCGGGTTGCCGAGCGAGAGCAGCTCCATGCCGACCCGTAGCGTCGACGGGCCGCCCGCGCCGGCCGTACGCAGGGCGCCGAAGCCCAGCCCGGCGAGGCTGACCAGGCGTACCCGGCAGTCGGCCCCGGCGCCGCGGATCCGCCGGGGCATCTCCCGCCAGGTCCGGCCGCTGCGGCCCACGACCGCCGGACGCTGGTCCGCCACTTCCGCCACTTCCGCCACTTCCGCCGGCGGCGCGCCCGGCGCGGACCGCGCGCCTGCGGTCCGCGCCGGGCGGTGTCCCCGCTGCGCCTGCGCGGCACCGTCGGCGGGTCCGGCGGGGAGCGGCTCGGGGTCCGCGAAGTCGTCGAAGTCGTCGAAGTCGTCCGCGCCGGCGGGTCCGGCGGGGAGCGGCTCGGGGTCCGCGAAGTCGTCGAAGTCGTCGAAGTCGTCCGCGCCGGCGGGGCCCGCGGTGCCGCCCGGGTACCCGCCACCACCCGAAGACGCCGCGCTCCCCGAATACCCGCCACCACCCGAAGACGCCGCGCCGGTCGATCCCGTCCGACCGCCCTGGAAGGCCCTGCCGTTCGAGCCCGCTCCGCGGTCCGGGGCCGCCCCCGGGTTCGACTTCGATTCGCCGTCGGGCTGGCTCCCCCACGCGCTCCGGTTCCACCAGCTCACGGTTGCGGCTCCTCATCCGACAGGACCTCGCGGGCGACCAGCGCGGTACGCACCGCGGCGATCTCCGCGCGTAGCACGGTGGCGGTGCCGAGCCGGAAACGCGGATCGGCGGGCAGGCAGTCGGTGATCAAGCGGATCAGCATGGGGTGCACGCGACGGGCCGCGAGCTCACCCCGCAGCTGCCGCAGCTTCTCGTCCCGCGCCTCGGCATCAGCCCGGGAACCGGCGGCGTCCGCGGCCGACCTGGCCTCGGTCGCCCCGCCGAGCCAGTCATCCGGGCGGTCACCGGTCAGCGCGAACAGCAGGGTGGCCGCCAGGCAGTGCAGGTCGTACTGCGGGCTGAGCGGCTCGGCTCCCGGCGGGGCGTAGCCCGGGGTCGCGGTGGTGGGCATGACCTTGGCCGACGGCTCGACGATCGCCGCCGTCGACAGGTCGACGAGCGAGTACCGGGGTGGGTCACCAGCGACGAGGATGTTCTCCGGCTTGACGTCGCCGTGGACCCAGTACCCCCTGATCCGTTCCTCGTGCTGGTAGAGCCGCTGCGGTCGGATCGTGTGCATCGCCTCCAGCGTGGCGCTGATCTGGTCGGCCAGCTCAACGACCTGGCGGGCGCTGAGCGGGCCGGACTCGGTGACCCGGGAGTCAAGCGTGGTGGGCACCATCTGCCCGATGTCACCGATGAACTGCATGACGATGAACGCCTCACGGTTGTACCGCTCGACCTCCCGCTCGTTGCCCCCGGTCACGAGCGCGTTATGGTCGTGCCGGGTCGGCGAGGGCCCGTAGACGACGTCCACCAGGGCCGGCACCCCGTGGGTGATCTCGCCGAGCGCCGCCTGCACGGCGACCGCGTCCTCGACGTCGATCGAGCGCTTCTCGTACTGGGTCCTGGCGTACTCGGGATTGATGTCGTGGTCGCGGCCGCCCCACCATGCGCCCTTGACGACGACCAGGGCGTTGCTCCACTCGTCCCGGGCGAGCTCGACGTAACCTTGGCCGCCCTCGGCGAGATGACGCACGCAGCGGTACCGGCCACGGCCCCAGGTGCGCGGCACCGACGCGAAGGACGCCCCGTAACGCAACCGTTCGACGATCTCCAAATCAGAGGCGACCGTACTCACCGGCCACCTCCGGGTACCCCACCGCCGCCAGGTCCGCCGTTCCCGAGCACCCCGCCGGCCGGCCAGGGTCCCGTCACATGCACTTCCAGACCCACGACGTCGCGGACCAGCCAGACCGGCTCCTCGCCGTCCCACCTCTCGGCGACGCCCGGCGTCAGCCGCCGGGCACCCACCCACGAGCCGTTCGTCGACAGGTCGGTGAGCGTCACCGTCCCGTCGCGCTCGTTGCCGACCATCAGATGGCGCCGCGAGACCCGGCCGGCGGCGTCGATCTGCAGCCGGTCGCAGACGTCGACGACGATCAGGTCGTCCGCCGTCCGCTGCACGGCGTTCGGTTGCCGTCCCAGCACAATGCGTTCACCGGGTCCCACGTTCGGGGTGTCGAACGACGAGCCGTCGCCGCGCCGGACGGTCAGCCGCCAGCCTGTTCCGCCCGGCCGCCCGGCCGCCCTGGTTGCCTCGGCCGCCCTGGTTGCCTCGGCCGCCCCAGCCGTCCCAGCCGCGTTGACCCGGCCGACCCGCACGAGCGACCCGGCCAGGTGGAGCGGGACGTCGAAACGCCACTCCCGGGGCAGGTCACGCACCAGCCGGTCGTCGCCCAGACTGGTGCCGTTGTGGGAGCGGTCGACCACCATCGCCGTGCCGGCAGCCGTGAGGGTGATCTCCACNTGCCGGGTGCTGATGTAGTCGTAACTGCTACCGAGCCCGGCCGTGACGTCGACGAGCTGCTCCGAGCCGAGGTTGTGGTCGGGATGGCGCCCAAGGACGACCGTGGTGCCCACCTCCAACGTCACGAGACGATGGGTGCCGCCACCCTCGATCCTCAGCACGACCGGACCCGCCACCACCCTGGCATCCCACCCGGCGCCGGACGGCACGGGCAGGCCGACGATGGTCGGCGCCCCCACGGTGCCCGAGGGCGGGATGTAGGCGGGAGCATCGAAGATCGTGGCGTCGTCCGCGAGCGCGTCCCCGAGCGCGTCCGCCAGGGTCCTGCGACTTCCCTCCCCGGGTTCGCCATGGCCCGCCTGCCGGTCCGGGGCATCCAGGTCCAGGGGCTCGGTCGCTCCCCGGGGGGCCGGCGCGTCCCGCGGCGCGGGGGGCATGGGCGACGCCGAGGGCACAGGCGACGCCGCGCCCGAGGCGTCCCCGACCGCCTGCCCAGTATCCGTCTCGATCTCCTGGACCGGGCGTCGACACAGCGGACAGACCAGCCGGGCGCCCTGGCCGCGCCCCGCCACGCGCATCGGTGGCGACACGAGCGGCCCCAGCCGGGCGTTCACGCAGTCGGGGGTCACGCAGCGATAGGCGTTGGCGCGGGCAGCGGCGACGACCTCCGGTCGCCCCCGCAGGCCCGACGCCTTCACCTCGTCCTGCCGCGCGGCCCGCTCCCAGGTGACGGTGTCGATCCGGTTCATCGCCCGGCGGACCAGTTTCACGTTCTCGCCCGCCGGGGCGGCGGGTAGCACCTTCCATCCGAAGAAGGTCGAGGCGTCGCCCTGGATCCACGCGTGGGCGTCGATGTTGCGTTTGCCGTAGAAGTTGTCCTTGCTGACGACCTTCCCCCCGACGGCCCTCGCCTCCTCCAGCAGGATGTCGTCGGCCTCGGCCGCCCAGGCCAGAGCGCCGTCACGGTAGTACCGCTGCAGCGGAGCGAGGTCGTCAAGCAGGCCGCGCAGGCTGTTGTCGGCCACATAGCGAAAGGTCGCGTCGGCGCCGAAGGCACGGCGGGCGGCGGCCTCCACNGCGAACAGCCGCGCGGTCACGCCGCACCGGCGCGGGCAGCGTGCGCCGTGCGCGCAGCCGAGACCGATCTGCGCGAAGCTGCCCGGCGAACCGTCCCGGGTGATGTTACTGACGTCGAACAGCACCGTCGTCGAGGACATGGGACTCCTACCGATTGTCAGCTGTTGCCGAGGACGTCGTCGAGACGCCGACGGGACGCCGCCCCGCCGTGTTGCCGGCCGGACACGGGGTCCGCCTCGACGAGATCACGGGTCCGGGTCCTGGTGCGGGTCGCCCGGACCCGGGCTCCCGACACCGCGTCGGCCGGCGCGACACCCTGGCCGAGGGCCCGTAGCGTCGCGTTGTAGTGGTCGGCCAGATCGTCGAATCCGCGGTCCGCCGCCCACAGCGCCGCGTTCCGGAACAGCTCGGTGACGCTCTCCCGGGAATGGGCGAAGCTGGCCCGCTTCGCAATCTCCTCGTCGAACTCCGCGATGCTCTCCTCGTGTTCGAGGGAGGATTCCGCGTCCGGGAAGACATCCGCCTCGACGGTGGCCCGGAAGCGCTGCGCGGCGTGCGGGTCGGCCCGGCTGTCCACAGCCAGCCGCCGTCCACCGGCGACCACCCCGCCGCGGGCCTGAAGAATCGTGTGCGCGCCGAGCGGTGTGTCCGGAGCGCGCAACCGGAGCAGGAAGACCGGACGGTCCTCGCCGGTGCTCACGGCGGGTAGCGGCAGCCGCAGCTCGGTGCCGCGCGAGGTCGGTGGCGGCACCTTCATGAGGTGACGCTGCGGTTTGATCCGCCGCAGCGCCTCCACCGTCCAGCCGGGTCGGATCAGGACCCGCAGCTCACCGCGCCCCGCGGCCGCGCCGACCACCGGTTCGATCAGCGACGAGACGATCGCGTCGATCCGGTCGACGTCCTCGGCCGCCGCCCAGACGTGCTGCGTCTGGCCGCACACCCCGACCATCTCGGCGAGCACCTCGTCCCGGGCGTCGACGCCGATGCCCAGCGCGTCCGTCCCGATGCCCTGGTCGCCGAGCCCGGCGACGATGTGGGCGAGCTGCTCGGGCTGCCAGCGGCCGATGTTGGCCTCACCGTCGGTGATGAGCAGGACCCGGTAGACGTCCGCGTCCGGCGCCTGCGCGAGCAGCTCCCGCCCGGCGACGGCGAGCGCGTCGCCGATGTTGGTGTAGGAGTCCGCGTCGCTGTTCGTGGGGCCGTCAACGGCCGGCAGGCGGTCGGGCCGACGTCCGGCGCTGATCACTCGCGCCTCGCGGGCGAAGCGCACCAGCACGAGCGGGCAGCCGTCGGGCAGCAGGCCGTGCACGCGTTCCAGAACCCGCTGCGCGAGCTCCCACTTGCTGACCGCGTCCGGCGCCGCCGGATGCAGCATCGACAGGGATGCGTCGACCGCGACGGCGACCGCCACCTCCCGCCGGCCCCGCGGCGGATCGGCCACGCTGATCGTCAGCCGGAGCACCCCACCCGGCTTCGTGACACCCCGGTCCATCCGGCCCTCGACGCCGAGCCGGTCCCTGTCGTTCATCGGTTTCCTTTCTCCCCGTGAATGCGCGGCTCCCCGTGAATGCGCGTGCCGGTGCCGCGGGACTCGCCGACGCCGGTGAGCATCGCCCGCTGGCGCGGTCTGGTCCGGGTGGCGACCACCTTCTCCCGGGCGGAGCGGATCGCGATCACCGCGACGGTGGCGTTGTCGTGCCCACCGAGGTCCTCCGCCCGACGGCAGAGCAACGAGGCCAGTTCGGCGGGGGNGCGGGCGACCGAGGCGAGGTCCTCCAGCACGTCGCAGAACCTCCAGTCGGCCACGCCCGGAATGTCCTCGGCGGTGTCGACGCCCGCCTCGCACGCCCCGTCGGTGGCGAGGATCAGCAGGTCGCCGTCGGCGAGCTGCACCCTTCTGGTCGCCACCGCGGTCGCGCCGCGCTGCGCCGTCCGGACGCTCTCGGTCACGATGCCGCGCTCCTCGGGTGTGGGAGCCTGGCCGGCGACGATCGCCTCGGCGACCACGCTGTGCTCGCTGGACAGCCGGGTGGCCACGAAGCCGTCGCCGCAGCGGCGCAGCAGGTAGGCACGGCAGTCCCCGACGGTCGCGATGTCGGCGCGACCGCGGGAGATCGAGGCGAGCACCGCCACCGCGGCGGCCCGGCGGCTCAGCGGCGCGGGCGGCGGCGGCAGCGCGACGTCCAGCAGCAGCCGCTCCGGTTCGGTCTCGCCGTCCTTCCACCGCCGACGGAATGCCGCGAGCAGCGCCCGCGCCGCCCACCGTCCCGAACCGTCACCGGGACCGGTAATGCCGTCGAGCACCGCGCAGGCGGTGGTCGTGCCGTCCGACGGGTCCTCGACCTTCGCCCAGCCGACCGCGTCCTCGTTGTCGCCTTCCGGGTTGCCGCCCGCCTTGCGCCAGCCCGTCACGCTCTCGCACGCGACGACGGTCGTCAGCCGCTCGTTGCGCGCGGGGAAGACGAAGGGTGCGATCCTCGACGCCAGCGCACCGGCTCCGGTCGCCCGGCGACCATGCTCGGGATGTAGGCAGGCCCGCAGCGCGGCGTCGGCGCCGGGCGGCCACTCGCCGGCGGCAAGCCCGGCCATCGCCAGCATCGAGGCGTCCCGGTTGCTCCACTCGCCGGTCAGCGCCTTGAACAGCACCACGGCGAACAGGCGAAGGTCACGGGCGGGACCACGCTCCCCCGCCGGAGTGACGAACCAGGGGTCGACGGGGTCGTGCCTGCCCGCGTCCAGGAGATCGCAGACGGCCAGAGTGAGGCTCTGCCCGGTCCACCTGAAGCTCCACGGCGCGAGAAGCCCCACGCCCTGCTGATGGAACGGTTCGAGGCTGCGGCCGATCTCGACGAAGGCGCGCAGCAGTGCGGCCGCGGAGATCGCGGGAGCATCGGCGGAATGGCTGTCGAGCAGATCAACCAGCGGCAGTCCCGGAAGTTCCGGCCAGCTCAGCTCGACCCGCACCGGCATGATCAGTCCGGCGCTCGCCGTGGGCAGGGCGACGCGGGGTGGGGCATGGCGTAAGGAGACCGCGCCGGCCCCCGCGTCCGCGGCGGCGTCGAACTCGTCGAAGTCGACCTCGTCGAGACCGGCAGGGTCGTCAAGACCGGCAGGGTCGGGAACGGCGTCTTCAGGACGTGTGTCGTCGAGACCGGCAGGGTCGTCAAGACCGGCAGGGTCGTCGAGACCGGCAGGGTCGTCAAGACCGGCAGGGTCGTCAAGACCGGCAGGGTCGTCGAGACCGACGTCCTCGGGAACCGCGTCGTCAGGAACGGCGTCGTCAGGAACGGCGTCGTCAGGAACGGCGTCGTCAGGACGTGCGTCGTCGAACGGGAACGGCTGATCCGAGTCACCGGGCTCCACCGACTCGGCGGTCACGTCGAACGGACCCGGGTCCTCCGCCTCGTCCAGCGCGTCCAGCGCGTCTGGCACGTCTGGCACGTCTGGCACGTCCAACTCTTCGGCTTCGCCGAGCAGCTCGGCACCCTCAAGTGCATCCGGACCCGACGACCCGGCCAGACCACCGGATCCGCCCGGGTCGTCGGGTCCGGTGGGGTCTTCCAGCTCGTCGCTGTCGTCCTGCCCGGCCGCCGGCGCGTCCGGGCCTCCGAGCTCGTTCGCCTCCTGCGCTCCGGGTGAACCGGTCACCGCCCCGAAAGGATCGATCCCGGCGACGCCACCATCGCTGGCGCGCGGGCCGTCCAGGACACCGCCCGGGACATCGGAGGAGTCCCCGCCCACGACCCCTGTGATCACCGCCGGAACCGGGTCGCCTGGCGAAACCACAGGTCCGTCCGGGCCGGTCAACGGTGCTTCCCGATCACATCTGCCGGGGCGTGGGATGCGGACATCCCGACGCTACCGTCCGAATCATCCAGATGATCAGCGTCCATGGTCGTGGCAACGGCGACGTGCACGACGGTCCCCCCTTCCTCCCGCAAGATCGCGAAAGATCTGCAGTATGCCTGTCCGCGCGATATGACGGTATCGCTCGGCCTCGTCAGGTAAAGGACAGCCATAACCGACATCTATCGGTCTGGTCGTCATCGGCGGCATCTGCGACGGTCGGTGGCAACGGCCCACTACCTTCCGGAGGCACCGTGTCCGAGTTCAACTCCCGCCGCGCTCAGCGTCAGGTCCCGGCCAGGCGGAGCAACCCACTGCAGAAACTTGCCCGTGACCGGGCCCGGCAGGCCCGCCGACGCACTCGGCGCGATCAGCCGCTGCCGGATTACCTCGCCCGCTACGCGTCCGGACCGGACGGACATCCCCGATCGGCATCGACTACGATGGGCAAGCCGCGACCGAGCGGGAATTCCCTCAAGCACCTGCGGCCGGTTCCGTGGACGTCGCTGGGACCCGCGACGGTCCTCGATGCCCGCGTCGACTTCTCGGACTGTGCCGGCTACAAGCGGCGCCCGGTGGTCGCGGTGCGGGTGGAGAACGGCGTCATCCTGGCCTTCCCGATTACCACTCAGGTACGTCGGCTCAGCTGGGTTTGCGGACGCCTGCTCGCCTTCCCACGGGAGGCCGGTCNGCGCGAAGCCCAATCCGCGATCCTGTGGCGCCCGGTGGCAATCGAACGCTCCGATGTGATCCGGGTTCTCGGTCGTCTCATCGGCTCCGACCTCGAAGAGTTTCAGATTCACGCACGGGCGGTGCGCGGGGTCGACGGCAGCGACGCCTGACCCACGCCGGTATCCGGGCACGGACGAGATCGCCGGGGAAGCAACGACCGGAGGGGCCGGAACGACCCTGCGGAAGGATACCGTTACACTCGCTCGCCATGCGGCTGCGGTTCCTCGTCGACGATCGGGTCGAATTCGACCAGCGGCTGCGCCGTTCCGACCAGCTGTGCGTCGGTGCCGCCCCGGACGACGTCTGCGACGATGCCGCGTCGCACCGGCATCTGTCCGCCAGCCCGCCGGACCGGAAACTCTCCCGCCGGGCCGCCCGCCTGTCCGCCGCGCCGGGCGGCGGCTGGAATGTGGAAATCGCGAACCTGAACCAGGCCGATGTCCGGAACTGGGGACAGCCGACGTATCCCGTCGAGCAGGGCGGGCTGGTGTCGGTGACCGACCGGCCGACCGCGGTCTGGCTGCGCGGCACTCCGCAGCGCAGCTACCTGCTGTTATGCGAGCCGGAGCCGACCGGCGTCCGCCGGATTGCCCGCGATCGTCGAGTGACGGAGAGCAACGAGGTCGATCGCCTCTCCGAGAAGGAGACCGAGGCGATCCGCGTGGTCTTCGAACAGCATCTACGGTGGCCGCCCCTGCGTAACCCGGATCCACGTCCCAAGAAATCCGCCGCCGACCGGCTGGGGATCAAGCAGACCTCGCTCAACGACCGGTTGGCGGGCGCGCTGGAGAAGGCGAGACGGGTCGGCTACCAACCACCGGGCGGGCAGGTCGCCCCGACCCGCGACGCCGACTGGGTGTACTGGCTCGTCGGCATCGGTGCGCTGGACTTCGAGATGCACGCGGGAATCGGCTAACCGTCCCGATCATCGAACGGCGGCTGGCCGATCGAGCGAACCCGAGTCAGACAGACCCGAGCCAGACGGACCCGGGGGCGGCGCCGGACGAACGCGCACCCCGCCGGGTCGTTCCCCCTCGCCCGCGTCCTAACTCTCTACGCCTGCGCCTCTACGCCGGTGTTCTTCCCGTCCGCGCTTTCTCCCGATCCACGTGCTCCGCCGATCGACGCGCCCGTATGACTCGTCACTACCGATCCGGATATTCCTCGTCGGACGCCTCGGCTCCACTCGGCGTTGTCGAGATTTCCCGGGCGCATCGCATGAGCCGAAGATTTGTCTCCTGCTCGGCGAGCCCCCGATCACCCGATCGGGGGCTCGCCGACCCCGCGAGACGCGACCATGGAGATATGGTGATCTCGGTGGAGCGGCGGGTAGCGGTGGCGGCGGGTCCGGAACATCTGGAACTGCACGTCGAAGAGCTACGGCCAGAGGGTTTCCCACTCGACGATCCCCCGCCGGAGATTCCCTGGTCACCGGCTCCCCCGCCCCCGGGCCACCTTCGGGCGGACGGCCGTCCCCCGAACGAGGCACGGGCCCCGAACGAGACGCGGATCGCGGACAGGACACAGATCGCGGACGAGACACGGACCATGACGTCGGACGACAGGCCGGCGACGATCCGCGGCGGGGGTGGCGACATCCCGGTCCTGCTGCTCCACGGGATCGCCGGCAGCACGGCGGACTGGGCCGCGGTGGTTCCGGAGCTCGCCACGTCCCGCCGTGTGATCGCCTACGACCAGCGAGGGCATGGCGCGAGTGGCTGGGCCACGACGGGCCGAGCGGGTTACAGCTTTGATCAGCTGGTGGCGGACCTCGCGACGGTGGTCGACGTGCTCGGGCTGCCCGCCGTCCACCTGATCGGCCACTCGATGGGCGGGGTGGTGGCGCTGCGCTACACGCTCAACCATCCGGGACGGGTGCGGTCCCTGNTTCTCGCTGACNCCGCGGCCGCTCCCGCCACGGGCACGGGCGGGATCACGAAGCGGGTCGTGTCCGTCCTGCTGGCAGGGGCGGCGGCGATCGCGACGGCCGTCCACGCCGGCCGGAACCGCGCGGTGGCGGGGCTCGGCCGGATGGATCCGAACGCGATCGTCGCGCTCTGGCGGGACCTGAGCAGCTATCCGTCCCTCACGGACCGGTTGGGCGAGATCTGCGCCCCGACCACCGTCATCGTCGGTGAACGGGACTTCAGTCTTCGTGACGCCGCCGAGACGCTCGCCCGATCCGTGCCGGACGCCCATCTCGCGGTGATCGCCGGTGCCGACCACAATCCACACGCGAGCCGCCCGATCGCCTGGCTGACCGCCGTGGAGGATCACCTCACCCGCGCCGACCAAATAGCCACCGATCTCATCCGCTGATGTCGGGCCATGCCGGCCGACCGGTTGACTTCGAGTGCGCTCCCACCGCTATGGTCGGCGCGAGGCTGGCTTCCTCCCTCGTCCGCAGGTGGGGGATTCCCGGACCTCGCGGGCCGGGTTCCTGCTTCTTTTCCCGACGGGAGGTCCCGACGGATGCGTCACCGACTACCGTCGGTTCGGTCTCCCTCCATCTCCACAGGATCTTCACCGGCGAGTACGGCTCGTCTTCTATCCGGTCTGATGCGAAAGGGGGNGAGCGGCGTTTCCTCCTCCGCGTGGACGCGGAGGNTTCCACGCCGCGCATACCATGAAGTACCGCAAACTCGCCCGGACCGGCGTCGAGGTCAGCACCCAGTGTCTCGGCGCCATGATGTTCGGCGCGTTCGGCAACACCGACCACGACGAATGCGAACGCATCATCCATCGGGCCCTCGACGCCGGCATCAACTTCCTCGACACCGCCGACATCTACTCTCAGGGTGAGAGCGAGGAGATCGTCGGCCGGGCCATCAAGACCCGCCGCGACGACGTTGTCCTTGCCACGAAGTGCTTCAGCCCCATGGGCGACGAGCGCAACTCCCGCGGCGGCTCGCGGCGCTGGATCATCCGCGCCGTCGAGGATAGCCTGCGCCGCCTCGGCACCGACTACATCGACCTCTACCAGGTCCACCGCCACGACTGGGACACCGACCTCGAGGACACCCTCGGCGCCCTGTCCGACCTCGTCCACGCCGGCAAGGTCCGCTACCTCGGCTCCTCCTCCTTCCCCGCCGACTGGATCGTCGAAGCCCAGTGGGCCGCCCGGCGCCGTAACAGCGAACGGTTCGTCTGCGAACAGCCCCAGTACTCCATCTTCGCCCGCTCCATCGAAGAAGCCGTCCTGCCCGCCGCCCAACGCCACACCATCGGCATCATCCCCTGGAGCCCGCTGGCCGGCGGCTGGCTCACCGGCAAGTACCGGCGCGGCGAGCAGGCTCCGGCCGGATCGCGCTACTCGTCACAGGGCTTGCTCGGCCGCCGCCAGGGTCAGGCACTCTCCGAGGACCCGCACGCACCCGCCCGCTTCACCGTGGTGGAGGAGCTGACCACCCTCGCCAAGCAGGCCGGCGTGTCCCTCACCCACCTCGCGCTGGCCTTCGTCGACAGCCACCCCGCCGTCACCTCAACCATCATCGGGCCCAAGACGCTCACTCAGCTCGACGACGTCCTCCTGGCGGCCGAGATCACCCTCGACCAGGCGACACTCGACGCGATCGACGAGATCGTCACCCCCGGCACCGACATCGCCGGCACCAACCACCACAGCGGTAACCCGGCACTGCGGCCGAGTTGCCGGCGTCGGACGGCCCACTGACGGACGAACCACTGACCAGCCTGACCATGCCCNCCCCCGACCAGCCACGTTTCTCGACTCACGGCACCGCCAAGCCGGTCGGCGCCGCGGCATCTCCGGAGGCAGACAAGCCGTCTTCCGGATCCTGAGACGATGCGCTACAGTCGCCCGAGTCAGGTAACATAAGGGGGGTTCAACATGAGTGTCATCGTCGCCGTGACCCTGAAAGTCGATCCAGCCGCTCTTCAGCAGCTGTTCGCATCGAAGGCAGACATCTTCACATCCATCGCCGAGCGGGCACAAAAGGTAGGAGCCTTGCACCATCGTTTCCTTGCCGGCCACGGGCAGGTCATCATCCTCGATGAATGGGATTCCACGGAGGCGTTCCAGGAGTTCTTCACCAATCAGCCTGAGATAGCCGCCCTCATGCGGGATGCCGGCGTCGAGGGACCCCCGGAGATTCAGGTCTGGCAGCCGATCGAAGGCGCGCCCGACACCTTCTGAGCGGGCGCGCGGGACACGGGCGGGGGACGGCTACGGCTCCCCGTATCCGCGCCGCGGAACGGACCGGTACCCCCGCCCGGAATCGTCATCACCAGAGTTCATGATGATATCTTTGAGAACACTCGAAGCGGTCAGGTGTTCCGAGTGCGCAGCAGCATGTGAAGTTCGTTGTTCCAGTCGATGCCGTTGCTCTCCCGCCCCGCTGGAACCTGTCCGTGGCAGTCGGCGAGAAAGGCGGTGACCTTCGACTTCGCCAGCTCGAGATCGGCATGCCCCGACGGGCTGGACAGGGACACCGTGATCACCGTCTGCCCCTTGGATCTCGTCGGCCGGATGCGCACGTCGCCGGTCCCGGCGGGAACCTCGATCCCTTCGGCCAGCAGCGCGCGGGCGAAGATCCAGGTGATGGCCTCTTCACCGGGACGTAGGATCAACTCAACGGCGAAGGGATCAGCCGGGTCATAACGGAGTGTGCCGGGGATCGCCTCTCGCTCCCCCTCCTCCGTGACGTAGTCAACGGATAGATCGCGCGCCACGACATGCGCGGGCGTCGAGCTGTGACGGAGCATCGCTGCCTCCCAACACGGTCGGATTCGACACTGTTCAGCATCGCGCCCGGCGACGCCCGGTTTGGCCACCCGACGGGCCTCTCTGGACGGGCGGATCAACCCGGCACGGCTAGGCCGGTCGGCATAGCCGGCGAGTGAACGCAACGTCACGGTTCCATCGCTATTTTGTCGCGGTTTCGGCATGGTTGCGGCGACCCCACGTCGAGAGATTCCGGCCGAGTCCGCCGACGGGTGCGGCGATGACCTCGTCACTGGCCCGACGGGTGTCGACGCTGGCCGTCGTACCGGTGGGAGGGAGTCGGCCCAGACCGTCAGGACCATCCGCCCCCACCGGCCGGCCCGTCGTCAACTCAGCCGCAGGGAGCCCGGTAGCGTCAGCCGCAGGGAGCCCGGTAGCCCATATCCCTGAAGGCAGTGCTCCATTCACCGGCGGTGATCCGGTTCGCCGGATCGGCGCACGCGGTGTCCGCGAGCCGGCCGGGCTCGGCGTCCCACAGCCGCAATGTCCCGTCGTGACCAGCCGAGACGACGACGCCCGTGCCGGAGACGAAGGCGATCGCGCTGATCGGCTGGGTGTGCCCGTGCCACTGGGTCAGCAGGATCGGCGTGTCCAGACGGGAGATGTCGGTCAGCCGGACCGTCTCGTCATCGCCGGCGGAGGCGACGACGTCGGCACCCGGCTCGAAGGCCACGCTCTGGATCCCGCCCAGCGAGCCGGTGGCGACGCCACGGGCGGGATTGTCCGGATACCGCACCTCCCACAGGCGCACCGTGGCGTCGACGCCGCCGGAGACCAGAACGCCTCCGTCGCCGGTGAAGACCACGGACCGCACCCCACGGCTGTGCCCGCGCAGGATTCCACCCGCGGTCGGCCGCGCCGCGTCCCGGATGTTCCACAGATGGACGGTGCCGTCCTCACCAGCGAACGCGAGCAGGGTGCCGTTAGGCGCGAAGGCCATCGAGCGCACTCCCCCGGTCTGACCGTCCGCCCGGACGCGCTGCTTCGGACGCGCCGGGTCCGTGACGTCCCACAGCGCGACGATGCCGTCCGCACTCGCGGACCCGAGAGTGTTGCTGTCCGGGCTGAAGGCCACCGACTGCACCGCGTCGGTGTGGGCCTGGATGGTTGACCATCGGACCATCTGGTCGGGGTCGTGCAGGTTCCACAGTCGGATCGTGCCGTCGGAATGGCCCGCGGCGAGCAGGCCACCGTCCCGGTTGAACGCCAGCGACTCGATCCAGCTGCGGCTCGGCACCGAGACGGAGGTGCGCCGGACCAGCTCGGTCCGACCGACGACTTCCCATAACGTGACCGTTCCGTTGTTGCTCCCCGCCGCGATCCAGTGCCCGTCCGGGCTCACCGCGAGCGCCAGCAGGGCACCGGTCCCGACGGGGATGGTGGTCGGGGTGATCCCGGCACCGAACAGCGCGATCATCGCGCTCCGGGTCCTGGCCGAGTGCGGCTCGGCGCGGTAGGCCGCGAGCGCGAGCCGGCGAGCGAGTCCCGTGTCGCCGTCCTGGAGGAGCAGCGCCCGCTCGGCGACCGCCTCAGGCACGCTCATCTCGGTCCGCGAGCCCCCGCCCCTGGTGGACACGATGGCGACCGTCGTCACGAGCACGGTGACGGCGGCCACCAGGGCAACGATGATCAGCGGACGTCGGTTGCGGGCCCGGTCGCCCGGTGGCGCGGCGGACGAGGACCTCCGCGACGACGAGGACGACCGCTGAGACGAGGACGACCGCTGAGACGAGGACGACGAGGACGACGGGGACGCTCCTCGCCCGGGGTCCTGGCTGTGTTCGTCCTCGGTCCAGACCGTCACCAGAGCATCGGCGAAGTCCCGGGACCGGGACGACGAGCCTGCGCCCGGCAGCCAGCGGGCATCCGGCCCGGACGGTGACGCCTCGCTCCCCGACGAGGACGACCCGAGCCCGGGAGAAGAGGTCGGGCCCGGAACCGACGACGGGCCCGGAACCGACGACGGGCCCGGAACCGACGACGGGCCGGACCGGGCTGGTGCCCCGGGAATGCCCGGCCCCGGGAACGAGATCAGGTTCGCCGGCGGCGGGGGTCCGATCGGCTGATGGCCGGTGACGGGCGTGATCGGACCCGCGAGGTCGGCGTCGCTCGCCGACGTTCCGGAGGCGCCGCCGGGGGACGTGTTCAGCGGCCGGATCAGCGCGGTCACCTCGGACAGGGACAGCCCCTTGACCGCCATCGGGGCTTCGACACGTAGGTCCAGAAGGCGCGCGTAGAGCTTCTCGGCGGTGGGTCGCTCCGCCGCTGCCTTGCGCATCGCATCGGAGACCAGGGGCCGCAGGCTGTCCTCGAAGCCGTCAAGCGTCGGAGGATCGTTGACCGTCCGGTACAGCACGCTGGGAGCGGGGCCGTTACCGAACGGGTAACGACCGGTCCNGGCGAAGATGAGGACACCGCCCCAGGCGAACACGTCCGCCGCCGAGGTGACCTGCTCGCCCAGGGCCTGTTCCGGCGCCATGAACGCCGGCGTCCCGAGCTGGCGATCCCCGCTGAGTACCGTCGCGGAGTCCAGGGCGCGCGCGATACCGAAATCGATCACCTTCGGCCCGAGCCGGGACAGCAGGATGTTGGACGGCTTCAGATCCCGGTGCACGAGTCCGGCCCGGTGGATCGCCATCAGCGCGGTGGTCATGCTCACCGCCAGCTGATGAAGCTCCGCCGGGGTCAACGGGCCGCGCGTGCCAACCGCCTCGGACAGCGTCGGCCCGTCGACGTACTCGGTCACCAGATAAGGCGGATCGGCGGTGATGTCGACGTCGAGGACCGCCGCGGNGCAGAAANGAGCGACCCGCCGGGCGTTGTCGGCCTCCTGCTTGAGCCGGCTGCGGAACTCGGCCAACCGGGCGAGATCCGCCCGGATCAGTTTGACCGCGACCAGACCACCGGCGGCGTTCTCCCCCAGGTAGACGGTCCCCATCCCACCCGCGCCGAGACGCCGCACCAGCCGGTAGGGACCGACCTCGGTCGGTTCGGAGGCAGCACGATCCGCGGGTCCGTCCGCGGGTCCACTCCGGCCGGGTGGGTGGGACATTAGCTGATCACTCCCGCCCGAGGTTGTCGAGGTTGTCGAGGATCCCGAGGTTGTCGGTCAGCAGGCCACCCGCGCCTGGCAACGCCCGGTAATGCCCGGCGGCGCCTGGCACCTAGCGACGCTGCGACCTGGCACGCCGACGTCCACGGGCCGCCATCTGGTAGTGCACGGCCAGGAATGACAGCGCCAGGAAGAGCGGAAGCAGCACCGACGAAGGCGAAGCGCTGGTGTCCGCGGAGACCAGCACCATGTCTATACCGGCGGAGAGGTTAGCTCCGCAGGCGGCGGTGACCGGACGGTAACCCGGCCGGAAGCTGGCGAACTGGACCACGGTCTCGAACGTGCCGTCCTGGTCGGCGACGGTCCGTCCGACCAGCTCGCCGCCCGCGGTGAGCACGGCCTGCGACCCGGGTCTGCAGCCGGCACCCCGGGCGAACAGCGTATCTCCGGCCGTCACGGCGCTCCGGTCGAACAACAGCTCACCGGGACGTGCCTCGCGTGCCACCGGCTCCCCCACATCCGGCTTCCCCACATCCGGCTCGGACACGCCGGGCTCGGACACGGGTGTGCATACGCCCAGCACGCGCACCGTCCCCTTCGGGCAGCGGGACGGGGTGGGTGCCGCGCACTGCTCGTCCAGCGGAACCGCGAGGCCGCCGGGGCAGAGCCGGCGCCCGGCGGGGCAGTCGAGCGTCGCCGCGCGCACGGAACCGTCCCAGCAGACGACCGGGACCGGCGGGGATGGCCGCGGCGGCGGGCAGGCTTCGCCCACGGCGACGCCGACCACCGACCCAGGGCAGGCCTTCTGCGGCAGGGGGCACTGGTCGGCCGATCGGCGCACGGAGCCGTCCGGACAGGTAACCGAGGTCTCCTTCTCCCCCTTGGAGCCCGGCTTGGTGGAGTCGGTGACCGGGGACGAGGTGATGGGAGGTGGCGTGGTCTTCGTGCCCTCCGTGGGGCAGGGCGTCCCATCGACCAGGCCGAGCGGCAACGCGGGGGCGGGCGTCGCGCAGTGCCGGGGATCGCCGTCAGCACATCCCCTGTCTGTCCCCATCCCTGTACCCGTCCCCGGCGTTGACGTCGACGCCGGCCCGGAGGTGCACCGGGGTTGCGGGCAGGCACCGTTCGGCGGTGATGACGCCGCCGCGTCGGCCGATCGAGGCGTGCTCGGTGGGCAGGTCGGACCGTGCTGGTCGCAGGGGCCACCCGCATTGCGCGTGGCTGCGGCCGGGCAGGTCGGCGAACTGGACGTGCAGCGCCCACCAGCGTCCGTCGTCGTCCCCGACGGGCAGCTCGTCGCACTCGGATCGGAGTGGGGAGACGGGGTACCGCTGGGGGTCTCCGGGTTCGGCGCCGGATTCGGGATGGGAGGCCGGGACGGGGAGGTGGACGGCAGCGGAGACGTGGACGGGGGGATGGACCGGGTCGGGGACGGCAGCGGGGACGGGGACGCGGATGGCAGCGGGGACGGGGATGCGGACCGGGTCGGGGCTGGGGACGGGGACGGCAGCGGGGACGGGGGGATGGACCGGGACGGGGAGATGGACTCCGACGACGTGCCGGTCGACGTCCCGGGACTGACCATCGCCGTGGCGACGCCGGCCCCGCTGACCAAGAAAAACACAACGACAAACACCGTCGATACCAGACCGCGCGACGGCCGTGGCACGAATCGACCAGATACTCGCTGGCCAGACACCAGAGCGCCCCCCCGGGTGCGGCTGGCAACACGCCCGTTGCCGGCGGCCTGCCCCGGACCGGCGGAGACAACGTGATGCACGTTAGGCGGAAGTCCCGCCCTACGACGATCGATAGGATAACAGTCGCGTTGCCGGTCATCCGGGCCACGGGGGGAAGCGGTGAATGTCAGATTGCCGACGGAGAAGTCGGCGCGGGAAAGTATTTTCGTCGCCGTTTGCCTGACGGCGTGCCTGAGTTGGCTCATGTTACCCATGGCGTCTCCGGTCCATGCGGCGGACGGCGGCGGGGTGGAACTCGGCGTCACCGTCGACGGTCAGCCCCTCGGTGAGGACAACGTGGTCCTCGAAGCCAGTGCGGTCGCCCGCGTGGTGGTCAGCGTGCAGAACCTGACCCGGTCGAATGTCCCCGTCGACTCGGTACGGCTGAGCGGAACCGTGCTCGGCCTCACCTTCTTCGACTACGACACCCGGGTGCGCACAACCATCCCGGCCCGCGGATCGGCGAACTGGACCGTCGACCTGGATGTGCGCGACCTCGACGGTCGGGCCACCGGATTGATGCCGGTGGAGGTGGCGATCCGGGGCGCGGACCTGCACACAGTGGCCAGGGTAGCGGGAACCGCCGACATCCACGGATCGCTGTTGTCCATCTACGGGCTGTTCGGCCTCGGGCTTGTCGTCCTGATGGGGCTGCTCTGGGCCGTCGCGTTGCTCCCGCTCGGTCGCCATGCGGTGCCGGCCACCTGGTGGCAGCGCGGCCTGCGGTTCGTGCCCGCCGGCTGCGGGGTCGGCCTGTTCGTCATCTTCGCGCTTTCAGCCACCCGGCTGCTGTNGCCCGGCATCCCCAGTGATTTCGGCATCACCATCACGGCGACCGCCGTCTGCTTCGGGCTCGGAGCCCTGCTGCCCCAACTGGTCCCGACGACGAGGCGCGGCTGACCCCACCGGCCGTCCACGGCCTACGCGACCGCCTCGTGGTGCCCTCGGCGTGATGCGACGCGACGCGCCGGAGCCGCTTAGAGGACGACGTCACGACGTCAGGGCACCATCGCAGTCGACCGGCGGACCTTCCGAGGAGACCACGTGACCGATCACCTGCGAACCTCGACCGCGGGCCCCGCCCGCCCCGGCCTTCTCGAGGGTCGACGGGCCGCGCATCGGCGCGGTGGGCGCCGGGCTGCCGCGGTCATGGCGACGGGCACGGTGATCCTCGCCTTCACCGCCGCGTGCGGCGGCACAACCACCCCGACGCCACGGCCCACGCCGACCACGCCCGCTTCGGTGTCGGCCAAGCCGTCCCCGACCGGTCCGTTGACGAGCGCGGGAACCGCGGGCGCGACGAAGGTGACGGTCACCGAGACCGAGTTCGTGATCAAACTTTCCCGGAACACGTTCACCCCGGGCATCTACACCTTCGTCACCCAGAATGCCGGGCACGTGACGCACGCGCTGAGGATCGAGGGGCCCGGCCTGCACGAGGCCACGACGAAAGACCTCGCACCCGGTGAGTCCGAGGACCTCACCGTGACTCTGCAGCCGGGTACCTACGAGCTGGACTGCCCGGTCGACAACCACGAGTCGCTGGGGATGAAACTCGACATCACGGTGTCCTGAGCCGTCCGCACCATCTGGGTGGAGTCGGCTGAGGCCCACGTCAGCGCGCCGCTCACCGGCCCGCGCCCGCGACGTTCCGCGCCTCGCGGCCGCAGGCGGGGCGTGTCATTCATTGACAAGCCGACTACAGATCGACACCATCCGGCTTCAGTTAGTAATCAATTGACGGGGTGCCAGCCGGTCCTCCGTCCAGCCATCCCGACCCGATCCGGCGCCAGGATCCTGGCGACCGAACCCGTGCGACCGAACCCGTGCGACGGCGCCCCGGCGGCCACGACGACGGTCGGGAAGGCCTGACCAGGGAGGTCGGCCGTGCCGAACAACCGGAGAACATTCGTCCACCTAGCGGTCATGGCCGCAGCCGCCGCACCGTTGTCCCTCACCGGGCTTCCCCCGGCCCTGGCGGCGCCGGTTCCAGAACCACGACCTGACCCACGCCAGACGACGCCGGCCGGGGTCGGCATTCCCGGACCGGGCAGTCCCGGCTCGCTGACCAGTGGCAACAGCCGCGGACTCTACGTTGGTCACTGGGACAGCGGCGCGTACAGCACCACGGGCTTCCTTTGGCGCGACGGCACCGTGCATGTCCTCAACGGCAGCACAGNGCCGAAGGCGGTGACCGAGGACGGCTTGGTCATCGGCGATTTCGTCAGCCACTACGACCGGCAGGCGTTCCGGCTGGAACACGGAACCTCCCAGCCCCAGGGTCTGGGCTACCTCGGCGGCACCCACACGGCCGGCGGCTACAGCAGCGCCGCGGTGGCGGTCAACCGCGCCGGGGTCATCGTCGGCACCAGCACCACCAACGCCGGTACGTTCCATGCCTTCCGGTGGGCGGACAACCACCTGCAGGACCTGGGTACGCTCGGCGGCCCGAGCAGCTCCGCCGTCGCGGTCACCAGCGCCGGGGCCATCGCCGGCAGCAGTAACACCGCCGCCGGCCCGTCCCACGCCTTCCGCTGGTGGAGAGGCACCCTGCACGACCTGGGTACCCTCGGCGGCCCGTCAAGCACCGCGGTGGCCGCGAACGACGCCGGGCAGATCGTGGGCTACAGCGACACGGCCGACGGGCACACCCACGCCTTCCTCTGGGAACGCGGTCGTCTGATCGACCTCGGTACGCCGCCCGGCGACACCGAATCCTGGGCGATCGGGATCAACAACGCCGGCCAGGTCCTCGTCCTGAGCCGCGGCTCGTCGAACCATGCATTCGTCTGGTGGCACGGCCAGCGCGCGACCATCAGCGTGCCCAGCGGCGACTTTGGGGTGACCGCCATCAACGACCGGGGAACCGTCGCCGGCACGGCGAACGGGCACGCGTTCCGTTGGCGCGACGGCCGTTTCACCGATCTCGGCACGCTGGGCGGGCCGTACAGCGACGCGAACGCCATCACCCCCGCCGACGTCGTCCTCGGTTCCTCGGACCCGGCCGACTCCCCGATTCCGCTCGCGACCTTCTGGCCGGCCCCCGGCCGCTGACGCGGCGGCTGTCCGGTCAGCACAGCACATTGAACACCGTGAGCATGATCTAGTCGGTAAACAGGAGAGCACCACGTCGAACTCGTCGTCAGGGAACGGGAGGTCAGCCGCGTCCGTCTCCGTTCGCTCCAGGCTCAGTCCGCTCACTCCAGGCCCAGTCCAGGCCCGGTCCAGGCCCAGTCCGTGACGCGNCCCGCGAGGCNTTTTCGGTCAGGANGGACGATGTNGGANGGAGGAGNCCCCGCCGGCACGGCGGACCGCCGGCACCAGCACGGACGACCCGACGGAGGATCATCATGAGCGAGTCCGGAGACATCGCGGTACAGACCCTGCCCGGCCACGTCGCCGTCGTCGAGGTCTGCCGTCCGCCGCACAACTTCTTCGACGTGCGCCTGATCCAGACCCTCGCCGACATCTACGACAAGCTCGGCGCCGACTCCGACGTCCGTGCCGTCGTGCTGTGCTCCCAGGGCAGGAACTTCTGCGCCGGAGCCGACTTCTCCGGCGCGAGTGCGGCCGAGGCGATCTCGGCGGACGAGGGGGCGCCGGCCCTCTACCGCGAGGCGCTACGGCTGTTCGCCTCCCCGATACCGGTCGTGGCCGCGGTGCAGGGCAGCGCGGTCGGCGGCGGGCTGGGGCTCGCGCTGTCCGCGGACTTCCGGGTCGCAAGCCCGGACAGCCGCTTCGCGGCGAACTTCTCCCGGATCGGGCTGCACCAGGGCTTCGGCATCTCGGTGACCCTGCCGGCGGTCGTCGGCCGGCAGAAGGCGCTCGACCTGCTCTACACCGGTCGCCGGGTTGGTGGGCAGGAGGCGTTCGACATCGGCCTCGCCGACCGGCTCGTGCCGAACGCCGAGCTGCGGGAGGCCGCGGTGGCGCTGGCCGGTGAGGTCACCGCCGCCGCGCCGCTGGCCGTGCGCAGCATCCGGGAGACGATGTGGGCGGATCTCGTCCCCGTCATCCGGGCGGCCACCGAGCGGGAAACCGCCGAGCAGGCCAGACTGCGGGCCACCGAGGACTTCGCCGAGGGGGTGCGCGCCTCGACGGAGCGCCGCGCGCCCCGTTTCACCGGCCGCTGAGTGGTCCGGGCGTGCCGGTCCTCGGGGATTTCGGGCGGGCGGGACGAGCCAGCGGTCAGGCCTGGCCGCGGGCCGCCGCCTCAGCCGGTGAGGAACCGCCCGCCCAGATAGGCCTCGGCCAGCTCGCAACTGTCCCGGGCGTACTCGGAGGCGCTCGGCACCGCGTCCGAGTGCGGATGGGTGCCCAGCCAGGCCACCAGGAGCAGCCGGCGCAACAGGACGAAGGTAGGGATCATCGCTACGTCGTCCGCGGTGAGCGGGCGCTGGCGCTGGTAGGCGGCCAGCCAGGCGGCCACCAGGTCGCCGGCCTCGTCGAGGTGCTCGATGAAGGACAGCGACGCGGCGAGATCCCAGAGGTACCAGCCGAAGCCGCAGTCGTCGAAATCGATCACGCAGACGTCCCCGGTGGACGCATCCCGGGGTACCAGGAGGTTCGCCAGCCGCATGTCGGCGTGGACGAGCCCGAACCGGTCCGGCCCGGTGCCGAAGGCGGCCAGGCGTGCCTCGATGTCGGCCGCGGCCCGGCTCAGCAGGCCCAACGCCGCGCGGCCGTCCCCCCGCGGGCCGTCCCCCGGCGGGCCGGGGCCGTCGGCCAGCGCGGTGACCAAGCCCTCCGACCAGCTCCCCCACCGGCCGGCGTCGCCGAGCATGCTCCGCCAGGTCCACTCGAAGCGGGCGAAGGTAGTCGGGCGGGACCACTCCCGCGCGTGCCGGTGCAGCCGCGCGGTGATGTCCCCGAGCTGCCCGAACGCGCCGCGCAGGGACATGGGGTCCGTCGGTTCCGGTGAACGTCCGTCGACCCATTCGAACAACACGGCGTGCCGCTCGGCACCATCCGGCCCAGCGGGATCCAGCCCAGCGGGATCCGGCGAGGCGGCACTCGGCGGGAGGGTTCCGGTCGCGGCCACGGTCGCCACGGGCCCACCCGCCCTCGTCGGCACGACCGGCGGCGTCACGACCACGCCGTCGGCGCGCAGGGCAGCCACCCACGCCAGCTCCCCGTGAATCTCGACGAGAGTGTGGTAGCCGGGCCGGTGCAGCCGCAACGCCCAACGCCGGCCGGTCGCCGGGTCGTCCACGCGGTAAGTGACGTTCTCCGAGACATGCAGCAGGCTCGCCCGCGGCGACGGGCCGAGATCATAGGCGGCGAGGACGTCACCGAGGACGCCATCCAGCCCCACCAGCCCGTCGACGGAGGTCGTGCTCACCGTACGACCACCGGTCCGGGCGAGATGGCGTCCCCGTGGGAGGACGTGACCCCGCGTACCGCTCCGGCCTGCTTGAACCCTTGCCTGAACCCTGTTTCACCAGGGGAAATGGTCCGCATCCATCTTGTTTGCCGGAGTCGGCGGGCCGCCGTCAAGGAACCGGGCCCGGCCGCACCCACCGTCGAAACCCACCATCGAAGAACCACCGCCACGGCAAGAGCACGGCTACGGCAAGAGCGACGACGCGCCCCAGCCTGCCGGGGCCGAACTGCGCGCGCAGCTCACAGCGGCCGACGTCGTGCTGTTCCGCACCCCGCAGTACGCAGGCGCGCTACCTGGAAGCTTCAAGAACTGGAAGCTTCAAGAACCTGATCGACTGGACGATCGGCGGCGGGGAGCTCTACGGTAAGTCCGCTGCCTGGGTCAACGTGGCCGCCCCGAGCCGGGGGAGGGGTGCCCGGGCCGAGCTGGGGACGGTGCTGGACCAGGTGGCTGCCAACGTCAGCGCGTCGGCCTGCGCGTCGTTGCCCGTGGCAAGGGAGGCCATCGGTCCGGACGGCACGGTGAGCGACCCACGGGTGCGTGCCGGACTCGCCGAGGTTCCGCGGGCCGTCGTGCACCACCTCGGCCTGGCAGACACGGCAGACACGGCAGATGTCGCGGACACGGCAGATGTCGCGGCGGGGNGAGCCCATCGCGGCCCACCGGCGACCGACCCGGACGGCCGACCACCGATGGACCCGCGTGTGGGACACCGATCTTCCCTCCCTTGCGCCCTGCGCGGCGTCTCACCCGGACAGGTGACCCGCCGCGGCCGGACACGTCAGTTCGGGATGGGCTGGCAGTTGGGTTGCGGGACGGGTGGGTAGGGAGGGCAGGGTGTGCCGGGCGGCTGGCAGCCCGCGCCGGTGGTGAGCAGACCGAGCGTGACGGCGGCTCCGATGGTCACCAGAATGCGACGGACACCGACAGCTCGCCCGGTTCTTCTCTTAACGGGTCGACGCATATTTGAACCTCTCTCGCGTCTCTCACGTGTTCTCCGATCCGCTATTCCCTACCAGAACTTCCCCACTCAATGACAACGGCGCGCCGAGCCCTTCGATTCCGTTTCACGTTTACGTATTCCCGTCCGGATTATCGGGCCGCGCATCGGGCGGGCAGCCGGGCCGGTGAGAACCCGATGCGGTTGACACCGGAACGCCCCTGCCCGTCCAACCATCGATGACAACATTCACAAGATGGGAGAACCGATACATCTGTGTCGAACCGGCGCAAGTCCGGGCGGCGGTCACGCCTGCCGTTGACCGCTATTGACCGCTATTGACCGCCGTTGACCGCCATCCGGGAGGACCATTCCAGTTACCGACCATTGCCCGACAGCACGGGCCGGATGACCGACTGCGTCCACATTCACCGGGGGTGCCCGCAAGGGGTATCCGCATACCCCGGATGGGCTCATGCTTCCGGTCCGGTGGAGATGTTCCCGTAGGACATGACCACTCAGCGTACCGGGCCCCTAGTATCCTCGGGCCGGGATGACAGATTTCTGGAAATACAGCGCGGAGGAAACCATGCTCCCCTCACCGGGCAGGTCGGTGTGCCGCCCGCACCTCGATCTGGTGCCCGTCCTTACCGACGACTCCGGGGCTATGGGGGATGCGGCGCAATCCGTTTCGGCCCGTACCCGGCACCCGTCCCGCCGCGCCGTATCCATCATGGTCACCGCAATACTGCTCATTCTGTTCTCAGCGTTGCCTGCCGGCGCCATGATCCGCCGTCCGACGTATCATCCACTCCCGGTGATCAACGTTTCGTACGAGACCGGCGCGGTGAGCGGCGTCGGGCGGCAGACCGACCTGACAATCACCGACAAAGGACCGGGGATCCTGCACGTCCAGTCAATCTCGGTGGACGGTGAGCGCCTCCTGGATCAGAACTCCCACCTCCGGATCGCGCCGGGGCACAGCTACATGTTCACTTTCGGCTGGGCCGGTGGTCCCGGGGGTGGTCCGGACGGGCCGACGGTCGTCATCGACAGCGATGCGCCTACCAGCCCCACCGTCCTCCACATCGGCTATCAGTGAGGCCGCACCGGCAACGACGGCGAGGCCCGGGGTACCGGCGACCGTCCGCGGTACCGGCGACCGTCCGGAGGGCGCCGATGCCGTTCGCCGGCGCCACCGGTGCGCTCGCAATCCGGACGGATCGGGAACGGGCGACCGTGGTCTCGGATGTCTGCTACCGGCAGACCGGGCGACCGTGCCCGTTCGGCGCGCATAAGAATGGAAGGGATGACACCACGATCGTTCGTTGACCATCTTGCGGATCTGGACTTGCCGGCGCTGGCCGCTCTGCTCCGCTCGCGTCCGGACGTGCTGATCGAGCCGGTACCCCGCGGTTTCGGGCAGCTCGCGCAGCGGCTGGAAAGCCCGGATTCGCTGGCGGCGGCGCTGTGGGAGCTGAACCGCGACACGCTCCGGGTCGGCCAGGCGGCGGCGCTGCTGGGGGAGTCCGCGACGGTGCCCCGGATGGCCGAGCTGTTGGGCGCGTTACCGGACGCGGTGCGCGCCGGGGTGGACGATCTGTGCGCCCGCGGCCTCGCCTGGACCGACACGGTGGTCCGACTCCCGGAGCCGCTGCACAACCACTGGGTCGAGGAGATCAGCTCCGCCCGCCCGGTCGCAAAGATCGCCCGCAACGTCCTGGTCGAGGATCTGCGTAAGGCGGTCACGGCGCTCGGGGCTCCGGCCGAAAACCTGCGCAAGACCGAGCTGGTCGCGCGGCTCACCGAACTCATGTCCGATGCCCGCCGCATCGCGACGATCATCGCTTCCCTGCCCGCCCCGGCGCGGCAGCAACTCGATGACCTGCGCCTGGCCACGGCCGGCGGCTACTTCCCCTACATGTTCCCCTACACGCCCTTCGAGGAGATCCATGACCGCAGGGCAGCCACGCGGTCCATCAGGCAGCTGATCACCGCGGGGCTGGTGCTGGGCGTCGGCAACCGGCCGGAGCTCCCCCGTGAGGTCGCGGTCGCCGCCTGGCTGGCCAGGCAGGACCTGGGGCTCACCGGGCCGCCGGACATTCCCCGGCCGGAGGTGAACGAGGCCGCCGTCCGGTCGAGCTCCCAGGCGGCCGCCCAGGGCGCTATCCGCGCCGTGACCGCCCTGCTCGACGAGGCCGCCGCCGCCCCCGTCGTGGCGCTCAAGCGAGGAGGCGTCGGTGGGCGGGAACGGGCCCGGCTGGCGAAGCGGCTGTCGACACCGTTGGCCGAGCTGCCGCTGTGGATCGACCTGGTCGCGGCCGCCGGCCTGCTGGCCTTCACCGAAGGCGGCTACGCACCGAGCCCGCGGTTCCAGGAGTGGCGGGAGGAGTCGCCAAGCCATCAGTGGGCGACGCTGGCGGCGGCGTGGCACGCTCTGGAGCACGCGCCGACGAGCCGCGAGGGTGCCGACGAGAAGGACGTCCCGCCGCCCCTGCCCATCGGGTCGGGGGCGGGCCAGATTCGCCGGGTGCTGATCCGCGCGGCGGCCGGCGGGCGGTCGGTGCGGCTCACGGCTGAGAACCTCGACTGGTTCTTCCCCCTGCACGGCTACGACGCCGCCACCTGCAAGATCAAGGTGGCGGCGTCGATCCGCGAGGCCGAGCTGCTCGGGGTGTTCGCCCTCGACGTCCTGTCCGAGCCCGGCCAGGCCCTGATCGAGGCCGCGCCGAGCACCACCGACGCGGCGGCTGCCACCGTCGGGCTTATGATCGTCTCGACCGCGGACGAGCTCGCCGCGCAGGTCGCGAGGACGGTGCGGGATCTGGCGGACCGCTGCGCCGAGCTGCTGCCNGCGACGCCGTCCAGCCTGATCCTGCAGTCCGATCTCACCGCGGTCGTGTCCGGCCAGCCCAGCGCGGCGATATCCCAGCTCCTGCGGGCCGCGGCGGTGCCGGAGTCCCGGGGCGCGGCCGGGACCTGGCGGTTCACCTCCGCCAGCGTCCGCGCCGCGATGGACGCCGGATGGTCCGCCACCGAGCTGCTCGAACAGCTACGCGCCATCGCCGACCACGGTCTCCCGCAGCCGCTCGAATACCTCATCGCCGACGTCGCCCGCCGGCACGGACACGTGCGGGTCCGCGGGATGCGCAGCGCCGTCCTCGCCGACGAGCCCACGACCGCCGAGATCCTCCACACCCGGACACTGGCGAAGCTGCACCTCGCCCGGCTCGCCCCCACCGTGCTGGCCAGCCCGGTGGAACTGGACACGGTCCTCGCCGAGCTGCGCCGGACGGGCTTCTACCCCGTCGCCGAGGACGCGACGGGCACCGTCATCGTGACGAGCGGACCGGGGCGGAAGGCGCCGCGGGGGGCCCCGGCACAGCCGTCCCGGGAGTCCCGGGCGTCCCGACCGCACGGAGGGTCCCCCGCCGGTCCGCCGGCGACCCGACGGCGGCTGACGGCCGACGAACTCGCCCAGCGCCTGCGCACCGGCAATGACGACGGTGTCACCCTGCTGACCGACCTGGCCCAGCGGCTCGGCGAGATGAACGGACGGCTAAACGACGCCGAGCTCGCCGTGCTGGCGGACGCGGTGGAACGCCGCAGCGATGTGGTCATCGCCTACCGGGACAAGCAGGGCACCCGGACGGTCCGCCGCATCCAGCCGAACCAGCTCTTCGGCCGGTGGCTGGACTCCTGGTGCCACCTGCGCAACGCCGAGCGCGAGTTCGCCATCGCCAACATCGAGTCCGTCAGTCCCGTCGGCTGACCGGCACCCCCTTCTCCCCGGGCATGACCGGTCAGCCGGGTTCCGCAGGCAGTAGGTCCATGCCGATCAGCTCTCGAATCTGGACCCGTCGGCTCTCACGCCCGGCCAGCCCGGGGCGGGGCCGCCAGGCCCGGGGCGGCTCAGGCGGGTCGACCGAGCTGGCGAGCGAGCCGCGTCTGGTCGAAGTACAGCCGGTTCTCGGTGATCAGGCCGCGCTCGACCCGGTAGACCTCGACGACACGCAGGTTGATCCGACGCCCGGTGGGCGCGAGCTCCGTACCGTCCGGGTCGCGGTAGACGCCGACGTGCGTCGCGGTCAGCGTGTACTCCTCGACCACGATCTCGCCCTGCTCGGCCAGCACGTGGGTATCGACGTCGATCTCACCGAAGGCCGCCAGGAAGGCGGCGCTGTACTCGGCGCCCGCCGCGCGCCCCTTGATCCGCACCCCGCCCGGTGCCTCGACGACCAGATCCTCGTCAAGCAGCGACAGCACCGAGGCCTCGTCACCGAGGTCGAAGGCGTCCAGCGCGCGCTTCACCGTGTCCAGCGCCTCTCCCACGTGACATCCTCCAGGCTTGCCTGCCGCACACACCGCCCAGAGGGCGATCATCCCACCACCGGGCCGGTTCCCGACGGAAAACCGGATGTCCGGGAGGACGTCAGACGCTCGTGGTCGAGCCGGGGCGGATGATCATCAGAACGGTGACGATGACCCAGAGCAGGCTGAACACACCGGCCGCCATCGCGAGACCGCTCGTGCGGGCGCGCGCCGCGGCCGCGTCCATGGCCACCGCGCCACCATCCATGGCCACCGCGCCACCATCCTGCGCACGGTCGGGGACGGCCGGGGATCCGGCGACGATCTCGTCGAGGACGTCACGCTGTCCGGGCAGCACCACGATGAGGAGCACGGCGGCGGCTACGGTCGTCAGCACGATCGCGACGATCAACCAGCTCTGCCCAAGAACCGTTGCATGAAAGCGCTTGATAGCGTCCGCTCATGCCGCCTCGCCTCTCGGCGAGGCACCCCCGGTCTGACCGGCCGTGGCCGTGCCGGGTTCCCGCTTCCCAGCCACCNGCCCGCTNGCGCGGGTCTTNNGGTCGGCTCCACGGGCGTTTTCCGTCTCCGGTGTACTGGCGGCGACGAGGTGGTGCAGGTTGATCGCGGCGTTGTGGTCGCGGTCGAGTACCAGCCCGCAGGACTGGCAGGTGAANGTGCGCTCGGACAGCNTCAGGCTTGGGTTTCGCCAGCCGCAGCCGGAGCAGGTCTTCGAGCTGGGATACCAGCGGTCGGCGACGACGAGCGTCGATCCGTACCAGCGGGTCTTGTAGGCAAGCTGCCGGCGGACCTCGGCCATGCCGGCGTCGGCGACCGCGCGGGCGAGCCGCCGGTTACGGACCATCCCGGCGACGTGCAGATCTTCGACGACGACCGTGTCGTGGGACCGGGCGAGCCGGGTCGTGAGCTTGTGCAGCCCGTTGT
>NZ_JPHT01000033.1:0-50218 GCF_000733325.1 Frankia sp. Allo2
ACAAGATCGCGCAGGGGGATGCCGGTGGGCAGGGTGGACAGCCAGTAATCGGTGGGTTCGGGCTGGCCGACTGGCCATTCGGCGAGCAGCCAGCAGACGGGCAGGCTCCGGTCGGGGTTACGGNTGATGTTCCGGCCCGCGGGGCGGACCCGGAGCGCGAGGAAGCGGGACCGCATCCCCGCGGTCGGGTTGGCCGGGGTCCGGTGGGTGCCGTGACGCCAGGTCACAGACCGGCCNGNGCGGCGGCCGGCGGCCATGACCAGGGATTTCAGATCGCGGGGCGGGTCGGGGTAGGCGGGTGTGGGCCGCCGGCTGTTTNCCGGGNAGGGGGCGGNGACCGGCACCGCGTCGGCCGGGTAGGCGGTCGCGGTCGGCTTCACCGCCAGCACGTAGGGGATGTTCCGGTCGGTCAGCCCCTGGCGGAAGGCAGCGGCGTCGCCGTAGCCGGCGTCCGCCACGACCGGCCGCACAGGCATGCCCCAGCCGGCCAGTTCGTCGATCATGTCCAGGNCGAGCCGCCATTTCTCCCGGTGCCGCGCCTTGTCGGGGATCGCGGCCCGTTCCCGGGCCCGGGCGGCGGCGACCTCGGTCGGGTCGGTCAGGGTGGTGTCGTCCCAGCAGGTCGGGAGGAACAGCCGCCAGGCCACCGCGGCCGACGCCCAGTCGGTGACCGCGTGCACGGACACCCCGATCTGACAGTTCCCGACCTTGCCCAGGGTGCCGGAGTACATCCGGGCCACCCCGGGGGAGGCGGCCCGTCCTTCGGGAAAGCCGGTGTCGTCCACGACCAGCGCGACCGGGTCGCAGAACCCGGCCGCCCAGCCCGTCAGCCGCCGCCGGACCTGGCGGTAGTCCCAGGTCGAGCTGGTGACGAACTGCTGCAGCTNCTGAGGGTCCACNCCGAGGCGGGCGGCCATCGGGACCATGCTCTTGCGCTTGCCGTCGGTCAGCAGCCGTTGCATAAGAGCGCCCGATAGCGGCGCTCATGCCGCCTCACCTTGCGGTGAGGCACTCCCGGTCTGACCGGCCGGAGCCGTACCGGGTTCCCGTTTCCCAGCCGCCCGCCCCGCGGACGGGGTCTTACGGTCGGCTCCACGGGCGTTTACTGTCTCCGACGTACTGGCGGCGACGAGGTTGGACAGGTTGACCGCGGCGTTCAGGTCGCGGTCGCCTACCAGCCCGCAGGACTGGCAGGCGAAGATACGGTCCGACAGGGTGAGGCCTGGGTTTCGCCAGCCGCAGTCGGAACAGGTCTTCGAGCTTGGATACCAGCGGTCCGCGACACAGAAGTTCCAGCTCGCCCTGATGAACGGCCAAAAAATCCAGATGAAAACGACGGAATCCGCACCCGATGAATTAACGGAGGACGAAACTGCGGCATCGGTGGCCAGCCGCCCCCAGGACGCCGGCGGCCTCCAACACACGATCCATATTCTCGAAGGAGTAGCCGCTGACGGCAAAAATTGGATCCGCCGCATCGAGTCCGCATGACTATTCTCGGAATTCGCACATCATGCAAAATTCATCAGGCCGAGACTGGCAGCTACGGCGCTCCGTGCCATGGAAATCGAGGATGGGTCTCCTCCATCCACTCGCGGAAGCGACGGACCCGCTCCTGATGGTTCGCTTTTCGGGGCTTCGTGGCATCTGTGCACGGGCTTGACTCAGGAGCACCACACTTTGGGCACGCGACGAGCCTGGCCCGCTCGACGGTCACCGGATCAGAGGAGGACCCGCCTGCGCGCTGGCGCCACTCGTCACGCTGCCGTTCGTACTCGGCCAGGGCCACTCGATACCGACCCTCGTGGATGAGGGACACACGCGGTGCGGGTGGGATGTACGACGCAGGTGGCTTCCACTCCGGATCGTGCCCGATCTTGGCGATGATCCGCGAGATCGGACCGTCATAGTNACTTCCGACAGCGGTCACGGTGCCTTCGAAGGGTCCAGGACCATGGATCTTGGGACTGAGCCAGTTCTCGGGCAGGAGTACAAGGTCCCCCGGCACGAGGGGCTCAGCACCGTCCCACAGATGGGCATAGTTGCCCACCTTGACCTTCATCGCCACGACGGCCCTCCTCGTCTGGCTCTGCCGCTCCTCGGATCTAGGTGTCGCGCCGGTACGGTACCGACAGTGCGTGGGTATTCGCGCGCGTTTCGTAGCATTACCGACGGGAAGCAAGACATCCGAAGCACAGGCCGGAACTCGATCAACCAACGAACCACCTTGCAGCCATGATCGCAGTGGGCAAGGTCGAAGGTGGCGCGGTCGTACTTCGTCGCGATCGGTCCCCTGCCGGCCGAGCGGAGGTGCTGGGGCACGTTCGCGATCTCGTAGCGCCCCCGCTCACGCCTGGCGATCCGGCCACCGAGACGGGTGAAGGCCGCCTTGAACGCCAGCTCGACGTAGTGCGGCTGGAGCCTCTTGGCCCGGGCCTCATCCATCGCTGCGCGGAGCCGCTGGAGGTCGGCCTCGGCGAGGTGCTCTGAGGCGAGCGCCCGCTCGTCGAGCAGGTCCTTGAGGCCATCGCCGACGCTGGCGCCGATGACCTCGTGCATCTTCGCCTTCACGTCGGGGCGCTCGCCGTACTGGATGGCGTCGAGCAGGAGGGCGCGCAGCGGGGTCTCGGTGAAGGCTTCACCGAGGACGTCGAAGACCTTGCCGCCGTAATCCTGGCGCATCTGNTCGAGCTTGGCCAGTAAACGGGTGAAGACTTCACCCTCCCGCGTGTTGGAGGCCACGAGGTTCCACAGTCGGCAGACCTTGTCCTGGCCGATGCGGTGGATGCGGCCGAAGCGCTGCTCGATGCGGTTGGGATTCCACGGCAGGTCGTAGTTGACCATCAGATGGGCAGCCTGGAGGTTGAGGCCCTCCCCGGCCGCGTCGGTCGCCAGGAGGATCTGGACGTCGCGGTTCTTGGTGAATTCCTCGGTGATCTGGCGACGCTCGCCGCGGCGGACGCCGCCTGGATCGCCCTGACCGCGTCGGGCTTGCCGAGCAGCGAGNCGATCCTGGCCCGGAGGTAGTCGAGGGTGTCGCGGTGCTCGGTGAAGATGATGAGCTTGCGCGGCCAGCCGTTGGCGTCGGCGGTCAGCACCTCGTCCTGGAGGATGTTCGACAGCTCGGTCCACTTGCGGTCGGCGCCGGCGTCGCGGACGATCTTGGCGGTCTTCACCAGCTCGGCCAGCTCGATCAGCTCGGCGTTGAGTTCCTCGACGGTCTGCGCTGCGGTGGCGGCGTCGAGCAGGTCCTCCTCCAGCTCCTCGATCTCCTCGGCGTTGTACCCGTCCTCGTCGATCTCGCCCAGGTCGACGGTCGGCTCGGACTCGCGGTAGGTGCCGTTGAGGATCTCCTGCCGTTTGCCCTCCAGGCGCTCGGAACGGCGGACGAGGCTCTTGTAGATCGCCTCCGGGCTGGAGGCGAGTCGCCGCTGGAGAACGGTGAGCGCGAAGCCGACGGTGTTCTTGCGCTTGCCGCCGAGCCGGTCGGCCCGGTTCATCCCCTCGCGGACGTAGTGGGTGACGTCCGCGTAGAGGGCGTACTCCAACGCGGTCAGCTCGTAGGGAACGGTCTCGGCGACACGTTCGGGGAAGAGGTTCTTGCCCTCGAAGGTAAGCAGCTCCTCCTTGACCAGGCGGCGCATGATCCCGCTGGTGTCCGTGGTCTTCTTCTGCCGGCCCTCGAACCGGTCCCTGTCGAGCAGGGTGAGGAAGAGCTGGAAGTCCTCCTCCTTGCCCGAGTGCGGGGTCGCGGTCATCAGCAGCAGGTGGCGGGTGATCTCGCCGAGGAGCTCCCCGAGCTGGAAGCGCTTGGTCTTCTCCAGCTTGCCGCCGAAGTAGTGGGCGCCCATGCGGTGGGCCTCGTCGACGACGATCAGGTCCCACTCGGTCTCCCTGAGCTGGGCCCGGAGCTGCTCGTTGCGGGAGAGCTGATCCATTCGTGCGATGAGGAGCGGGTTGGTCTCGAAGACGTTGAGGTTGACCTGGGAGTCCATGAGCTGGTTGGTCAGCAGATCGAAACGGAGGCCGAACTTGAAGAAGAGCTCGTCCTGCCACTGCTCCACGAGCCCGCCGGGCGCGACGATGAGGCACTGCTTCACGTCGTCGCGCAGCAGCAGCTCCTTGAGGTAGAGGCCAGCCATAATCGTCTTGCCGGCGCCGGGGTCGTCGGCGAGCAGGAAGCGCAGCGGGGTACGCGGGAGCAGCTCGCCGTACACCGCGCGGATCTGGTGCGGGAGGGGCTGCACGTCGCTGGTGGCGACGGCGAGCATCGNGTCGAAGAGCCCGGCCAGCGAGATGCGCTGCGCCTCGGCCACGAGTTTGAAGTCGCTGGCGTTGGCATCGAAGGCGCGGCTGCCGGTCTGGGCGACGCTGAGCTTGTCCTGGTCCTTGCGGAACACGACCTGCTGGCCGAGGCCGCCGGCGGCGGTCTTGTAGGTCAGTTCGAGCGCGTCGGAACCGTGCCATTGCGCGGCAATGACCGTGACGACCTCGGCGGGGATGAGCCCGTCGACGCGCAGCCCTGGCTTGAGTCCTTCCAGCAGCACGACTGACCTCCCGATAGACAGCCGACCAACGCTACTGGAGCGGTCCGACAGTCCGATTCGCGGACCCGGATCCCGGCCACCGACACGCTGGCGGACCGGGGCGGGCTGCGCCCGCACCCCCGGCAGCCACGCCAGGCGCCAGCGACGGACCTGCCAGCTTCCTAATTCCGCAGGCACGCCGCTGTCCGGCGCAGAGACGGGATGGCGGTGGGCCGGGTTCGGAGTGGCAATCTTGGCCGCACTCGCCGAACTGGCTGCCGTCCTGCGGGACGAACACGCTAGCGACGATCCAGCCGTGGCGTCACCCTGTAAGAAGCGAGTAACGCAGACCGATGCCCACCGGAGACATCGGCAGGCGCGGAGGGGAGATCGCTCGATGTCGGCACAGATACTCACGCTGGATGGCGAACGGCAGACGCTCTCGGACGAGACGGTCGAGGAGATTCGCGCGATCTTCCGCGGGCAGGTTCTGACGTCGGACGACCTGGGGTATGACGACATCCGGGTCGTCCAGAACGCCATGCTCGACCGCAGACCCGGTCTGATCATCCGATGCACCGGCACCGCCGACGTCGTCGACGCCGTCAGCCTCGCCTACAAGCGGGACCTGCTCGTCGCTGTCCGCGGCGGCGGCCACAGCATCGCCGGGACCTGCACGGCCGACGACAGTTTGATGATCGATCTGTCGATGATGCGGGGTGTCTGGGTCGACCCGGATCAGCGACGTGTGCGGGTGGCGGGTGGTGCGACCTGGGGCGACGTCGACCGTGAGACGCAGCTGTACGGGCTCGCGGTACCTGGCGGGGTCGTGTCGACCACGGGCGTCGCGGGTCTGACACTCGGTGGCGGAATCGGCTGGCTCCACCGCAAGTACGGTCTGGCCTGTGATGCGCTGCGCGCCGCCGAGGTCGTGACAGCCAGCGGCAAGATCATACGGTGCGACGGGACCGAACATGAGGACCTGTTCTGGGCGTTGCGTGGCGGGAGCGGCAACTTCGGTGTGGTGGTGTCCTTCGAGTTCGAGGCCTGTCCGTTGGGCCCGATGGTCTGGAATAGCATGATCGTTCACCCGGTCGATGCCGTTACCGAGGTGCTTTCCCGCTGGCAGGACTGGACGTCCACCGTCCCTGACGAGGTCACCAGCCGTGCCCTCCTGTGGTCGCTGCCGGATGCACCGACGCTCCCGCCCGCCGTGCACAACCGCGACGTGCTCATCACGGCCGCCCTGTATGCCGGCACCCCGGACGAGGGTCAGCGAGCGTGCCGGGCGCTTTCCGGGTTTGGCGCGCCGCTTGCCGATATGAGCCAGGCCCGGTCGTACCGGACAGCGCAATCCTCCCTCGATCCCTTCTTCCCCAAGGGTGGGCTCCAGAGTTACTGGAAGTCCGTCTACCTGGACAGACTCGATGAGGACGCGACCACGTTCGTGGCGCGCATCAGCCACGACCGCCCGCACCCGACGACGATGGTGCACCTGCCTCTCCTGGGAGGGGCCATGTCACGTGTAGGGACAACCGAAACCGCGTTCGGTGACCGCAGCGCTCGGTACCTGCTGAGCATCGACGGAAACTGGCTGGACCCCGCCGAAGACGACGCAAACATCCGCTGGGTGCGCAATGCCTACGGCGAGGCCGTCAGGCTTCGGGCCGCATCGGGCACTTACCTCAACTTCGGCGGCGACGCGGATCTCGACGACGCCGACCGGGCACGGGCCTGGGGGCGCAACGTCGAGCGGCTGCGGCGAGTGAAGCGCACCTATGACCCGGAGAACCGCTTCCGGCTCAACCCCAACATCCCCCCCGCCGAAAGCTGAGCCGGCGCTGGGGCTGGGGCTGGGGCTGATGATCGTCCCCACCTTTCGGGCGATCTCCTCACGCATCTGACGGATCGACGCCACCGCATCACTGTCCGCGAGAATCTCCAGGGTCTCCTGTAGGCTCTCCCGCTCGTCCACCGAGACGACCGGCCAGGCTCGCTGGCGCGCCGTGGCCCACACGGCGCACAGTTCTTCATCCTCGGTCGTGGGCGAGGCGGACGTTGTAACGGGCATCCGAGGCTTGGCGTTCCGTCCCCGCGCGAGCGCACAAGGACGGAACACTTGTCTCTAAAAGATCTCCTCACCGACCGCAGGGATTCCTGCGATCGATGCCTGTTTTATTGGAATCTCAGCGACAGACCCTGACCGTGCGCGGGGGAATCCAGGTCCGGTGTCCATGCCTCCAGACCCAGTGACCGCTCATATGGCGCCAATAACAATGTACATCACTGCGATGGACCGCGCCAGGCGCGCTTCTCGGCGGAGAAGCCATCGAAGGAGCCGCAGACAAAATTGTCCCGAGCGCAACGATCACAACCATCAGAAAATACTTCGGGCTTTTCCTGAGCGCCATTTCCGCCCCCTCTAGTGTCGCACCGCCATCTCCTCGGGGAAGTTCCCCACTGGATTGCGAGCCAGAGATACCCCCGCCATCGGGCTCTAATCCTTTCACCAATGACGTGAATCGCAGCAATCTCCAACGTAATCGACGGCGATTTGCTGTGATCGATAGTTCATGGTTTGTGACCTACTGGGTAGGTAGAAGCAGAGCCGGTGTCCGGCGGCGAGCATGTCGATCAGTTCGCGGAGTAGGTGAGGCATCGAGGTGCTGGTCCAGGCCTGCCAGACTCGGCCGTCGCTTCAGCCACCGACGNCCCCGCAGACTCCCGTCTTCCCCAGCAGTGTCACTGGTAGCCGGTCACCCGCCGTTCACGCGGTAGCATGGTGGGCGATACTGGGCGGTGTGACGAGCGACGGACAGACCGGGCCGGCAGCCGGCGGTGATGCGCCGCCCCGGCAGCCGTTCGCGCACCTGAGCGCCCCCAACGCGGACGTCTACCGGGAGGTGCTGACGACGTTCGCGCGGGCGCGGGACCGGTTCATCGTCCACATGCGCCCCGAGGACGTGATCGCGGATCTGGGGCGGCCGGGGCAGACCGAGTCGATCGTCGCCGCGCTGGACAAGCTCGTTGAGTGGGGCAACCTGCGGGCCGACCCGGACACCGGCCGGGTGACCACGGTGGCGGACTTCCACCGGGCGCGCTACCTGTACCAGCTGACCCCGGCCGGGCAGGCGGCCGAGGAGGCGATCGCCGTCTACGAGGTGGCGATCGGCCGCCGGGGCGCCCTGCAGTCGGTGGCGCTGGAGGACATCGCCGCCCAGCTGCGCGCCCTGGTGGAGATGACGGCCGGCGACGCCGCCGATCTCGACCCGGCGAAGGTACACCTGCTGCTGCTGGGGCTGGCGGAGCGGTTCACCGGACTGGCCGACAACGCTCAGGCGTTCATGACGTCCCTCCGCCGAGTGATCGACTTCTCGGACGGTGACGTGGACGCGTTCCTCGCCTACAAGCAACGGCTCATCGACTACATCAACCGGTTCATCGCCGAGCTGGCGAACCGGGGCGCGGAGATCGCCACCCTGCTGGGTCAGGTCGAGGGGGCCGGCGTCGAACGCCTGCTGCTACTCGCGGCCCGTCGGGAGGCGACCGACGCCGTGCCCGACGTGCCCGAGGTATCCGGCTCCGGGGCATCCGGCTCCGGGGCATCCGGCTCCGGGGCATCCGATTCCGGCCGGACCGGAGCCGGGCGAACCGACGCTGAGCGGATTCGGACCGCCTACGACGCCGCGGTCGCCGCGGCCCTGGACGGCTGGCGCAACCGCTGGCGCGGCCTGCACGACTGGTTCGTGTCGGCGGATTCACGCCGTCCCTCCCAGGCACGGTTGTTGCGGGGCGCGGCTATCACCGCGATCACCCAGCTCATCGATACCGTCGCCGCACTCAACGAGCGCCGTACCGGCCGTTCGGACCGGTCGGCGGACTTCCGCACGCTCGCTCGCTGGTTTGCCGAGGCTCCTGACGACGCGGCGGCCCACCGGCTGTGGCGGGCCGCATTCGGCCTGGCCTCGGCCCGGCATCTCACCGTCAGCCAGGAGACCGTCGCCGCCTGGCAGGAGGACGAGCCGACACCGAACACGCCGTGGCAGGATGCGCCGCCGATGCGGATCAGCCCGCAGCTACGCCGGACCGGTTCCTACGAGCGGCGCGGAACGCCGAACCGGGTCACGGACCGCGCGCGGCAGCGGCGGCTGCTCGCCGAGCAGGCCGCGCGGGAGGCGGAGCAGGCCGCGTCCGCTCGGGCCCGGCTCGCCACCGACGGGCCAGTGCTGCTGTCCCAGCTCGGCGTCCTGGACCGGCAGGCGTTCCGGCTGTTCCTCGGCCTGCTCGGGGACGCGCTCGCCGCCAGGCTGGCGGGCGATACCGAGGTGGAGACCACGTCCAGCGACGGCACGGTCCTGATCCGCCTCACCCTCGTCCCCGGCGGGGGGGTGGCGCGGATCGAGACCGAGGATGGCGTCCTGGACGGCCCGGAACACACCGTCGAGATCGTCGACCTGGCCGGTGCGGCATCGCGTCCGGCGGCCTGGAACGACCTGAACGACCTGAACGACTGGAGCGACTCGAACGACAGGAATGACCGAAACCGGCAAAACGATCTGAATGGCCGGATGGACGGCCTCGCTCCGGTCGTACTCGCCGGTGGGCCGGACCGGCTCGAGCTGCTGGAGACCGGACGGGTGTCCGGATGACGGCGGACTCGGTCGCCGAGGAGAACCGGGCCGCGCGGCGCAGGGCCCTGCGCGCGCTGCTGGCCGGGCCGCTACGCACCGCCGGCGCGGACGACGAGGTCCTGCGGCTGGTCCGCCGGCACGCGTCCGAGCTGCGCGAGTGGCTCGCCGCCGAAACCGGCTGGCGGCTGGTCGTCGACGCCGAATCGGCGCGGCTGTTCAAGACGGCGGCGACCATCCAGGACGACACGCACCCGGCGCGGGAGGGGAAGGGCCGAGCGCCGTTCGGGCGGCGCCGCTACGTCCTGCTGTGCCTCGCGCTGTCAGTGCTGGAGGGGGCGGACACCCAGATCACCCTCGGCCGGTTGGCCGAAGGGGTGCTGGTCGCGGCGAGCGACCCGGAACTGGCCCGCACCGGGGTCACCTTCACCCTCAGCCGCCGGGACGAACGTTCCGACCTCGTGGCGGTGGTCCGGCTGCTGCTCACGCTCGGCGTGCTGGATCGGGTCGCCGGCGAGGAGGACGCCTATCTGCGCGACAGCGGCGACGCGTTGTACGACGTACGCCGCAGGGTGCTCGCGTCGCTGCTGACCGGTACCCGCGGCCCGTCGACCATCGACGCCGACGACATCGGGGCGCGGCTCGCCGAGCTGACCCACGAGCCCGTCCCCGACACCGACGACCTGCGCAACCGGTCGCTTCGCCGCCGGTTGACCCGCCGGCTGCTCGATGATCCCGTCGTCTATTACGACGAGCTCGCCGAGGACGAGCGCGCCTACCTGATCAGCCAGCGCCGGGCGATCACCAGACGGATCGAGGACGCCACCGGTCTGATCGCCGAGATGCGCGCGGAGGGAATCGCGATGGTCGACCCCGACGACGAGCTCACCGACGTACGGATGCCGGAACAGCGCACCGACGGCCACGTGACCCTGCTAGTCGCCGAGTATCTCGCCACCCGGCCGGATCCCGCGGAGCCGGTGCCGGTCGGCCGGCTGCGTGGATACGTTCGGAAGATGGCGGCCGAGCATTCCACCTACTGGCGGCGGGGCGTCACCGAACCGGGTGCCGACGCCGAGCTGCTCGCCATGGCGCTGGACAAGCTGCGCGCGCTGCGGCTGGTCACGGACGTGCCGGGCCGGGCCGGCGAGCCGCCGGCAGTGCTCGCCCGGCCCGCGATCGCGCGCTACGCCGTCGAGGCGCCGACGATCCACGACGGCCGGGCGGGCGGCGCCGGCCCGGTCAGAAGCGGTCCGGCCAGAAGGAAGAAGACGAGCCGCCGATGAGCACCTCGACCCGCATGCCCGCGACACCGGCACCGGCCTCGATTCCCGCACCGGCACCGGCGTCGGCCTCGATTCCCGTACCGGCCCGGGAGGACCGCTGGCAGCCGCTGCGCGCCGGCCTGGTCGACCTCTTCTACTACGACGTGGAAGAGTTCCACTTCCACGACGGGCGGCTGCTGCTGCGGGGCAACAACGGTACCGGCAAGTCGAAGGTCCTGGCGCTGACGCTGCCGTTCCTGCTGGACGGCGAGCTGGCCGCGCACCGGGTCGAACCGGACGGTGACCGCAACAAGCGGATGGAATGGAACCTGCTGCTGGGCGGCCGGCATCCGCATCCCGAGCGGCTCGGCTACACCTGGCTGGAGTTCGGCCGGCTGGGCGGTGACGGCATCCCCGAGTACCGCACGATCGGGGCCGGCCTGAAGGCGGTCAGCGGGCGCGGCATCGTCCGGCACTGGTTCTTCGTGACCCGCCAGCGGATCGGTCCGCAGCTGTCCCTGGTCAGCCCGACCCGGGTGCCACTGACCAGGGACAAACTGAAAGAAGCCGTCGACGGCCACGGCGCGGTGTACGACACCGCGTCGGACTACCGCCGTGCCGTGGACGAAGCGCTGTTCGGTCTCGGCGGGCACCGGNACGAGGCCCTGGTCAACCTCCTGATCCAGCTACGCCAGCCGCAACTGTCCAAGAAGCCCGACGAGAAGCTGCTCTCCCGGGCGCTCACCGAGGCGTTGCCGCCGCTGGACCCCGCGCTCGTGGTCATCGTGGCCGAGGCGTTCCGGGGTCTGGACGAGGAACGGGAGACGCTGCGCGCCCTCGCCGAGGCGGAAACGGCTGCGCAGGCATTCCTGACCCATTACCGCCGGTACGCCCGAGTGGCCGCGAAGCGGTACGCCGCGCCGCCGCGGCAGGCGCACAGCCGCTACGAGCAGCACGGGCGGGATCTCGCCGAGGCCGACGCCGCGCATCAGGCGGCGGTCGAGGCCCTGACGGCCGCGCAGCAGGCGCTCACCGAGGTGGAGGAGGCGAAGGCCACACTGACCGCCCGGCGGGACGCGCTGCGGGACAGCCCGGAGATGCGCGACGCGGCGGCGCTGCGGGGCGCCGAGGAGGATGCCGGGCGGCTCGCCCGGTTCGCCGCCCAGCGGGAGCGGGACAGCCGGGCCGCGGCCGAGGCTGCCGGCGACCGGAAGCGCCGGCTCACGGGTGCGGAACGCACGGTCCAGGCCGACGCGGCGGGCTTCGACGCCGCGGTCCGGGCCGCCGGGCTGGCGGCCGAGGCCGCCCTGGTCACCGGCCGGCACGCCGCGGTACTCACCGAGCTGGACGGCGGGGAACCGCCGTACCGCGACGCCCGGCGATCCGCCGAGGCCCTGGTCGGGCAGCAGGGCACCGCCGTGAACCGTCTCGACGGGTTGCTGCGCGCGGCGGCCGACGCCGGCGTGGCGCTGCGCGCGGCCCGGGACGACCTGGACCGGATCACTGCCGAGCAGCAGGCCGCCGCCGAGCGGATCGCGGCGGCCGAGGACCTGACCGCCCAGCGCGGGGCGGGCCTCGTCGTGGCCTGCACGGCCTACCTGGCCGGCTGCGCGTACCTGCGGCCGGCCGACCCGGACGCCGCGCTGGCGGCCCTGGCCGGCTGGGTGGACACACTCGACGGGTCCAACCCGGTCGCCACCGCGGTGGACGGGGCGGCGCGGCTGGCCACCGCCGACCTCGGGCGCCGGCAGGCCGTCCTCGACGGCGAGCAGACGGCCGCCCGGCGGGAACTCGAACGGCTCGCCGAGGAGATCGAGCGGCTGGCGGCCGGTGGCCACGACTCGCCGCCGGCCCCGCACACCCGCGACGAGCACGGGCGGGACGGCCGGGACGGCGCCCCGCTGTGGAAGGTCGTCGACTTCGTCGACGGCGTGCCCGACGAGCACCGGGCCGGAATCGAGGCGGCGCTGGAGGCCGCCGGGATCCTCGACGCCTGGGTCGGCCCGGACGGGCGGCTGCACGACCCCGTCAGCGACGACGTTCTGGTCACGCCCGGGCGGCCGGCGCCGGGGGGTGGGCTGGCCGCGGTGCTCACGCCGGCGATCGACCGCGACGACGCACGCGCGGCCCGGCTGAGCGACACCGCGGTCGCCGCCGTCCTCGCGACGATCGGCCTGCGCGGCGGGCCCGGCCCGGCCGGCGGCTCCTTGGTCCACGGGCCGGCGGCCAACGGGACGACGGCCAACGGGACGACGGCCAACAGGACCTCGGGCACCGAGACCTGGGTCACCGTGGACGGCCGGTTCGGTAACGGGGTCCTGACCGGCGGTTGGCGCAAGGAAACCGCCGGCTACATCGGTGAGGGTGCCCGCGAGGCGGCCAGGCGGGTCCGGCTCGACCACCTGCGCGCCGATGCGACCCGGATCGAGCTACGGCTCGAAGAGCTGGCCGCGGCCGCCGCGGAGCTGGCCGACCGGCAGCTCTCGCTGGCCGCCGAGCACGGGGCCCGGCCCTCCGACGGCGACCTGCGCGAGGCGCACGCGCAGCTGGCCACGGAGCACAAGGCCAAGCGGCGGATCGACGCCCAGCACCAGGAGGCGGCCGCTGTCGCGGCCCGCCGGCAGCAGGCCGCGGGTGAGGCGCGGGCGGCGGCCGAGGAGTTCGCCGGCGACGTGCGCCTGCCCGCGGAGCCGGCCGCGCTGGCCGACGTCCGGGACGCCCTGGGTGACTACCGGGCGGAGCTGGCCGCGCTGTGGCCGGCGGCGGAATCGCTGGACCGGTCCCGCCGCGCGGCGACCGAGGCGGAACACGAACTCACCCTCGCGCTGGAACGCCAGGAACAGACCGCCGAGGCGGTCGCCGAGGCGCAGACGCAGGCCGACGCGGCCGCCGAACGTCACCGGGTCCTGGTCGAGACGGCCGGCGCCGCCGTCGACGAACTGTTCCGCAAACTGGCCGCCGTCGACACCGAACTCGACCGGTGCGGGCAGCGGGAGAAGCAGGCCCGGGCCGCCGAACGGGATGCGCTCGACGCCCGGGGCCGGGCTCACGGCCGGCGTGAGACGTTGCGGGAGGCGATCACCACCGCCGCGGCCGAACGCGAGGCGGCTGTCGCGAGGCTCCGGGCGTTCGCGGCCACCGGCCTGCTCGCGGTCGCCGTCCCGGACCTGGAGATCCCGGACCCGGCTGCCGGCTGGGCACCGTACCCCGCGATCACGCTCGCCCGGGCGGTCAACGCCGCCCTCGACGACGTCGACGACACCGACCGCCGGTGGGAGCTGGCGCAGCAGCGGGTGTCGGCCGAGCACAAGGTTCTCACCGACGCGCTGTCCCGGCACGGCCACTCGGTCGGGATGGTCGTCTCCGACGGCGTGATCGTGGTCGACGTCCTGTTCCAGGGCCGCAAGCAGGACATCCCGGCCCTGGTCGCCGCGTTGGAGACGGAGACCGGGCAGCGGGCGATGCTGCTGTCCGCGAAGGAACGCGAGATCCTGGAGAACCACCTTGTGAACGAGGTGGCCGGCGCCCTGCAGGAACTGATCAGCGACGCCGAGGGCCAGGTTCGCCGGATCAACACGGACCTCGCGCAGCGGCCCACGTCGACCGGCATGCGGCTGCGGTTGCAGTGGCGGGTCGCGCGCAGCGCCCCCGAGGGGCTCGGCGCGGTGCGCGACCGGTTGCTGCGGCAGACGGCCGACGCCTGGAGCCCCGCCGAGCGGACCGCCGTCGGCGCGTTCCTCCAGGAGGAGATCAACCGGGAGCACAGCGCGGACACCACCGGCGGATGGGCCGAGCAGTTGACCCGTGCCCTGGACTACCGCGACTGGCACGAGTTCGCTGTGCAGCGGTTCCAGGACGGTCAGTGGCGGCCGGCGAGCGGTCCGGCGTCCGGTGGTGAGCGGGTGCTCGCGGCGTCGGTGCCGCTGTTCGCAGCTGCCTCGTCGTTCTACGACTCCTCCGGCAACCGGCACGCACCCCGCCTGGTCGCCCTGGACGAGGCGTTCGCCGGAGTGGACGACGACTCGCGGGCCAAGTGCCTGGGTCTGCTCGCCGCGTTCGACCTCGATGTGGTGATGACCAGCGAGCGCGAGTGGGGCTGCTACCCGCAGGTTCCCGGCCTGGCGATCGCGCAGCTGTCCCGCCGGGACGGCATCGATGCCGTGCTCGTCACGCCGTGGCGGTGGGACGGGCACGAGCGCACCCGCGTCGACCGGCCGGTGCCCTACCAGCCCGAGCGGCCCGACCAACCCGACCAGCCCCAGCTACTCGACCAGCCCGACCAACCCGACCAGCCCCAGCCGCTCCGTCCGGCGCAGAGCGGCAACACCGAGCCCCTGCCGTTCGAGTGAGCGCGTCGTCGACCGGGGCCTCCCGCGGTACGGAAGCCGCCCGCGATGTGGAACGGCTGCGTCGTCTGCTGGGCGGTGAGCACACGGCGTGGCTGCTCGACCGGGTGCGGCGCAGGATCGAGCTGGGCCGGCCGCTCACCGGGACGGTCACCCTCGGCCGGGCCAGCGCGGACCAGCGGCGGGGGGTCGAGCGGCTGCTGGGCCGCCGGGCCGGCACCGGCGCCTCGCTGTCCGTGTCGTTGGACGAGGTCGACGCGGTGCTGCGGTCCAGCGGCGCCGCGCCGGACGGACTCGCCGCCGCCGTCCGCCAGCTCACCGGGGATGTCACGGAGCGGGCGNAGCTGGCCGCGGCGCAGTCACGAGCCTGGGCGCAGGCGCACCAGCCCCTGGACGACCTCCTCGCCCGGCGCCCCGAACTCACCCCCTGGCGGTCCTGGCTGGACAGCACCGGCCTGCTGCGCCGGCTGGCTGGCACCCCGGACGCGGCGGGGCCGCTGGCCGCCGACCTGCTCCGGGTGCTCGACGCGTTGCCCTCACCCGGCGTGGCGCTGGGCCGGCTGGCCGCCACCAGCACCGGTGACGCGCACGCGCTCGACGACGGCCGGCCGCTGGCGACGCTGGCCCTGGCGGCGGCCCGGGTACTGGGCGGATCCCACCCGGCGGGTGACGGCTCGGCCGCGGGCCGTCGCGCCGCGTGGGCCGCTGTCGGGGTGCACCGTGACGAACTGTCGTCCACGGTGCTCTGCCTGGGTCTGCCGGGCGGGGCGGACAGCCCGACCGGCCGGATCCTGGCCATCTGTCGCGAGGCGGGGGAGCCCTGCGTGCTCACTCTGCGCCAGGTCGGCCCGGGCCAGGACCGCGGCGACCTCGGGGTGGGCCTCGGAGTGGTGTACCTGTGCGAGAATCCGATCGTGCTGGCCAGCGCCGCCGACGAGCTGGCGGGCCGCACCCCGCCGCTGGTGTGCGTGAACGGCCAGCCGTCGGCCGCCGTCATCAGCCTGCTCGCGGCGCTCGCCGGCCAGGGCGCGCGGTTTGCCTACCATGGCGACTTCGACTGGGGCGGCATCCGCATCGCCAACGGCCTGCGGGAACGGATCGGCTGGCGGCCATGGCGTTTCGACGCCCGGTCCTATCAGGCGGCGCTGACCACGGTGACCGGCGGCGAGCTGGTTGGCCGGCCGGTCGACGCGGCCTGGGACCCCGACCTGCGCCCCGCGCTGGAGCACCATGCGATCAGAGTGGACGAGGAACTCGTCCTCGCCGAGCTGATCAACGACCTCGGCGCCCCACACGCCTGGTAACACTCGATAACACTCGGTAGATAAAGGCCAGGCGCTCAAGGGTGCGGCCGGTAGAGTCCCGGCGACACGCGCGGGCAGCAGGTCGGCAACCTCGCTCGTCCGGGCGCCATGGCCGGTGAGAGCAGCGGTGATCGTCTGGTCTTCGTCAACGACGACCAGCGGCGCCCGGTGCGGCAGGCGCATACTGGAGGCGATGACCAAGTCAGCGCTACCCAGGCCCCGTCTGTCCACCAGCCCCTTCAAGGCCCCGGTCACCCCGCCGTGCAAGCGGTTCGCCGTAGGAGACCGGGTCACCCACGACATGTACGGTCTCGGCCAGGTAACCGGGGTCGAAGCAGAAGTCGCCGTCCTCGTCGATTTCGGTTCCCAGCAGGAACGCATTCTGAGCCCGTTCAGCAAGATGTCCCGTCTCTGACGCCGTGAGGCTTCGATTCGCGGAACCCGAAGACGCCACGTAGGCGGCGGAAGGTCCCGCGGAGAAGCCTGTCACCGCCCTGACGTCCTACCCCTCGTTCCACTCGGCAGCCCCACCCCGAAAGCGAGACATCTCATCGCCACCGCCTCGATCCCCCTCTTCTCCGCGTCGGAGCCGCCGCGCTCTCTGCCGCGGCAGGAGCCCCCGCCTCTGACGATCCGCCTCTTCCAGGCACCCGACTTCGGGCTGTCTGATGTCGAGATCATCGATGTCGCGGTCACGGACGTCGAGACCGTCGCCTTCCAGGCGCCCGCCGTCGAGCGCCCGCCCGCGCTGGATCCCCGTCGTCATCGAGCGCGGCCCCGCCGATCGTAGGCTCCGGGCGCTGTCCGGGTAGGGCGCGCAGCCACGCGCACCAGGCGTCGACCCCCTGGCCGGTACGGGCGCTGACCTCCAGCACAGCCACGTCCGGGTTGACGTCGGCGAGGTTCTTCCGGAACGCGTCAAGGTCGAAGTCGAGGTGGGGAAGCAGGTCCGTCTTGTTGACGAGCACCAGGTCGGCCGAGCGGAACATGACCGGGTACTTGAGGGGCTTCTCCTCGCCCTCGGTGACGGCAAACACCATCGCGCGCAGGTCCTCCCCGACCTCGAACTCGGCGGGGCACACCAGGTTGCCGACGTTCTCGATAACGACGAGATCGAGGTCGCGCAGGGGCAGCTGGCCCAGCGCCGAGGCGACCATGGGCGCGTCCAGGTGGCACTCCCCGCCGAACCCGTTACCGGTGTTGATCAGGGCGATCGCCGCGCCGAGCCCGTCGAGGCGGTCGGCGTCGATGCTGGTCTCGATGTCGCCCTCGATGATCCCGACCCGCAGCTGCGGGCCGAGACGGCGCAGCGTCCCGACCAGCAGGGTGGTCTTACCGGCGCCGGGAGCGGACATCAGGTTCACCACCGTGACGCCGGCGGCGTCGAAGGCGGCCCGGTTCGCCAGCGCGACCCGCTCGTTCTCCCCGAGGATCCGCTCGAGGACCTCGACCCGTTCGGGCCCGGTGCCATAGCCGGCATGGTCCCCGACGGACACCCCGGCCGGTGGGTGCGGACCCGAGTACTCGTGCGGCGCCCCTTCCGGGTGGGGATGCGCCCCTTCCGGGTGGGGATGGAAGCGACCCACGGCGTGTCACGCCTCCACGGTGTCGGGAGCTGCCGAGCCGGGAGCCGCCGGGTCGGGAACTACTGGGTCGGAAGCCACCTCGAACGAGGTGACGAGGAACTCCTCGCCGGTGACGATGGTGACGCCGGCCGCGCCGCAGGTGCCGCAGCGCAGCGCCCGGTCCGCCAACTCGCCGCGGGTCCCGCACACCCGGCAGCACACACTGACCGGCACGCTCTCGACCTCCAGCACGGACCCGGCCAGCACGGACCCGGCCAGCACGGACCCGGCCAGCACCTGCCCGCCGGGGGGATCGGCGCCGTTCTCCGGGGGCCCAGCGTTCTCCGGGGGCCCAGCGTTCTCCGGGGGCCCAGCGTTCATCAGCTCCCAGCAGTAGGCGAGGGTTTCCGGCACGATCTGGCGCAGCTGACCCACCCGGACGTGCACCCGGGTGACCGGCCGACCGGCCGCGTGCCGGGTGACGACGTCCGCGATCGATCGGCAGACGGACAGCTCGTGCATCGCCCGGTCCTCCCCCGGCNCCCTCCGGCGACCCGCCTGATCCGGTGACCCGCCCGAGCCGGCATCGCACCGGCTCACCACTTCGCCGGGCCGTACCTCGGCGCTCGCCCCACGGGCGTCGATGAGGGCGGGCTGGGATGGCCGGTGCATGCCCCACTCTCGCCCGGTCGTGTGCGCTTCACCAAACCGCACTGCGCGTTGGTGACTGCGCGTTGGTGGCAGCCTCCGCGCACTGTCGATAGGCGTCCGGCGCTGGGGGACATAGCGTCTGCTCTGCCGGAAGTCTCCGTGAGGCGACGGGCCACCCGACGATCACCCGGCCCAGCGGCTTCTGATCACCTCGACGGAGGGCTCGGTCCGCTCGTGGAGGTGGGCGGTGCGGCGGACCGCGGTGCCGACCACGGCCCGTCCGACGAAGGGAGTACTGATGTCATCCGTGCTGTGGTTCCAGGGCGGGGCGTGCAGCGGCAACACGATGTCCTTCCTGAACGCCGACGAGCCCAACGTCGTCGACCTAATCACCGACTTCGGGCTGGAACTGCTCTGGCACCCGTCGTTGGGGCTGGAGAACGGCGCCCAGGCCCGGGAGCTGTTCACCGACTGCGCGCGGGGTGAGCGGCCGGTCGACATCTTCGTCTTCGAGGGTTCGGTGATCCGCGGCCCGAACGGAACCGGCGGCTTCGACGTCTTCGCCGAGCGGCCCATGCAGGACTGGGTGCGCGAGCTGGCCGCCCGGGCCCAGGTGGTGGTGGCGATCGGGGACTGCGCGTGCTGGGGCGGGATCCCCGCGACGGCGCCGAACCCGACGGACTCCACCGGGCTGCAGTTCCACAAGCGTGAACGCGGCGGTTTCCTCGGCCCGGACTTCCGATCGCGCTCCGGGCTGCCCGTCGTCAACATTCCGGGCTGCCCGGCCCACCCGGACTGGATCACGCAGATCATCGTGGCGCTGGCCACCGGCCGGGCCGCCGACATCGCGCTCGACGAGCTGCACCGGCCACGGACGTTCTTCACGACATTCACCCAGACCGGCTGCACCAGGGCGGAGTACTTCGAATACAAGCAGTCGACCCTGGCTTTCGGGGACGGGACCCGCAAGGGCTGCCTGTTCTACGAGTTCGGCTGCCGCGGCCCGATGACCCNCNCCCCGTGCAACCGGATCCTGTGGAACCGCCAGTCGTCGAAGACCCGCGCCGGCATGCCGTGCATCGGGTGCACGGAGCCGGAGTTCCCATTCTTCGACCTCGCCCCCGGCACGATCTTCAGGACCCGGAAGGTCGGCGGGCTCATTCCGCGGGAGGTGCCGGCGGGCAGCGGCCACCTCGGCTACCTGGCACACGCGGCAGCTGCCCGGATAGTCGCCCCGCAGTGGTCGAAGGAGGACATGTTCGTCGTCTAGCCGGCCGGTAGCCGGTAGCCGCGCGTGCTCCGACCGGAGACCGCGAGGAACGGACGGGGAGAAGAGAGGATTCCAATGGCCACCGTCGATCTCAACGTCAGCCCGTTGGGGCGCGTCGAGGGCGACCTCGACGTCCGGGTCACGATCGACGACGGGGTGGTCACCTCGGCGTGGACCGAGGCGGCGATGTTCCGGGGTTTTGAGATCATCCTGCGCGGCAAGGACCCGCAGGCGGGCCTGATCGTGACCCCGCGGATCTGCGGGATCTGCGGGGGCAGCCACCTGTACAAGTCGGCGTACGCGCTGGACGTCGCGTGGCGCACCGAGATGCCGCCCAACGCGACGCTGGTCCGCAACATCGCGCAGGCGTGCGAGACGTTGCAGAGCATCCCGCGCTGCTTCTACGCGCTGTTCGCCATCGACCTCACGAACCGGAAATACGCCTCCTCGCCGCTGTATGAGGAGGCGGTACGGCGGTTCGCGCCCTACACCGGCAGCAGCTACGGCCCGGCGGTGGTGCTGTCGGCCAAGCCGGTGGAGGTCTACGCCATCTTCGGCGGGCAGTGGCCGCACTCCAGCTTCATGGTGCCCGGCGGGGTGATGTGCGCGCCGACGCTGTCGGACGTGACCCGCTCCATCGCCATCCTGGAGCACTGGAAGGTCAACTGGCTGGAGAAGCAGTGGCTCGGCTGCTCGGTGGAGCGCTGGCTGGCCAACCGTACCTGGCAGGACGTGCTCGCCTGGGTGGACGAGAACCCCGCCCAGCACGACAGCGACTGCGGCTTCTTCCTCCGGTACTGCCTAGACATCGGCCTGGATCGCTACGGCCAGGGAGTCGGCAACTACCTGGCGACCGGGACGTACTTCGCCCCCGACCTCTACACCCGGCCGACCATCTCCGGCCGCAACGCGGCACTCATCGGCCGGTCCGGGGTGTACGCGGGCGGCGGGTACTTCGAGTTCGACCAGGCCCGGGTGCGGGAGGACGTCACCCACTCGTTCTACGAGGGAACCGAGGCGCGCCACCCGTTCGACGGCGAGACCCGGCCCATCGATCCGGCGCGCGGCCGGGAGCAGGGCAAGTACAGCTGGGCGAAGTCACCCCGGTACGAGGTGCCGAACCACGGATACCTGCCGTTGGAGGCCGGGCCACTCGCCCGCCGCGTCGCAGCCGCGGCTCCCGGCGCGGGTGCCCACCAGGACGACGACCCGTTGTTCGGGGACATCCTGGCGGCCATCGGCCCGTCGGTGATGGTCCGCCTGCTGGCCCGGATGCACGAGGCCGCCAGGTACTACCAGTGGACGCGGGCCTGGCTCGACCAGCTGGACCTACGCGAGCCGTTTCACCTCAAGCCGGTGGAGTACACCGAAGGGCGCGGCTTCGGTTCCACGGAGGCGGCCCGCGGCTCGCTCTCGGACTGGATCGTCATCGAGGACGGCAAGATCGCGAACTACCAGGTGGTCACCCCGACCGCCTGGAACATCGGCCCCCGCGACGGCTCCGAGGCGCCCGGTCCCATCGAGCAGGCCCTCGTCGGCACGCCCATCGTGGATCCGGAGAACCCGATCGAGCTCGGCCACGTGGCCCGCAGCTTCGACTCGTGCCTGGTCTGCACGGTCCACGCCTACGACGGCAGGACCGGCCGGGAGCTCAGCAGGTTCGTCATCAACGACAACCTATGACCGGGACCGACCTATGACCGGGGATCGCGAGGCGGGTGCCGCCTCGCGGCCCCCGGTCGGGCCGCGGGTGCAGGTCGATCCGCCCGGTTTCGAACCACCAGGGTGCGAGGTGGCCGTGATCGGCTGCGGCAACCTGCTGCGCGGTGACGACGGGGTCGGGCCGATCCTGGTCCGCCGGCTCGCCGAGACGGGCGTCCCGGCCGGGGTGCGCCTGGTCGACGGGGGGACCGCCGGGATGGACACGGCGTTCGCGATGCGCGGCGCACGCCGGGTCGTGGTCGTCGACGCCAGCCGCACCGGGGCCGAGCCCGGGACCGTGTTCGAGGTCCCGGGCGCACAGCTGGAGAACCTGCCCCTGGACGCGCCGCACCCGCACGCCTTCCGCTGGGACCAGGCGCTGGCGTTCGGGCGCTGGCTGCTCGGCGACGGCTACCCGGACGACGTCGTCGTCTACCTCATCGAGGCGGGCGGCGTGGAGCCCGGCGCCGATCTCAGTCCCGCGGTGCGCCGGGCGATGGAACAGGTCCGGGACATGATCATCTCTGGTCTCGCCCCCGGGACCGGCGGAACGGACGGATGACCGGACGCATGGATGACCGGACGCACAGGTCCAGATGACCAGACGCATGGGTGAGGACGCGCATGGGTGAGGACGACGTCATCAGCACGGGCGTGACCTGCGCGCGCCCGCAGCCCGTCGGGGTCTTTCCGCTGCCGGCCGGCTTCCTGCTCGTGCCGGGCGGCGAGGCCACGGCCGACCTGCGCCGGACACTGGCGGCCGGGAAGGTGCCGGTGGCCTGGCCGGCGGAGCTGGCCGCGCTGGAGCTCGCCTACCGCGGGGAGGTCGTCGCGGCCCTCGGGCAGCTGCGCGGCGACGACCCGGTCGACCGCTACAACCGCTTCGTGCTGCGACCAGCGGGCGCGGACCCCGAAGACCCGGTGGCACTGCGCCGGGCGCTCGGCGACGAGCTGGGGATCCTGGTGGACGTAGTCCGGTTCGCCCTGGGCGAGCTGGACGAACCTCCGCCGCCCGGCGGGGAGACCGACGAGATCGCGGCGATGGTGTGGTCCGCACACGCCGCCCACGCCATGGCCGCCGGCCGGACGGGCGAGGCAGCGGGGCTGCTGGAGCGGGCCATCGCCGCGGCGCGGGAACCCTCCCCCGGTCTCGCCGCCCAGCTCAGGTCCACCGCGGCGGACCTGCGTCGCGGAGTCGAGGGACCGAGCCCGGCCGTCATCGCAGAGCTGACGGCGGCGCTCGCCGCGCTGGCCGCCACCGACCTCACGGTCGGCCGGGCCGAGTTGCACCTGAGCCTCGGTTCGGCCTACCAGGAGCTGGCCGGGGACGATCCGGCGGGCCTGAAGGTCGCGGTGGAGCACTACCTCTCGGCGCTGCGCCTGGTCCGCATCGACACCGCCCCGGAGCTGTTCGCGGCGGCACAGGTCAACCTCGCCACGGCGTATCTGACCATGCCGATGGCGCAGGCGTCCGACCAGCTGCGGGTCGGCGTGGCTGTGCAGGGCCTGCGGACCGCTCTGTCCGTCTACACCCGCGAGACTCATCCCGAGCGGTGGGCCAGCACCCAGCTCAACCTGGCCAACGCCTTGGTCTACGCGCCGTCCGCACACCGGGAGGACAACCTGCGGGAGGCGGTCGCGCGCTACCAGGAGGTCATNGCCGCCCGCGACCGCGACGCCGACCCCCTCGGCTACGCCCGGGCTCGGGCGAACCAGGGCAACGCCCTNGCCCACCTCGGCCTCTTCGACCCGGCGCAGGCGGTGCTGCACGAGGCACGGGCGATCTTCGAGGAGGTCGGGGACCCCGACGCCGTCCTGGCCGTGCGCGGGGTGCTCGACGAGATCGCCCGCCGACTCACCGCGAAGCCGACGTGACGCCCGGCAGCGGAACACTCGGTGACGCCACTCCGAGCACTCCGACCAGATGGGTGGGGCAGGACGGCCAGGCGGGACGGGGCGGCCAGGCGGGACGGGGCGGCCAGGCGGGACGGGGCGGATGGGCGGGGAGCTGGGAACCGGCGGTGTGGATCGGCGCCCCGGCGCCCGGCGGGCTGGCCCTGCCGTCGGCGCGGCCGTCGGCGTCCCGGCTGTACGCGCCGCGCGGGGTGTGGCTCGGCGACGACCTGCTCGTGGTGGCGGACTCGGGTAACCACCGGGTGCTGATCTGGCATGGTCTGCCGGCCGTCGACGGCGCCCCCGCCGACGTCGTGCTCGGCCAGGCCGACGCGACGAGCGAAGGGCCGGCGGCCGCGGGGCGCGGGCCCGAACGCGGCCTGCACCTGCCGACCGGCGTGCTCGTCACGGATGGCCGGCTCGTGGTCGCCGATGCCTGGCACCACCGGGTGCTGGTCTGGAACGAGGTCCCGACGGTCACCGACACCGCCCCCGACCTCGTGCTCGGGCAGCCGGACGCCGACGCCGTCCGCGAGAACCGGGGCGGCCCGTGCGGACCAGACACCTTCTACTGGCCCTTCGGGGTGGCCGTGGTGGGTGGGCGCTTCTACGTCGCCGACACCGGTAACCGGCGGATCCTGGGCTGGTCGAATGGCCTGCCGTCCTCGCCCGGCCGGCTACCCGACCTGGTGCTGGGGCAGCCCGATCCCACCCGCCGGGACGAGAACCGTGGCGGCGCGGCCGGTCCGGCGAGCTTCCGGTGGCCGCACGACCTCGCCGGCACCGCCGACCGGCTGCTGGTCGCGGACGCCGGCAACCACCGGCTGCTCGGCTGGGCCCCCCATCCCGACGCCGACGGCGACGCCGATCTGGTGCTCGGCCAGCCCGATCTCGCATGCTCCGGGGAGTTCCCCTACGCGCCCGGCCGGGCCGACGTCCTGCGCTTCCCCTACGCCGTCGACAGCGACGGGCACCTGCTGGCCGTCGCGGACACCGCCAACAACCGCGTCCTGCTGTGGGAGGAGCTGCCGCGGCGCAGTTCCACGCCCGCGACCGGTGTGCTCGGCCAGCCGTCGTTCGCCGAGACCGGGGAGAACCGGTGGACCCGCGTCGAGGCCGACACCTTCTGCTGGCCGTACGGCCTCTCGGTGCGCGGCGACCGGCTCGCGGTGGCGGACTCGGGCAACAACCGGGTCATGATCTGGCGGCGGGTATGACCGGAGGGCGGACCGGGCGGACCGGGCGGACCGGGCGCCGGGTCCGGCGCCGGGTCGTGGTGGAGGGCGTCGTCCAGGGCGTCGGTTTCCGGCCCTACGTCCACCGGCTCGCGGGCACCCTCGGGCTCGCGGGATTCGTCGGCAACGACTCGACCTCGGTGTTCGCCGAGGTCGAAGGCGACGAGGTGGCCGTGGCCGAGTTCCTGCGCCGACTCGAACCGCAGGCGCCACCGCTCGCGCGCATCGAGCGCGTCACGGTGACGAGCGTGACCCGGTCGACCGCCGGCGACGCCGGGTTCCGGATCGTGGCCGGCGCGACCGTTCCCGGCGATCGCACCCTGGTACCCGCGGACACCGCGGTGTGCGCCGACTGCCTGCGCGAGATGTTCGACCCGACCGACCGGCGCCACCGCCACCCGTTCATCACCTGCACCAACTGCGGCCCGCGGTACACGATCATCAGCGCGCTGCCGTATGACCGCGCGGCCACGACGATGGCCCGCTTCCCGATGTGCGCGCGGTGCGCGGCGGAGTACGCCGACCCGGCGGACCGCCGTTTCCACGCCGAACCCGTCGCCTGCCCGTCCTGCGGACCGAAGCTGTGGTTCAGCCCCGCGGACGGCACCGGACCGGAGGTCCACGGCACGGACGCCGCGCTGGCGGCGGCCCAGCGGGCACTGGCGGACGGCGCGGTGGTCGCGGTCAAGGGCGTCGGCGGCTACCACCTGGCCTGCTCGGCCGAGAACGACCCGGGCGACACGGCCGGCGACACGGCCCTGGCGCGCCTGCGCGCCCGCAAGGACCGGCCCGACAAGCCGTTCGCGGTGATGGTGCGCGACCTGGCGACGGCCGCCCTGGTGGCCGACCTGTCGTCGGCGGAGGCGGCGCTGCTGGCATCGCCGGCCGCTCCGATCGTGCTCGTCCGCCGCTCGCCCGCGGCGGGGATGTCAGGGATATCGGGGATGTCGCGGCTGGTCGCCCCCGGCACTCCGCTGGTGGGGCTGCTGCTGCCGTACACACCCGTGCACCACCTGCTGTTCGCGCCGGTCCCGGGTGGCGGCCCGCGACCGCCGCGGATGCTGGTGATGACCAGTGGCAACCGTTCGGGCGAGCCCATCTGCTTCGCCGACGACGACGCGCGGGACCGGCTCGCCGGCCTCGCTGATGCGTTCCTCCGGCACGACCGACCGATCCTCCTGCCGTGTGACGACTCGGTGGTGCGCTGCGGCTACGGGGACGACGGAGACGACGGGCAGGTGCTGCCGGTGCGGCGCTCCCGCGGATACGTTCCGCTGCCGGTGGACCTCGGCCGCCCCGTCCGGTCGGTGCTCGCCGTGGGCGGCGAGGGCAAGAGCACGTTCTGCCTCACCACGGACCGTCGCGCGTTCGTGTCCCAGCATCTGGGTGACATGGGCAGCCTGGCGGCGCTCAGGGCCTTCGAGCGCTCCGCCGCGCACCTGACCGATCTGTACGGCGTCGCGCCGGAGACGCTCGCCGCCGACCTCCATCCGGGATACGTCACCCGGGCCTGGGCCGAACGCGCGGCGGCTACGGGGACCGAACAGGCGGCAGCCGGGGACCCGGCGGCGGGGGCGAACCAGACCTCCACCCACGGGTCACGGTCCGCCGGCCGATTGCCGCACCTGGTCCAGCACCACCATGCCCATGTGGCCGCCCTACTCGCCGAGCACGGCAGGCTCGGCGACACCATCCTCGGGGTCGCGTTCGACGGCACCGGCTACGGGCTCGACGGCACGATCTGGGGCGGCGAGGTGCTGCTGGTAGGCCCGGACGTCGCCCGCGCCGAGCGGGTCGCGCACCTGCGTCCGATCGGCCTGCCCGGGGGCGACGCCGCCGTCCGCAATCCGTACCGGGTCGCGCTCGCCCATCTGGCCGCCGCCGACCTGGACTGGACCGCGGACCTGGCGCCGGTGCGGGCCTGCTCCGTGGCGGAGTTGCGCACCCTGCGCACCGCGCTGGACCGGGGCGTGGCCTGCGTGCCCTGCACGAGCATGGGCCGCCTGTTCGACGCGGTGGCGTCACTGCTCGGGGTGCGTCACCGGATCACCTACGAGGCGCAGGCCGCCGTCGAGCTGGAGGCGCTCGCCGCGGCGGAGTTCGGCGGCGCCGGACTCGGCGGCGCCGGACTCGGCGGCGCCGGACTCGGCGGCGCCGGTGCCTGCCGGCTCTCCTTCGGCCTGGCGAACGGCGTCCTCGACCCGGTGGGGGTGCTCGCGGGGATCGTCGCCGGTCTGCGGGCGGGAGTGGCGGTGCCGGTGCTGGCCGGCGCGTTCCATCTGGCGGTCGCGGACGCGGTGGCCGAGGTCGCGGGGCTCGCGCGGCGGCGGTACGGAGTCCGCCTGGTCGGTCTGACCGGCGGGGTGTTCGCCAACGTAGTGCTGACGCGGGCCTGCCGCGCCCGGCTCGCCACTGCCGGGTTCGACGTACTCGTCCATCGGGTGGTGCCGCCGGGCGACGGTGGGCTGGCGCTGGGCCAGGCGGCGGTCGCGGCGCTGAGCCGCCCGACGGAGCCGACCTTCGGCGGGAAGGAAGCCTGAGGCATGTGTCTGGGGATACCGGGCCGGATCATCGAGATCTGGGACGACCGTGGTACGCGGATGGCGATCGTCGATTTCGGCGGCGTCACCAAGACGGTGTGCCTCGCCTACCTGCCCGACGCGACCGTCGGGCAGTACACGATCATCCATGCCGGCTTCGGGCTGATCAGGCTGGACGAGGCCGCGGCGCGGGAGACCCTCGCGATGTTCCGGGACCTGGGGCTGCTCGAGGAGGAGCTGGGATCGCGCGCGGCGGAACCGGGCATGACCGGGCCGGGCCGGTGAGGTACCTGGCGGAGTTCCGCGACCCGGCGTTGGCCCGCCGGCTGCTGGATGCGATCATCGCCACCGCGACCCGGCGCTGGGCGATCATGGAGGTCTGCGGCGGCCAGACCCACTCGATCATCCGCAACGGAATCGATCAGCTCCTCACGGACCAGGTCGAGTTCATCCACGGCCCCGGCTGCCCAGTGTGCGTCACGCCGCTGGAGACGATCGACCGGGCGCTGGCGATCGCCGCCCGCCCCGAGGTGATCTTCTGCTCGTTCGGGGACATGCTGCGGGTCCCCGGCAGCGGCATGGACCTGTTCATGGTCCGGGCGCGTGGCGGGGACGTCCGGGTGGTCTACTCGCCGCTCGACGCGGTCCGCCTCGCCGAGGAGAACCCGGACCGCCAGGTCGTGTTCTTCGGAGTGGGCTTCGAGACCACCGCCCCAGCCAACGCGATGGCCGTGGTGACGGCCCGGCGCCGTGGAATCGACAACTTCTCCGTACTTGTCAGCCACGTGCTGGTGCCGCCGGCGATGACCGCGGTCCTCTCCTCGCCGGCGAACCGGGTGGCGGCGTTCCTGGCAGCCGGCCACGTGTGCACGGTGATGGGCACCTTCCAGTACGAGCCATTGGTGGCGACCTACCGGGTACCGATCGTCGTCACCGGTTTCGAGCCGCTCGACCTGCTCGACGGGGTGCGCCACGCCGTCGAGCAGCTCGAGGCGGGGCGGGCAGAACTCGCGAACGCCTACCCGCGGGCGGTGCGGCCGGCGGGCAACCCGGCGGCCCGGGAAATCCTCGCCGAGGTTTTCACGGTGTGTGACCGGGCCTGGCGGGGAATCGGGACAATCCCGGACTCGGGTTGGCGGCTGTCCGCGGCGTACCGGGACTTCGACGCCGAGGTCCGCTTCGACGTCGAGGGCCTCACGGTGGCCGAACCGGCCGAATGCCGCAGCGGCGAGGTGTTGCAGGGCCTGGTCAAACCGCCGCAGTGCCCGGCGTTCGGAACCTCCTGCACGCCACGCACCCCGCTCGGCGCGACGATGGTCTCGGCGGAGGGGGCATGCGCCGCCTACTTCCAGTTCCGGCGACTGACTCCGGCGGGCAGCCGTGGCTGACCCCGTCGACCCGACCGGTTGGACCTGCCCACTTCCGCTGCGTGACCATCACCAGGTGGTACTGGGGCACGGCGGCGGCGGCGTACTGTCGAGCGAGCTGATCGAGCATCTGTTCCTGCCCGCGTTCGGGACCACCGACACGGCGCGGGCACCGGCGGACTCGGCGGTCCTGGATGTCGCGGGCGCCCGGCTCGCGTTCTCCACCGACTCGTACGTGGTGCGCCCGCTGTTCTTCCCCGGTGGCTCCATCGGCGAGCTCGCGGTCCACGGCACCATCAACGACCTGGCCTGTGCCGGCGCGGTGCCGGTGGCGCTCTCGGCCGGGTTCATCCTCGAGGAGGGCCTGGAGCTCGCGGTCCTGGGCCGGGTGGCGCAGGCGATGGGCCGGGCCGCCGCCGCGGCGGGGGNGCGGCTGGCGACCGGGGACACCAAGGTCGTCGAGCGCGGGCTGGCCGACGGTCTGTACGTGAACACCAGCGGCATCGGGCTCGTCCCGGCCGAGGTGGACATCCGCCCCGAACGGGCGAGACCCGGCGACCGGGTCATCGTCTCCGGTCCCGTCGGCGAGCACGGTGTCGCCGTGCTGAGCGTGCGCGACGGGCTGGAGTTCGGCGGCGAGGTCCGCTCCGACACGACGGCGCTGCACGGGCTGGTCGCGGCGGTGCTGGCGGCCGCCCCGGGGGTCCACGCGCTGCGCGACCCGACCCGAGGCGGCCTCGCGACCGCGCTGTGCGAGATCGCCGCCGCGTCCGGGACGGGCATCGAGTTCGCCGAGCGCGCCGTGCCGGTGCCGCCCGCGGTCGAGGCGGCCTGCGGGTTCCTCGGCCTCGACCCGCTGCACGTGGCGAACGAGGGCAAGCTGGTCGCGTTCGTCGCCGACGCCGACGCCGACGCGGCGCTCGCGGCGATGCGGGCGCATCCGGCGGGGCGTGACGCGGCCGTCATCGGCACGGTCACCGCGGAGCATCCGGGCGTGGTTGTCGGGCGCACCGCGTTCGGGGGAACCCGCATCGTCGACCGGCCGCTCGGCGAGCAGCTCCCCCGCATCTGCTGAGTTCGGCGGCGTGGCCGCGCCCACCTTTCCAACGATCGGCGGGCCAGGGCACGTGGTGCGCCGGGAGGCCGAGGCCTCCCGGCGCTAATGCTTACCGAGAGTAGCTTACATAGACCGGAAGGGTGATTCCCTTGACGGAACCTGATCAATTTAGGTTAGCCTAACCTAATATCAGGCTTCCCCGAGGAGGACGTATGCCCCAGCGAACAGCCTTGCCCGTACTGGCCGTCTCCCTGCTGCTCGGTCTCACCGCCTGCTCCGACGATTCGACGACCGACGCCACGACGGCTTCCCCGGGACACCCGGTAAGCAGCTCGACCACCTTCTCCGTCGCGGTACCGGAGGGCGTGTTCAAGCAGTACACGACGCTCGCCAAGGAGATCCGGTCCGAAGGAGGCGAGGTCCAGAGCGGACCGTGGAAAATCGGCTACATCGTCGAGGCCGCGGAACCCTGGTACGAGGGCAAAGGCGGGCAGCAGATACTCCGCAAGCCCGCCGCCGACGAGACGCACCACATTGAGATCATCCCCGTGGAGGCGGCCACGGGCCGGATCGTGCCGAACGTACCAATCACGCTCGCGGTCATCGACGGCAAGGGCACGGTTGCGGAGGAGAAGACACTCAACTTCTACTACGCCGAATTCTTCCACTACGCGAACAACTTCTCGATCCCGCGGGACGGCAGCTACACGTTGCGCGCAACAATCGGGGTACCGACCTTCTTCCGGCACGGCGAGGAAGGCCACACGCCGGCGTTGGCCAGCGGCACGACTGCCACCTTCACCAACGTCACGCTCAGGCACTAGTCATGCATGATCACGGAGATAAGGTCCCCGAGCGGCTCGTTTCCCTGCCCGCGGACCCGCGGCCTGTCCCGGTCCTGGTCATCGCCCAGCCCTCCCCGCCTGCCAGCGGGGTTCTGCCACGATGGGCCGTTTTCCTCGCCACCGGAACAGCGCTCGTCGTCGGGTGGGCGGCCGCCGTCTGGACCGCCGCCCACCTCACCGCCGACCCGACCCTGCACACCGCCGCCCTGTTCGTGCATCTCGCCGCGCTCGTGGGCGGGTTCGGCGCGGTCCTCGCCATCGACTTCTTCGCCCTGTCATGGCTGTTCGGTCGGCGCAGCTTCCCGGACGTCATCCGGGTGGCCAGCGGCCTGCACGTGATGATCTGGGCTGGTCTGGCGGGGCTCGTGCTCAGCGGCATCCTGCTGCATCCGGACCTGTCCAGGCGACTGACCCAGGTGAAGATCGGACTGGTGCTCCTCATCGCCCTCAACGGCCTGCACATCTGGGCGATCCAGCACCGGCTGGAGCAGTCCGCCACCGTTCCGTCCCGGGCGCTCCTGGCCCGATCGATAATCANTAACCTGCTCTCCCAGGCCGGATGGTGGGGTGCGATGGTCATCGGCTATCTCGCCAGTCAGGACTGAACCAGAGTCAGGACTAACAGTCAGGACTGACCGGTCGTCGCAGCCGCCGACACCATCTCCGTCGCCGTCGTGGGGCTGCTGCTCGCTGTCGCCGGCACCGCGCGGATGCTGCCCGTTCGTTCCGATCGGCCGTGGGGAAGGGCGACTCGCGGACCGCTGCCCTGCCGCCATTGGTAGGGCACCGGACAGGACTATCGGCCGTGTGGGAGCCGCCCTGGCCATTCGATGATGACCATGAGCGGCGCGACACGAGCGCCGCCGTGCGAGTGGGGATGGGATGGCGACGCTGCCGGTGGGGCACGCGGGACGCGGGGTCGTCGCTGATCTTCTTCTACCCAAGGTGGGTACTATGCGTGAATACTGCAACTGTCAGTCACTGCCGGCGATCGCGACCCTGATCGGGGAACATGACCAGGTCACCGATCTCATCGCCGACACGCACGAGGCATATCGACAGGGTGATGTCGGGGCAATGGTGACACTCTGTGAGCAGATGTCGGCGGTTCTCCAGCCGCATACGGNGGNGGAGGAGAAGGGTCTGTTCCCCGCGATGGCACTCGAGTTCCCCGAACAGATCGCGATCCTGCAGAGCGAGCACCGCCGGATCGAGGCTGTGCTCGCCGGGGCGACCGACGGCACCGCCCGGGTCGATCCCGCTTGGCCGACACGGGTCATCGAGGCGATGAGCCTGCTGCGCAGGCACATCGCGAAGGAACAGGACGGCGTGTTCCACGCCGCCGTCTCGATTCTCAGCAACGAACAATGGAACCGTCTCGGCGAGATCCGCCAGGCGCTGAAGCTCGTAAGCTCCTGAAACCTCGTACGATGACCGACTCCCTCCCCGGAACGGCCGGCTCCAGGCATCGGATCAGCCTTCGGGCATCGGCCGTTGCGGCGGGGTCGGGCCGGGATCGCTCCCGGGCACGCCGGTACGGGACGTGGCGGTACCGAATGTGGCGGTACCGGACGTCGCTGCACCGGACATGGCGATACCAGATATGGCTCTACCGGACGTCGCTGCACCGGACCCGCCGGACGCATCTCCGGTGAACACGAGAAGGCTGAGATCCCGACGGTTGGCGTCCTGCGCCGGGCACCTTCCGGCCGGGCCAGACAGGGGCCGGTACGGCCAGTTCGCATCGACGGTGGCCGGGGCCGGTCGCCCGCCGGGCCCGCGGGCACCCACGTACAGCCGCTCAGGACGAGGACGCGGGACGCCCCGAAGATGGTGGCTCCGCGACAGGTCGTGGCCGGGTTGCTGGAATGGCGGCAGGCGGGCGGGATTCGCGTCCCGCGCGAGCACAGGCGTGTGACATCTCACACTGACTTTCGCCATCATGACCATCGGGCGACCATGTGACAAATCGCATCGAGGTCGTGGACGGTTCCCATCGGCGACCCGGGGCCGCCGCGTAGCGGCGGAGAGGAGTCACATGGTTGCGACGGAAACCTGGTCCATCAGCGAGCTGATCAATACCGTTCGTTACCCTCTCACCGAACCTTCGAGCCACGCCTGGCGGGACGTCGTCTCGTGGGCCCGGGAGGAACTGCGCACTCGCGGATGCTGTGTCCTCCCGGAATTCGTCCGGCCCTCCGCATTCACCGCGGTCGCACAGGAGTGCGCCACCGTCGCTCCGCTCGCGTATGACGAGGTCGAGACGGTCAACGCCTACAACATCGCGGTCGACCCGTCGTTGCCGGCCGATCATCCGGGCCGGTTCACGATGCGGCGGGGGAATGCCTTCGTCGCCCGCGACCAGATTCCCACCGAATTCGCCGTCCACCGCCTCTACACCAGCGAGCTCTTCCAGCATTTCATCGCCGGCTGCTTCGACCTGCCGAGAGTCCACGAACTCGCCGACCCGCTGGCCGGGCTGTGCCTCAACATCATCGCCCCCGGGCTGGAGCACCCCTGGCACTTCGACACGAACGAATTCGCGGTGAGCCTGCTCACGCAGGCGCCGCGGGCCGGGGGCGACTTCGAGTACTGCCCGAACATCAGGTCCGCGCAGGCGGAGAACTTCGCCGACGTGCGGGCCGTGCTGGCGGGCGAGGGCGGCCATCTGGTCCGGCGTCTCGCCCTCCGACCGGGTGATCTCCAGCTTTTCCTGGGCCGCTATTCGATGCACCGGGTGAGCCCGGTCGAGGGCGACACGGCCCGGCATTCCGCAATCTTCGCCTACACCGGGCACCCCGGGGTCGTCGGCAGTGTCGCGCGCACGAAGCAGCTCTTCGGCCGGGTCCTTCCGCGGCACCTGGCGGCGGAGAAGAGCGCGGTCCGCGTCGACCAGCTGCTGGACTAGCTGGACCAGAACTCGGTCGGCGAGCTGCTTCAGCACCGGCCTGTCTGCCCCGACCGCCCGTCACAAGGAGCGCCAGACGCGTGTATTCCGACGACAGCAGATATTCTGCCGAGACCACCGACTCCGACGGAACCACGAATTCCTCCGAGGCCGCGTACCCCACCGGGACGAGGCGGTTCGACGACAGCGGGAAGATCTCGCTCGACCACATCTACACGCAGCCCGACCCGCACGCCTACTTCAGTACCCTGCGGAAACTCGACTATCGTATCCCGCAGCTCGCCAAACCGTACTTCAGCCAGCTCATCCGGGAATTCCGGATGGTCCGGGGACGACCGCCGACGGTCTTGGACGTGGGCTGCTCCTACGGGATCAACGCCGCGCTGCTCCGCTGTGACGTGACGTTTGACGACCTGCACGAGCGCTACGCACCGCCCGGAACCCGGCCGACCCGGGACGTGCTGCTCGCCCGTGACCGCGAACTCGTCCGGTCCCGCGACGGGCTGGAGACGAGCCGGTTCCTCGGTCTGGACAGCTCGGGGCCGGCCATCTCCTATGCGTCCGCGGCTGGGTTCCTCGATGACGCCGTGCACGCCAACCTGGAGGACCGGGACCCGACCGACGCCGAACGGGAGCGGCTCGTCGGAACGGACATCGTCGTCTCGACGGGCTGCCTCGGGTACGTCACCGAGCGGACCATCGCCCGGGTGGCCCGCGCGGCCGGTGAGCGCAGGCCGTGGATGGCCCACTTCGTGCTGCGGATGTTCCCGTTCGAACCGGTCGAGGCGACGCTCGCGGGGCTCGGGTATGAGACCGTGCACGTCAACGGCGTTTTCCGGCAGCGGCGCTTCGCCTCCGCCGAGGAGCAGTCGCTCGTGCTCGACACGCTGTCCACCGTCGGCGTCGATCCACGGGGGCTGGAGGCCGAGGGCTGGCTGTACGCCCAGCTGCACATCTCTCGGCCGCGCGGGGTGACCAGTCCCTCGACCGCTCATCCCGCCTCCGGCCGGCGACCGGCGGCGACATCCACCCGGCCGGTTCCGCCAGGCTGACGGGCGACCGGTGCCGGCGGCGTCCCCCGCGCGGCCGGTAGGTCGAGGGCGCCCCGGCCATCATGCGAGTCGGATGAACCGTACGAGCCGAATGTCCGATGGAACGCCCGCCACCCGTGGAATCTCGGCGACCATGGACCCAACGCAGCCTGTGGCGTTCACCATGACCGTGTCCCCGAGACGAGTTCCCCGAGACAACCCGAGGCCCAGCATGAATGCGATCAGTAGCTCCCAGCGATCCACCGGAACCTTCGCGAACGACGATCTGCTGCCCCGGGTGCCATTGCCCACGCTGGCGGAGAGCTGCGAACGTTTCCTTGCCTGGTCCGCGCCGCTGCTGACCCCGGCCGAGCAGGCGACGACCGAGGCAGCCGTCGCGGCCTTCCAGGCACCGGGCGGCCCCGGCCCCACCCTGCACGCGGCGCTGGAGCGCTACGACGCCACCGAGGGCGTACACAGCTGGCTGGACGGCTTCTGGGACTCCCGCTACCTCGGCCGGCGCGACCGCATCGCGCTCAACGCGAACTACATCTTCCTGTTCAAGGACGCCGAGGGTCTGTCCGCCGAGCAGCCGCAGGTGGAGCGGGCCGCCGGGCTCGTGGCGGCAGCCGTCGACTACAAGCTGCGCCTCGACGACGAGCGGGTCGAGCCGATCGTCCAGCGCGGCCAGACGCTGTCGATGGCGCAGAACACGTTCCTGTTCTCCACGACCCGGATCCCGGGAACGGTCCAGGACACCGTGCGCACCCCGTACAGCGAGCAGTGGCCNGGGCCGNCCCAGGCCCGCCACATCGTCGTCTTCCACCGGGGAAACATCGTCCGGCTGGACGTCGTCGGGCCGGACGGTCACCCGTACACCCTGGACGACCTCGCGGCGGGCCTGCGCGCCGTGGTGAAGGCCGCCGCGTCGCGGATTCCGGCGGACGCCGCCGTCGGCCAGCTCACCACCAAGGCCCGGGCTGACTGGGCCGCGAGCCGCCAGACGCTGCTCGCTCTGGACCCCGCCAACGCGGCCGCGCTCGACACGATCGAGACCGCGCTGTTCGCCCTGTGCCTGGAAGACTTCACCCCCAAGGACAACCTGGCCGCGTGTGACCACCTGCTCCACGGCGACAGCGCCAACCGGTGGTTCGACAAGGCGGTGTCACTGATCGTTTTCGCCGACGGCCAGGCGGGCATCAACGTCGAGCACTGCGGGCTGGACGGGACGACGATCCTCAGCTTCGTCGACGACCTGCTGGGTACCTCGCCCGCGGAGCACTCGGCGAGCTCTGGCGCCCGGCCCCAGGGGCTACCCGTCATCGAGCCCGTCGAGTTCGTCCTCGACGCCAGCCTGCGGGCGGATGTGGCCGCCGCCGGCGCGTCGTTCGCGGAGTTCGCCGCGGCGACCGCCTCAACGGTGTTGTCCTTCACCGACTTCGGGCAAAACCGGGCCAAGGCACTGAAGACGTCACCGGACGCATTCGTGCAGCTCGCCTACCAGCTGGCGCACAGCCGGGCCAAGGGGCACATCGGCGCCACCTACGAATCGATCGCCACCCGGCACTGGCGGCGCGGCCGCACGGAAGCGATGCGGGTCGTCACCCCGGAGATCCAGCGGTTCGTGACCGTACTCAACGACCCGGACACCGACACCGCCACCCGCCGGACCGCGTTCCGCGCCGCCGCCGACGCGCACGTGCGGCGCGCGAAGGACTGCCAGGCCGGGCGGGCCCCCGAGCAGCACCTGTGGGAGCTGCAGTTCATCGCCCGCAGCCAAGGCGAGCGGCTGGGGGTGACCGAGCCGATCGCGCTCTACGAGGCCCCGGGCTGGCTCAAGGCGCGCGACGACTACCTGAGCACCAGCTCCGCGCCGTCCACCAACGTCGAGTTCTTCGGCTTCGGGTCTACCAGCAGCCAGTGCATCGGCATCGCCTACGTGCTGCTGCCGGACCGGTTCAACCTCTACCTGAGCACGCCGCGTGCGGTCGCGGACGGGATGTACGCGTTCGCCGACCAGCTCCAGCAGGTCGTCACCGAGCTGCAGGACCTGCTCGCCACCGATGAGACGGGCGACGGGCCATTCAAGGCGGGCTATTCCAGGTAATTGATGATGCGGCCCACGCCCCGCTCCTGCCTTGTCCAGGCCTCCGCGAGCGCGGCCACCGGCATCAGGGATGCCCTGATCCGGCCGGCAGCCGGTGTCCCGGAAGCGGATCGGATGGCGCACCCCACCTCACTGGATCCGCCACCGAGTACCGCCCTGCCGGGGGTGACCGACGTAACAAGGGGATCGGGCCGAGGCCCGACTGCTAAACTTACGGACCATCAGCCTGGATGCGGAAGATTGCGGACGTAGGCGAGCGAACCGTCTACGGGGCAGGCACATGCCGGAGAATCGCGATCTCATCGCCCGTTTCATGCCCCCGCGATCCGCTCTGGCCAACCACCGTTGTCGGGTCCGCTCGGACCAGATCCACCCGAGCGGCCCTAGCCGAGCGTTCCGATCCCATCGGGCTACCATCCTGCTAGCACCCTGGCCGACTGGCGCCCTGGTCAGAAGCGACGCGGTGGGCTCGATCGTCGTCCGCCGCGGAAGCGGCGGCGTCGCTCGCCCGGCCGGCACGGGGAGCCGGGGTCGGACCGATGCGGCACGGAGAGGACGGACGGCGGTGGATCAATGAGTTCGGCCACCGACCCCCGGCAAAAGACGATCATCAGGACTCTCCGCGATCCCTCCACCGTCCGAGTACCACCCGGCGGAGGGCCGGGTGGGCTCCGGTGACCGGCCCGGACACATCCGCGCCGGCCACGGCCCAGCAGCACGAGTCACCACGCCCCCGGACGGAACCCGTGCCGGAGGTCACCGCCGCCCTGTCGCCGCGACCGGAACAGTTCGACCGGGAGCGGACCCAGGTCATCCGCGGCCTGCGCGGCCGCCGGATCCCGGCCGTGGAAGCCTTCGGGACGGCACTGGACGGGCCGNCCCCCGAGGGGCTACNCCCCCTGTGGGGTCCCGCGACCGGCGAATGGCTCATCCCGCCGATCGGCCGCGGCGAGATCCACCGGGGGCGCGAGGCACCGGCAGTCCCGGATTGTGGGGAACCGGTCGACTACGGGCTGACCATCCTGGACGACGGCGGTCCGGCCGGTGGTCGCCACCATGACGAGCGACCGACCCGGGGTTCCAGCCGCTCGCGGGCCATCTGGACACTCGTCGACCAGGTGCTCTCCAGCGGGACGAACGCCGTGATGTCCTTCGTCATCGCCCACAGCGTCAGCAAGTCCGAGTTCGGGGCCTTCGCCGTCGCCTTCGCGATCTTCTCATTGATGATCGGGTTCTCGAAGGCTGTCGGCACCGCTCCGCTGGGGATGAAGTTCTCCGACGTGCCGCCGCGGGTGTTTCGGGTGGCCGGCGCGGCGGGGACCGGCACCGCCCTCGTGATCGGGCTGGTCTGCGGGGTCGTGACGCTTGCCGTCGGTGCGGCGATGGGCGGCTCGGTCGGCGCCTCGCTGGTCGCGATGGGACTGGTCTTTCCCACGCTGCTGCTCCAGGACGCCTGGCGGCAGGTCTTCTTCGCCGAGGGTCGCCCGGCCGCCGCCGCCGCCAACGACGGGATCTGGGCGATCGTCCAGTTCGCCGCCATCTACGCGCTGATCGTCCGCGACGTCTCCACCTCGTGGGCGATGCTGCTGGCCTGGGGTGGCGCCGCCGCGGTCGCCGCCATGCTGGGCGTCACGCAGGCCGGCTTCAAGCCGGCGCCGAGCCTCGTGCGCCAGTGGGTCGTCGAACACCGCGATGTCAACGGGTACATGAGCGCCGAGTACCTCACCGTCCAAGGCGCCCAGCAGGCATCCACTCTGCTGCTCGGTACGCTGGGCGCGATCGACCTGGTCGGCGCGCTGCGCGGGGTGCAGACTCTGCTCGGACCGACGACCATTCTCGCGGTCGGGATCGTGAGCTGGGCCANCCCCGAGTTCTCCCGCCGCAAGGACCTCTCGGCCGCAGCCCGGGTCCGCGCCGCCTACGCCCTGTCCGCGGTGATCGTCGCGGCCGGCGCCGCCTGGGGGACGATCTTTCTCGTCCTGCCGACGAGCATCGGGCACTCGCTGCTCGGCCAGACCTGGGAGCAGACCCACGACCTGCTGGCGCTGTCCATCGTGCAGCAGGCGGGCCCCGCGGCGACGGTCGGGCCGGCCTGCATGCTCTACGCGCTCGGCAAGGCCAAGCTCACCTTCCGCGCGAATGCGGTGCTCGCCCCCCAGCTTGTCGTCTATCCGATCGTCGGTCTGGAGATCGGCGGCGGCACCGGCGCGGTCTGCGGTTACATACTTGCCTTCTGGGTGACCGTCCCCATCTGGTTCATCCTCGTCCGCCGGGCCGCACGGGAGGTGGAACGGGACACGGCGATCGCCCTTTCCGGCGAGCCGGCCGGACCGGCCGTACAGGGCCGAGTTCCGGAGCACCCGACCGGGACCGGCAATGATCAATGATAATGATGTTTCACAGTAACGTACGAGCTGTGTGCAATATGTTCGGCCGACCGCGTCGAGGCGGTGTCCGAGGCGTCGAGGCCACCACGATGAGCGCTGCCGGGCCAGGGCCGGTAGGGGGGTTGCGATGATTCTGCGTATTCTTTATCGGTCGGTCGGTTCGGAGAACACGAAGAACCGACCGACCTTCTACAGCAAGATGCTTGCGTTGGCCTCTCTCCTCCGGGCCGTCGAGAACGTCGACATCCCGGTACGGATCGTCTTCGTCAATGACGGCCCTATGCCGGCGGAGCGTCTTGCCGTGATGACGTCCGCCGGCGAGGTGCAGTCGGTGCAGTGCGGCAGCAATCGCGCGTCCTACCGGTACGTGCTGCGGATGCCGCGGGTCCGGCGCTGGTCGCCGGACGATCTGGTCTGGCTCGCCGAAGATGACTATTTGTACACGGAAAAATCGCTTTCNAGTCTCGTCGCGGCAGCGACCGCGCTCCCCGCGGTCGATTACTTCACCCTTTACAGCACGCTGCGATTCTCCTCAACCNCCNCCCGCCGCCGGCCAATGATCCACCGGGACGGCGGCAGCCACTCCCACGCGCCGGTGGTCGACGGCGTGACCTGGGCCAGGGCCGCCACCACGACCAGCACGTTCGGTCTGCGGGTCGGCACCCTGCTCGAGGACGAACTGCTGCTGCGCTCGATCCCGTTCGTCGGCGGCGCCTTCGACCGCGCGACCTGTCTCACTCTGCAGGGTTTCCAGCCCTTCCGGCTGGCCGAGCTGAGCGGGNAACCGCCTGCGNTCGCCCCGCCACCCCCCGCCGCGCGGATCGCTCGTCGGGTGGTGCTGAGCGGGCTGCGCACGACACTCAACGCCGTCGCCTTGGCGCGGCCCGAACGGCTGCGCCGCACGATGCTGGTGCNGGAGCCCTCCATGGCCACGCACATGGAGCTGGGTGAGGCGCTCGTTCCCGGTCACGACTGGGCGGTCGAGGCCGAGGCCGTGCAGGCCTGGCTACAGGCTCGGCGGCCCGGCCCGGTGGAGACGCCGCTGCTCGGCGCCATTGCCACGGCTTCGGGTACGCAGCGATCCTCCACCATGCACGGACCCTCCACCATGCACAGACCCTCCGTCGCGTGAGACCGCGACCGGCACCGCGAGGGTGGGGGTCTGCCGGCCGCCGCACCGTCCGCGCCGCCCGGACGAGGAACAGACGTGCCGCCCATCCGCTCCCGCTGCCGCTGCTCCTCCTGCTGGTCATCGGCCTGGTCGCCGGCGGGCTCAGCTCCTGCTCGAACAAACCCAAGCCGCCCCAGCCCGGCGGCGTGCGCTGGGTCTCCGGCGCCAACGGCAACTACCCTGCGGACGTCAACCTCTGGTCGGTCTTCACCGGCCGCAAGGTGGACCTGGCCGTCGTCTTCACGGATCGGCAGGACTGGACCAACCTGGTCTCGGCCGGCTGGCCGACGCAGGCCTTCACCCGGGACAAGTTCCCCGGCGGCCTGTCGGTCGCCCAGCCGATGTTTCCCAAAGACGGCGACGAGGCCACCTGCGCGACTGGCGCCTACGACAACTACTGGCGGCAGTTCGGCACCACGCTGACGACGTTCGGCCGCGGCGACGCCTTCGTCCGGCTCGGCTGGGAGTTCAACGGTGACTGGTTCTGGTGGTATCCACGCGACGTCGAGACCTGGAAGACCTGCTACCGCCGCACGGTCCTGGCGATCCGGTCGACCGCGCCGCATGTGCGGATCGACTGGAACATGACCGCGCACCGGGATCACCTGCCGGTAAGCGGTCAGGACATCTGGGATGCCTATCCCGGTGACGACTACGTCGACGTGGTCAGCATCGACTCCTACGACTCCTACCCCGCGTCCGTCAGTAAGACGATCTGGGACCGGCAATGTCATCTGCGGTCCGGTCTGTGCACGGTGATCGCCTTCGCCCGCGCCCACGGCAAGAAGTTCGCCGTTCCGGAGTGGGGTCTGGTGCGCACGACCGGCGGCGGTGGCGACAACCCCTACTACATCCAGAAGATGTACGAGACCTTCACCGCGAACGCCGACGCCCTGGCCTACGAGGCGTACTTCAACAACGCCGAGGAGGGGAACGTGGAGTCCTCGCTGTACAGGCCGGTACTGAACCCGAACGCGGCGGAACGCTATCTGGCGCTGTTCGGCGACCGCTGACCGCGCTCGCCTACTCCTGCCGCGAAGCCGGCGGGCACCGTCGGCTTCGGCGTGCCCGGCCGGCGATAGCGGCAGGCCGGGCACGGGAGAACCATCAGGCCAGGGTGGCCTCGAGGTCCTTGCGGATCTCCTCGGGGGTGACAGTCGGCTCGTACCGGCGGACCACTTTTCCGTCCGGGTCGACAAGGAACTTGGTGAAGTTCCACTTGATCTCGTCGGTGCCGATCGCTTCCGGCCGGGTCTTCTTGATGTGCTCGTAGAGGAAACCGGCATCGGGCCCGAAGTCACCGGGCGCCTCGGAACGCAGGTGGGTGTACAGCGGGGCCGCGTCGGGTCCGTTCACCTCGATCTTCCCCAGGACCGGGAAGGTGACGTCGAACTTCGTGGCGCAGAACTCCTGGATCTCGGCATCGGTGCCCGGCTCCTGCCCGCCGAACTGGTTACACGGGAAGCCGAGGATCTCCAGGCCGCGGCCGTGCAGATCCCGGTACAGGGACTCCAGCCCCTCGTACTGCGGCGTCAGACCGCATTTGCTGGCAACGTTGACAATCAGCAACGTCTGGCCGGCGTAGTCGCCGAGCGAGCGGGAGGTTCCGTCCGCGGCATCGACGGTGAAGTCATGGACAGTCATGGACACCTGACTCTCGATGAGGGCGAGCTGGGACTTCGCGGCCGGTCTCCGGCCGCCGAGCGACTTCGACGCTATCCCCCAGAAGTTTTTATGTCATCGAGTTGGTTGCATAACCCGTCAGCGAGGCGAACCGGTGCCTCACGACCGGGATCGACACCGGGATGGCTGGCGCCCCCCGGTCGGGACCGGTCAGGGCCGACCTGGGTGTCTGCGATGCTCATGGGATCCGGAACGGATACTCACGGGTCCCGCGACGGCCCCCAAGACGACGAACAGGAACGTCAGAGATGACCATCGAACCCGAACTGTTGAAGATCCTCGCCTGCCCGGTCGACAAGGGACCGCTGGAGCTCGTCGACGGCTGGCTGGTCAACCCGCGTCTCGGCCATCGCTACGAGATCCGCGACGACGTTCCGATCCTGCTCAGGCCGGATCACGTCGACCCGGCCGTGGCACGCTCCTCGTCCTGATCCGGCCCAGGACCTCCCTCTGCCCGGGCTGAGCTTCTACCCGGGACTGGGCTTCCGCCGGGTCTGGGACGGGCAGGGGAAAGGATCGGAAATCGGTCGGGGCCCGGGGAGAAGATCCCCGGGCCCCGACCGTCGGTGACGGGAGTCGGCTACTCCCGACCGAACTGCTCACGCAGCCGACGCAGCGCCTCTTCATCGATCGCCGAGGAAGGCTGCTCGGACTGGGAGGTGTAGGAGGAGGGGGCCGCCGCGGCGGCATCGGCCTCCTGCGCGGCCCGGATCTGGACCTGGTGCGCCTCGAAGCGGGCCTGGGCCTCGGCGTACTGCCGCTCCCATTCCGCCTGCTGCTCCTCGTAACCTTCGAGCCATTCCCCGGTCTCGGGGTCGAAGCCTTCGGGGTAGACGTAGTTACCCTGCTCGTCGTACTTGGCTTCCATGCCGTACTGGCTCGGGTCGAACGCCTCGCCGTCGACAGCCAGCCCTGTCGCCTCGTTCGCCTGCTTGAGCGACAGGCTGATGCGGCGGCGGTCGAGGTCGATGTCGATGACCTTCACCAGGATCTCGTCACCGACGTTCACGACCTGCTCGGGGATCTCCACGTGCCGCTCGGCCAGCTCGGAGATGTGGACCAGACCCTCGATGCCCTCGTCCACCCGGACGAACGCACCGAACGGCACCAGCTTCGTGACCCGGCCTGGAACGACCTGACCGATCGCGTGGGTCCGGGCGAACTGACGCCACGGGTCCTCCTGCGTCGCCTTCAGCGACAGCGAGACCCGCTCGCGGTCCAAGTCGACATCGAGGACCTCGACGGTAACCTCCTGGCCGACCTCGACCACCTCGGACGGGTGGTCGATGTGCTTCCAGGACAGCTCGGAGACGTGCACGAGGCCGTCCACACCACCGAGGTCCACGAAGGCGCCGAAGTTGACGATGGAGCTGACCACGCCCTTGCGGATCTGGCCCTTGGCCAGCTGGGCGAGGAACTCGGAACGGACTTCGCTCTGGGTCTGTTCGAGCCAGGCCCGCCGCGAGAGCACAACGTTGTTGCGGTTCTTGTCCAGCTCGATAATCTTGGCTTCGAGCTCGCGGCCCACGTAGGGCTGCAGATCGCGGACCCGGCGCATCTCCACAAGCGAAGCCGGCAGGAAGCCACGCAGGCCGATGTCGAGGATGAGACCACCCTTGACGACCTCGATCACGGTGCCGGTGACGACACCGTCCTCGTCCTTGAGCTTCTCGATCGTGCCCCAGGCGCGCTCGTACTGCGCACGCTTCTTGGACAGGATCAGGCGGCCTTCCTTGTCCTCCTTCTGGAGGACAAGGGCCTCGACGTGGTCGCCCACACTGACGACCTCGTGCGGGTCGACGTCGTGCTTGATCGACAGTTCCCGGGACGGGATCACGCCCTCGGTCTTGTAGCCGATGTCGAGCAGCACCTCGTCGCGGTCGACCTTGACGATGATGCCGTCAACGATGTCGCCATCGTTGAAGAACTTGATCGTCTTGTCGACGGCCGCAAGGAAGTCTTCGGCCGAGCCGATGTCGTTGACCGCTACCTGTGGTGTGGTCGGGCTGGGCGAGATGGTCACGGTCTCCACGGGTCGTACGTCGGTGGTGCTCGTCAAGGGGTCGGCTCCGGCTAGGGGTGGTCGTCCGCGCGAGGGCCGGATCGAACCGCCGGGACCGAGGGACAGAAACAACGCCAAAAACGAAGAAACTGTCAGAAACGATAACGACGCTCGAGTGGATCCGCTCGGTCTGAGACCCACAGACCCTCGTGCACGCCCCCAAGTCTAGGGACGGGTGTCCAGGGTGGTCAACGGGCGCCCGTACCAAGACGTGCGCCGTCCGCCATCACTCTCACTCTGCGCAGACACATGACGTCCATATGTAGTTTTTGGTGGCGGCGTGGCACCGCGGTAGGCGGGACAACGCCGTCCCACGGATCGTCGCGGCACACGGGTGGGAACGTGTGCGGACGGGACACGACAGGGACTGACGGCGCAGATCGGTTGAAAAGTGGATAAATGGGTGAGTTCGTGGCGTCCGATTCCCGACACCTGCCGACGGCCTGGCCTCGCGGCGCCCGACGCCCGGTCATTTTCGGGTCAGCGCCGGCTCGCCGATCCCCCGCGCTCGGGCCCCCCGCGCTCGGGCCCCCCGCGCTCGGGCCCCCCGCGCTCGGCCGGCTGTGCCCCAGGCCCACCGGGCTGCGGCGCGGGCTGCGGCCCGAGCCATTCCAGACCGTCGAACTCGACCCGGGGCTGCTTCCACCCGGCGCGCGACGCCCGTCCATCCGGCACGCCGGGCAGGTCGGGATCGAGAGACCGGACCGGAGGGGACGGGTCTCGCGCGTCCCGGTCCGTCATGTTCCGTGGTGACATGAGGCCTGACGCGAGTGGCACCGTCGGGCTATCGACGGGCTTTCCGATCNCCTCGNCCTCGCCCGGCGATCCGCCGGCCCCGCTCACGAGGCCACCCTCCCCGCCCCTCGCCGCCCCTTCGAAGCGCCTCGCCACCCATCTGTCGGCCCGCCGGGCCCACTCCCGGGAGAGGGTGATGCAGGGACGCTCGATCAAAAAGTGCGTCACGGTGGAGACCCCGACGGTCAGGGTGAGGACCACCAGGAGAAACGGCGGGNAGGGGNTCTTNCNCAGCCGCCAGCCGCNGTGCTCCNGCACCAGGNCGATGACGGCCGAGNGCCACAGATAGATGCCGTACGAGATCGCTCCGAGGAAGGCCAGCGGACGGCTGGCCAGCAGCGGCCGCACCCAGCCGCGGTCGCCGTGGCCGAACACCGCCGGGAGCAGCAGGAAGAAGCCGAACAACCCGTAGCCCAGGTGCTTGCCCATGTCCTGGCTCCGCGTGGCTTCGAAGATCGGCACGAGCGGCAGGCCGAGATGCCTGCTCGACACCCAGTAGAAGAACGCGGCGATGCCCCAGCACACCGTGCCCGAGCCGGGCAGCTCCGCCCAGCGCGGCGACCTGCCCTGCCGGGAGTACCAGGCCGAGAGCACGGCGAGCAGCATGCCCATGGCGAACAGGTCCCACCAGACCGGCAGCCAGACGTTCCAGCCGTTCATCCAGGTCTGCGTGGACGGAATCACCAGGTAGTGAACGATCTTGGCGGCGACGAACGTAACCGCGAGCGCGGCGAGTTCCACGCGCAACTGGGCGGCGGGCGGACGGTCCCGCCGCCGCAGCAGCCACGCGTACACCGGTATCGCCAGGTAGAACGCCGCCTCGACGTCCAGGGTCCAGGCCTGGGTGAGGCCCTGGATCGCCCAGTGCTCCTGATAACCCTGGACGAAGAACGCCGTCTGGAGCAGACCGGCCAAGCCGTGCACGCCGACCCGCTTGCTGCTGACCACGGTCAGCGTGACGGCGAGCGCCACCCAGTACAGCGGGACGATCCGCATGAACCGCCGGACCAGGTAGCCGGCGGCGTCCGAGCCGCGGATGCCGGCGAACCGGGCGGCGACGAACGGACGGTAGAGCAGGAACCCCGAGATCAGGAAGAAGACCGCGACACCGATCTCACCCCGGGCGGTGTAGGGGCCCAGCCGGCTGCTGGTGGTGAAACCAGCGGGAAACGCGGTGTGCACGACGACCACGAGGACCGCTGCGATCGCGCGCAGGCCGTCGAAGCCGTCGAAGACGACCTTGGGTGGACGGACCGGCGCGGGAGTGCGCGGTTCGGGGATGGAAGCGGTGCCGGCCGGGCCGGCGGCTGCGCCGGAATCGGCTGCGGCCGTGAGAGAAAGGGCGGGTCCATTCACCGACCGAGCGCCCGGAGATCAGCGAGGTCCGGCACCCAGGCAACGTACCAGTCCGGTGTGCGCGACCACGTCGACACCCCGAGCGAACCCACCCTTTCTACCCGGCCGGACGGTCTACCCGGCCAGCCAGTCCGCGCACAGAAGCCCGCCGGCGGATCCGCACCCAGGGGCCCCGGCCGGCCGGTCCGCGAACCTACCGCGGCACCCGAGCCACTACACGACGCCCGAGCCACCGCGCGGCGGCCGTGATCGCGACGGCGGCGAGCAGCACGATCGCGGGCTCCGCGGCGGCCCGGAACCGGGTCGTCCCGTAGATCGCGACCGAGGCGAGGCTCAGGGCGATCGGCACGGCGAGCAGTGGCAGCAGCACGACCCGGCGGCGGCGCAGCACCACGACCCCGGCGAGCGCCGCGATCTCCAACGGCCACAGCGTGACCATCCCGACCTGGCTGAGGAGCAGGGGGCGCCGCTCGATGGTGTCCAGCCGGGCCTGCTGCCAGGGCCGGTAGACCCCCCACGTCCGACCGAGCCGCGCCGCGGCCACCCGGGGCAGGCTGCGCTCGTTGTGTTTGATGTAGTCGTACGCGGCCCGGCGGTAGAACACATCCCGTTCGGAGCGTTCCTGGGGCGAGGGTGGCAACGCCAGGATGCAGTCAAACGACCACCAGCCGACGTACCGGCCGGAGTAGCTGGCCGGGCAGTGGGTGACCGCCAGGGTGGAGCCGAGCCCGGTGGACAGGTACTCCGGCTCACTGAACCGGGACAGGTTGTAGATGGTCCAGGGCGCGATCGTGAGCGCACTCACCGCCGCCGCGACGGCCACCAGGGCGATCCGGCGCCGCCAGGCGAGTTCACGGGCCGTGGCGACAAGTGGCACCACCAGCACCACGGCGAGCAGCGCCAGTTCCGCTCGCGCGAGCATCACCGCAGCGAGGGCCGCTCCGAGCCAGGCGGCGTCGGCGACTGTCCGCCGGTCTCGGAACCGGTAGGCGGCAAGGATGATCCACGCGCAGGTGAGGATCCCGGTCGTCTCCGACATCAACAGCGGGTCGTTGAGCCACATGCCCGGATAGACAGCGGCGATCCCGGCCGCCACCAGTCCGGTCACGGGGCCGGCGATCCGCCGCCCGGCGAGGGCGACAAGCACGATCGACAGCACGCCGAGCAGACATGAGAACAGCTGGTGGGACAGGAAGCTGGTGAATCCGAGCACCGATGGCACGGCCAGCAGCCCGCTGGTCAGTGGGGGGTGCTGGGCGTCGGGGACGTAGCGGCCGGACAGGGCGAGTTCGTAGGGATCGGGCCAGCCCCGGCCGGCTGCGAAGAGGTTCGCCGCCTCGTGGTAGTAGTACGGGTCCCCCTCCACGACCGCCGGATGCAGCCAGTGGAACAGGTAGAACAGGCGGACGGCGAGACCGAGCAGCCCGATCGCGGCCAGCCACAGGTGCCAGCGCACGGGCCGCGCCCGCCCCAGCATCGCGGAGAACCCCGACATCACGGGGAATCGAGACGTGGGTTGGCCCGTGGACACCGCCGGCGCCGGGGCCACCATCCGGGGGAGCCCCGCCGTGGTCTCAGACACGCGCGGAAGGTACCAATGTCCCGATAACGGCTCGACACCGCGTCCGCCGCGACAGCGGCGAGCACACCGCGCGTACGTCCTTCCACGCCGCTGCGATTAGCCTTGCCTGTCGTATGTCCTGGCGAGGTCGCAGCCGACGCAACCCCCGGCGACGAGGAGGGAACGAGGCTGACCAGCAACGACGCCGACACCTTCCCGCTCGCCTCCGGTGGGCGCCACCGCCGGGTGGCACCCGGACCGGAGCCCACCGACACCGTCCCGATCAATACCCGCCTGGGCGGGACTCGCCCGGCGCCCGGGGCCACCCGGCCGCCGGCCGGACCTCCCTACCGGTCTCCCGGGACGGTGACGGCACCCGGGGCGAGAGCCCGGGCCGGCACCCGGCCGCGGACCGGCACGCGCGAGGCGACGGGGCCGCTGCGGGTCGAGGAGGATCTCGACGCCACCGGACCCGTGCTCGCGCCGCTCGGGCACTCCCCCGCGCTCGACGGCCTGCGCGCGCTCGCGGTCACGGCCGTCATCGCATATCACGCCGGCGTCTCGTGGATGCCCGGCGGCCTGCTCGGCGTCGACACCTTCTTCGTCCTCTCCGGGTTCCTCATCACCGGCCTGCTGATCGCCGAGTACCGCTACAACCGGCGCATCGACCTTCGCGCCTTCTGGATCCGCCGGTCCCGCCGCCTGNTGCCGGCGCTGCTGCTGCTGCTGCTCGGGGTGGCGGCCTACGCCCGCTGGATCGCCTCCCCCGGCGACGTGGGAACCCTGCGGCTGGACGCGCTCTCCACGCTGCTCTATGTCGCAAACTGGCGTTTCGCGCTGTCCGACCAGAGCTACTTCGACCACTTCTCGGCTCCGTCACCTCTGCTGCACACCTGGTCACTGTCCGTTGAGGAGCAGTTCTACGTCCTGTGGCCGCTGATCGTCTACCTGCTGATGCGGCACAGCGCGAAGACCGTGGACCGCTGGCGCCGGCAGCGCCAGAAGGCCCAGTCGCTCGCGCTCACGGTCGCGGTCCTCGGCGCCGAGGCGTCCGCGTTGGTGGGCCTCGCCCTGCTCGTGGTCGGGACGAACCCCTCCCGGATCTACTACGGCACCGACAGCCGCGCCCAGGCCCTGCTGGTCGGGGCCGCCCTCGCCGTCTGGCGGGCCCAGCGGACGACCCCGATCTCCGCCCGGGCCCGGTCGGTCATGTCGGTCGTCGGCTGTGTCGCCACGGCTGCGATGATCCTCCTCTGGACAACGGTGGGTGGGGAGAGCCGCGGACTCTACGCCGGCGGCTTCCTCGGGGTTGCGATCATCGTGATGCTGCTGGTCGCCTCGCTCGTGGAAGCGCCCCGAGGCCCGGTGGCGAGGGTGCTGGCCACCGCCCCGCTGACCTTCGTCGGCCGCATCTCGTACGGCCTGTACCTGTGGCACTGGCCGATCTTCCTCACGCTGACGGCGACCCGCACCGGGACGAACGGCGTGGTCCTGCTGGGGCTCCGCCTCGCCGCCACGCTGGCGATCACACTGGCCTCGTTCCACCTCGTGGAGAACCCGATCCGGCGGGGCAAAGTACGCTTCCCCGTCCCGCGGGTGACGGTGCCCGCCGCCCTGGGCGGGGTGCTCGCGGTGATCCTGCTGGCGACCGCCGGGACGTCGGCGTCGGTGCGCACTCCCGCGGACCTGGAGGCGTTGGCGCGGCGGGCGGCGACCTCCCCACAACCGGCCGTCGCCGTCAAGGCCGGCGGGAACCCCCCGATCAAGGTCCTGCTCGGCGGCGACTCGGTGGCTCTCACCCTGGGGTTCAGCGACTTCTCCTCGATGGCCGCCCAGCAGGGTATGGAGATCCACGACTTCTCCAAGCTGGGGTGTGGCGTCGCACGGGGGATGCAGCGGCGCATCCTCGGCAGCGCCGGTCCCACCACCGACGGATGCGACCAGTGGCCGCAACGGTTCGCCCAACGGGTGAACGAGGTCAACCCCGCGCTCGCGATCCTGCTGGTCGGTCGCTGGGAGGTCACCGACCAGATGCGGGACGGCCGGTGGACGCACATCGGCGATCCGGGGTTCGACGCCTACCTCGGCCGGGAACTCGACCTCGCCATCGACACGCTCGGCGCCAAGGGTGCCAAGGTGGTGCTCCTGACGACCCCGGTGTTCAAGCCGACCGAGGCGCCGAACGGCGGCATCTACCCGGAGACGAAGGCCGAACGGGTGGTGCGGTTCAACGCGCTGCTGCGGGCCGCGGCGGCTCGCCATCCCGGCGTCACCGTGATCGACATCACGTCAATTCTCACTCCGGGTGACAAGTACGTCGACGAACTGGACGGTGTCCGGCTACGCGACGACGACGGTGTGCACATCTCCAATGGCGGTGCCCGACGGATCGGTGTCGCGATCATTCCCCAGCTTCNCCGGATCGCCCGGGGAGCAGCGGCCGCCGCACCCGCGCCGACCACGCCGACCACGGGAGCGGGACCCGGCTGACCCGCCCGCTTTACCCGACGCTAACCTTCCGCCCAGTACCGGGCGGTCTACAGGAGGATTCGACGTGCCTCGCGCGCTGATTACCGGGATTACCGGTCAGGACGGGTTGTATCTGGGNGAGTTGCTGACCGCGAAGGGTTATGAGGTGTTCGGGTTGGTGCGGGGGCAGTCGAACCCGAAGGTGGCGACGGTGGAGCGGCTGGTGCCGGGGGNGGTGTTGTTGGAGGGGGATCTGACGGATCTTCCGTCGTTGATCGGGGCGGTGGAGATCNCGCAGCCNGNNGANNNGTACAACCTGGGGGCGATCTCGTTCGTGGGGTTGTCGTGGAAGCAGGCGGAGCTGACCGGGGAGACGACGGGGATGGGGGTGCTGCGGGTTCTGGAGGCGTTGCGGATCGCGGGTGGTAACGACATGTCGGGGGTGCGGTTCTATCAGGCGTCGTCGTCGGAGATGTTCGGGAAGGTGCGGGAGAC
>NZ_JPHT01000034.1:0-46579 GCF_000733325.1 Frankia sp. Allo2
CGCCCGGTCGTGCGGCCACAGCGTGGACAGGCCCGCGCCGACGAGCATCCCGCACACCGTGCGCCGCCCGCCGGTGGCGAGCATCCCCACGACGAGCGCCCGGAACGTCCGGAACGACGGCGCGGTGAAACACGGCCGGAAACCCTCCAGCAGCACCGCCAGAGAAACCGGTATCGTCACGTCCGGGAGCATCGGCGTCCAACTTTCGGGTTGGTACAGGAAACGCTGATGCTCCCGCCACCAGCCCCTCGCGCTGGCCTTCCACCCCTCCGCCACGCACCGCGATACCACCGGCAGGCACCAGGGAATCATCCACCCGAAAGCAATCGGGAAAATTATCCAGCCGTTGCCAGACACTGATCTGGATCAAGAAAACTGCGAAACTCTAGTTACCTGCCCGTCTCGTTATCGGTACTGCCACCTGATCCATCCTCTTCCCCGCGACCCACCAGGGATCAATTTATGATCTGCTCGAAAGCAGCTTCATGTAGGTCTACCAGGCCAACCACGAGCGGCTCCCCGCAGCCGATGAAGGACGCGCGCCTCGACAGACAGGGGAGTCAGTCGTANATATGGCCTGGGCCTTGCTACCGAGCGCCGACCGCCCTAGACTCGACTGAGCGAGAGGTCATCTTCGGCGCGCGAGGGGAACTCCATCTGCATGTCACAAAAGAGCACATCGCGCAAAAATGTTCTGCTTATTTCCCTGGACACGCTGCGCGCCGACGTCGCATACTCAGGAATCTTCCCGACGTTGCGCGGACTCAGCGAGTCCAGCGTCATGTTCAGTCAGGCGATATCCTCTTCACCGTTAACCCCGGTCAGCCATGCCACGGTGCTGTCGGGCAGGCAGCCACCGGTACACGGGGTGCGACACCTGTTCCAGGAATCGATGAACTCTGAGGTGACGACACTCGCCGAGGTGCTGCGAGAGCAGGGGTACGCCACCGGCGCGGTCGTCGCCTCACCTGGAATGAACGCCTGGTACGGTCTCGGCCGCGGCTTCGACCACTATGACGATTGGGTTCCCCCGTTGGCCGACGGTGGTGACGCGCTGCGGGTGGTCGACGTCGAACTGCGCGGCACCGCGATGAAGCGGGCGCCGATGGTCACCGAACGGGCGTTGCGGTGGTTCGAGCGCCAAGGGCCGAGGCCGGTGCTGCTGTTCGCGCACTATTTCGACTCCCACTGGCCCTATGAACCACCGGAGGACGTGGGCATTCCCGTGCGCAACCCTTACGAGGGCGAAGTCGCCTACATGGACCGCAGCGTCGGACACCTGCTCGACGGGCTGGTCGAGCGCGGCCTTGTCCTCGAGGACACCGCTGTCGTGCTGTTCTCCGACCACGGCGAGGACCTCGGCGGCTGGTACCCCGACGACCATGCGGGCGAGCTGGGCCATCCTGAGGAGCGTGGGCACGGCACCCTGCTGTTCGACGTGACCCAACGAGTCCCGCTGATCGTGCGTGCGTCGTGGGCAGGCTCGCCGGGCACTGTGGTGGACAGCCAGGTTCGGCTGGCCGACGTGATGAGCACAATCCTGGAACTAGTGGACGTTCCCGCGCCGGAGACCGACGGGGTGTCGCTGGTGCCAATGATGAAGTCGGGCACCACCGCCGAGGACCTGCCCGCCTACTGCGAGACGTTCTACCGGCTCGAACTCGCCAAGGCAGACCCGCGCTGGCGCCACCTCAAGGCGCTCACCGCGGTCCGCAAACCCGACCACAAGATCATCTGGGAACGCGGAACCGAGAACGTGGAGCTCTACGATCTGGTTAACGACCCGGCGGAACGCTCGCCCTACGGGTTCTTCGGCCAGGCCCCGCGAAGGGGTTCGGATGAGTCTTGACGCATCCTCGTGGACCGACGCCGAGGGCGTGCCGGTGGTACGGCTGCTGCGCTGGCGCGGGGAGTGGTCCGCGGAAGACCCGGATGCCAACTTCCGTGCCGAGGTCGCCGACTACACCCGGCTCGAACCGCTGACCACGGTGAGCACCCTGGCGAGCAGGCTGGAGATCCCGGTCGGCGCGCTGGTGCGCTACGTGCTGGCGAGATGGGCCACCGGCGGCAGCGCGGGGCTACTGGAACTGGGGCCCACAATGGTGCGCAGGATGTGGGAGCCGGTACGCACCGCCGAGGAGGCCGACTCCGACGAACATCGGCTCGCCGCCTACCATCAGCTGCGGCAGATGCTCTCCTGGCTCAAGGTTCCCTTGGACGATCCAACGGTCTACCCGGTGGCCGGTGAGTGAGGCNGGCGGGCTCCCACCCGCGGCGAGGGNGGCCGGCGGAGCGTCAGGGGCACGCTGTTGCGCCATTCACCTGCACCCCGCGGCTGCAGCTCTACGGGTTCGCTCGACGGTCGTAGACTGGCCCCGGACACGATCATCCTCGCCCTCGACGATCAGCGTCGGCTGCCCACCGCGCTGCGCGCGGAACTCGGGCGGCACGTACCCGACTAACGTGCGGCGGGCACGCTGCCTGCGGTGGACGACGCAGGCTGGGTGGCCGGCGAGCGGTGCGGAATGGTCGACGGCCCGCGCCCGCAGGTGGCCCGGACCTGGTTGGGCCTAATGGTCGCTGACCGCAGGCGCCCCCCGAGCCGGTTCAGTCGCTGCTGGAGGGTGGTCCGGCAACGCCGCCGGCTGCCGGTGGCGGTCGTCGAGCAGGTGCGCGCCCCGCGTCGTAGCAGCCTGTCGAGAGCAGCGCAACCATGACGATCAGGACTCAAGCCACTGAACTGGCCGCTCGGCTGCCGGCCGGCCCGACTGTGCGCGAGCGTGAGCCGGTGGCGGGCGGGCGGGTCACCCGCGACGACGTGGCGCGGTTGGCGGGCACCTCGACGGCAGTGGTCAGCTACGTGGTCAACGGTGGCCCGCGACCGGTCGCGGGCGCCACGAGGGCCAGAGTGCTAGCTGCGATTGAGCAACTGGGGTACCGGCCCAACGCCCTGGCCCGAGGGCTGAGCATGCGCGGGGTAATGCTGCTGGGGCTGGTGGTGCCCGACGCAGCCAACCCGTTCTTCGCACGGTTAGTCCACGCGGTCGAGCGGGCAGCGGCCCGCCGGGGACACCTGTTGCTGGTAGGCAACACGGCGTTTTCCCCTAGCGCGGAAGAGCACTACCTTGACGCATTCTCACGGCTCTCCCCCGCCGCGCTCATCGTAGTCAACTCCGCGGATACCCCCGGGATCCGACACGTCCTGTCGATGCTGGACTGCCGAGTGGTGCTGCTCCACAAGCGAGTCATCGGCTTCCACGGGCCGCTGGTCATCGGCGACGACTACCGAGGGGGCTGGCTGGCCGCCGAGCACCTGGTCGGCCATGGCCGTAAGAGGCCGCTGTGTCTGAGCGGTCCGGACCGGGAGTCCCCGGTGGCCGACCGCGAGCGGGGGTTCTCCGCCGCGCTGCGGGCTGCGGGCGCCCCCGTCACCTCGGTGCTGCGCAGCGGCTTCCTCCGTGCCGAGGCCATGCGCGCTACGCTGGCGGCCATAGCGGGCAGCTACCAGCCGGACGCGATCTTCGCTACCACCGAGGAGCATGCGCACGGGGTGCTCGCTGCGGCGCGGGCTGCGGGGGTGCGGGTGCCCGACGACCTGGCCGTGCTGGCCATGGACGGGCTACCGGAAGGTGAGTTCGCCGCGCCGCCGTTGTCGACCGTGGCGGTAGACATCGCGGGCTTCGCCGATATGGCGGTAAANGAGGCCCNGAACCCCNGACCGGGCGACACCCGGGTAACCGTCTTCGGCGTGCGGCTGGTTCCGCGTCTCAGCTGCGGGTGCGCCCCGGCGCCCGCTCGGACCAGTACGTCCACTACGGACGTCTGATCCGGGCTCACCCACATGAACCCGTCCCCGATGTTGAGGAGCAGACATTTGCCGACCCCCCATAACCGGGACCGGTCGGCGCTACGGATCCTGCTGACGAGCATGATCGGCAGCGCCATCGAATGGTACGACTTCTACCTGTACTCCACCGCGTCGGCGCTGGTACTGGGGCCGCTGTTCTTCCCTAAGAGCTCGCCTCAGGCCCAGATCCTGGCTGTGTTCGCGACCTACGCAGCCGGCTTTCTGGCCCGGCCAATCGGTGGCCTGCTTGCCGGACACCTCGGCGACCGGGTCGGGCGCAAGTCGATCCTGGTGCTGACTCTCGGCGTGATGGGGATGGCCACGTTTCTCGTCGGCCTGCTGCCTACCAGCAACCAGGTCGGGGTGCTGGCCCCCGCGCTGCTGATCGTGCTGCGCGTGTTGCAGGGGATCGGCATCGGCGGCGAGTGGGGCGGCGGGGTGCTGCTGGCGGTGGAGAACGCCCCACCGGGCCGGGGCGGATGGTACAGCAGCTGGCCGCTGCTGGGGTTCCCGGTCGGCCTCGCGTTGAGCACCCTCACCTGGACGGCGCTGGCCCAGCTGCCCAGGCAGGAGCTACTGTCCTGGGGCTGGCGTCTCCCGTTCCTGGCCTCTGTGGTGCTGGTGGGCATCGGACTGTACGTGCGACTGGGCATCGCCGAGACCCCTGAGTTCAGCCAGGCCAGGGCCGCGGGCGAGGTGGTGCGGCTACCNGTGGCACAGGTCCTGCGCGAGCAGCCGCGCCACGTGCTGTGCGGGCTACTGGCGGCGCTCGGAGTGGGCAGCACGGTCTCGCTCTACAGCGTCTTCCTGCTGTCCACCGTGGCCACAGGAGGTGGTCGCCACGATGTCGCGCTGACTGCACTGGTCATCAGCGCCGCGTTGCAGTGTCTCTCGATACCGCTGTTCGCCACACTGTCGGATCGGATCGGGCGCAAACCATTGATGGTGTTCGGTTACGCGGTCGCCGCAGCGACCACCGTCCCGGCGCTGCTGTGGTTCGACAGTGGAAACCTACTCGCGGTGAGCGCAATCTACGTCATGGCCATATCGATCGGGCACGGCGGCTGCTATGGTAATCTCGCGGCATTCCTCTCCGAGCTGTTCCCGCCTACCCGGCGATTCTCCGCGCTTGCGGTGACGTACCAAGTTGGTGTCACCGTCGCCAGCTTCCTCCCGTTGGCCGCCACAGCGATTGCCTCCGGCACGCGCATGACCGTCGATGTCGCACTGCTGTTCTGCGGTGTCGCCACCGTCGCCGCGATCGCGACTTCCCTGGCACCCCAACCTTTCATGCCATCCACCACCACCCCCGTAGGCGATCATGTAGCTACCGTGAGCTAATCACACTCGTCGCTCCCCTTTGCTGATCTGAGAGAGGACATCCACATGGCGACCCTACCCGACCTCGGTGATGCCGACGCCCTGCGGGACTGGCACACCTCCTTCCGTGCGATCCGCGAACACCAACGGATGTACTGGGATGACGCCGTCGGCGCGTGGCTGGTAACTCGGCACGCCGACGTCGAGATGGGCCTGTACGACCACCGGCTGTCCTCACAGGGCCCGACGTCATTCATGGCCCAACTGTCCGCCGAAGACCTGGCGAAATTCGCCGACCTGCAACGATTCTACGAAAGCTGGATGGTCTTCTCCAACGAGCCTTACCACACCGTTGTGCGCGGGTCGGTGCAACGCGTGCTGACCCCGAGAGCGGTGCAGAAACGCCAAGAGGCGGTCCGCGCCGCGGCGCGGTCACTGTTGGACCGGGCCAGAGCGGAGGTCGTCGACGTCAACAGCGACTTCGCCAGACCGCTGGCCACGGCGGTGNTCTCGGAGGTGCTCGGTGTTCCAGAGCAGGAGTGGGACAACTGCTCCCGCTGGTCGCACCACATCATCGACTTCATCAGTGCGCCGCAGCCGGATGCGTCGCGGGCCATGGCTGCGGCGGAGTCCTACGACCAGATGTGCGACTATGTCTACCACCTGGTGGAGGAACATCGCCGCACCGGCCGCGACGACTCGCCGATGCTGGCCGTGGCCGACGTCGGCGCGCACGCGGTGGTGGGCACGTTCGCGCAGTTCATGACCGGCGGCTGCGACCCGATCTCGGCCGCGATCGCCAACGCGGTGGCCACGTTGCTCGCCCACCCCGACCAGATGCAGAGACTGGAGCGCGACCGCTCACTGATCCCGACCGCGATAGAGGAGTTCATCCGTTACGAGTCCCCATTCNCCCTCGTGCCCAGAGTGGTGACCGAGCCGATGACCGTGGCCGGGCAGCACCTCCACGAAGGCTCTCGGGTACTGTTCATGCTGCTGGCCGCCAATCGCGACCCTGGTGTGTTTGAACGTCCGGACGAGGTGGACGTCGGCCGTTCACCCAATCCGCACCTGGGCTTCGGCAAAGGCAGCCATTACTGCATCGGCGCGGGCTTGGCCCGGCTGGAGATGACCGAGTCGATCGAGGCGATCATCGACATGGCGCCGAACCTGGAGTTGGCAGGCCAGGTGGAATGGTCCAGCAGCTTGGGTCTGCGGTCTGCGGTGAAACTCCCGGTATCGGTGTCCCGATAGCGCCCACCACGTGACGGTCAATTCGGATACTNGCCNCTGACCGCGGTCACGCTGACGTCCGCCACCGTGTTCGAATAGCCGGCGTGCGCGGGCGACAACACTTCTGGCGCGACGCATGCTGCTCGCGCAGGTGGTTCGCAGGGCGCCATGCATACCTGGATTTGGCTCAAGCCACGCCTTTTCAGTTCGATCAATATAGCCGTCCCCAGGCATCACACTGGGGTGCGGGCTGGAGAGGCTCATGCGCAGATGACGCTGGACGAGCGGGTGGGTGAAGGGCGTGTGCTCGTTGACCGACAACGAAGCGGCCACTCCGCTTGCGTGGCCCTGGTAGGAAGGGCTGAAGGGCCTCGGTGCCTATTTTCCACCAGTCGCTTTCGGAACGCGGATCCGATGCCGTGAACCGGTGCGAACTGCACTGCCATCTCGACGGCTCGGTCCGGCTGAACACACTGGNCAACATGGCCGCAGCAGCACGACTGACCCTCGTCGCGCCCATCGAGCGTCTGGCCGTCGCACCGGAGGACGTGGGAGATCTGCCCTCCTTCCTGACATACATCGACATTGCCCTGGACGTGCTGCAGACCCCGGATGCGCTGCGCCGGACCGCCGCTGAACTGGTCGCGGACTGGGCCGCCGATGGGGTCGACTATGGTGAAGCCCGCTTCGCTCCGCAGCTGCACACCCGCGCGGACATGGCGATCGACGATGCGATTATCGCGGTGGCCGACGGCTTGGCGGAGGGAACGCGCGCACATGGAGTCGGCTCCGCGCTGATCGTATGTTGCCTACGCCAGCAGTCTCCGGAGATCAGTCTCATGGTCGCCGACGCCGCCGCGCGGCTACGGCACGTCGTCGCTGGTCTGGATCTGGCGGGCGACGAGCGGGTCCTTGGCGCGCGACACGTCGAGGCATTCAACCTGGCGCACAGCCAAGGTATCCCGGTGACCGTTCACGCGGGCGAGGCGGTCGGTCCCGAGAGCGTGTGGGAAGCGTTGGACGTGCTCGGCGCCTGGCGTATCGGGCATGGGGTACGCAGCGTCGAGGAAGCGGCGCTACTGGATCGTCTGCGCCGGGATCAGATCGTGCTGGAAACTTGTCCACGCTCCAATGTGCTGACGCGGGCCGTGCCCGCGCTGGCGGCACATCCAGTGGCGCGTTTCCTGAACGAGGACATCCGCGCAACGGTCAACACCGACGCGCGCACCACCGCTGCTACCACTCTCACCGCCGAGCTGGATTCGCTCGCCCGGGAGTTCGGCTGGAGCGATGACGAACCCGAACTGCTATGCCGCAACGCCGCCAAGGGCGCCTTCGGTCCGCTGCTACCGACATGGCCGAAAGTCTCATAACCATCCTGCTCACTGCGGGGATGTGTGACGAGTCGACCAATGCCTGGTACAGGACAATCTGTCCGGCGACGTTGCGCTCGGGCAGCAGTGCCAGGCAGACGCTGCCAGACGCGGGCCTCGGCCCAGCCGTGTCGCCGCCGCCAGAGGTCGCTCTCCACACCCCGAACAAACCCGTCGGCGAACATCTGCCCGCAGTGGCACCGCGAGCACCGGGTCGCGGCAGGTCAGGTCAGAGCCGGCAGGCCCAGCACACGCGCGGCCCAGGGCAGGGCGATGCGTAGCTGAACCAGCTGGATGCCGCGGACCCCCGGTGCGTCGGGGATAGGCGGCTGGCCTGCGCGCGCGGCGAAGAAACCCGCCACGTGCGCGGCCATAGCCGGGTCGAGGTCGGCTACGACCCGCTCGGGTAGCGGACCGCCCTCGGCACGCAGGCTCGGCAGCCAAAACGCGATGTCAAACTCAGGATTGCCGATGGCGGCGTGGTTCCAGTCGAACAGGACCGCNCGGCCTTTGCGTAGGAAGACGTTGTCGCTGCGTACGTCGAGATGGAGGGTGGAACGCCCGGCGAGCGTCTGGCTGTCGGCCGCGCCGAGCAGAGCAGGCAGCGCCCGGTCCAGCCAGCCGTGCGTGCACAGGCCGAGCGAGAGGAAAGGGCCGGGGTCTTCTGCGACCAGCCGCCAGCCCTGCTGGCAGTAGGGGCTGGCCTCGATAGCCGGCAGGTCGGCGGGGGCGGGCACCCGGTGCAGCTCGGCCAGGCTTGTCTGCACTGCCTCGATCGCCTCGGGAGTCCACGGCGGCGGCCACTCGCCGTCGGAGAGGTTCTCCAGCACCAGCATCGGAGTCGCGCCGTCGTCGNCCCACCCTAGCGATTCAGGCAGGAACGACCCACCCAGTGAGGAGTAGACCGCGTGCTCGGTACGTAGCCAGGCCCCTGTCTCCTCATTGACCGCCTGCTTGACGAAGACAGAACGGCCCCCGGCCAGCTCGACGACCCAACGACGGTTCGGGGTGTAGCCTCTGTCGGTGATCGCGCGGGCGGCAACCACACGATCACCCAAGATCCGACGCAGCCGCTCGGCATCGGCCAAACTGAGTTCCACGACGGCATCATACTGACCATGAGTCAGCCACCCGCATCTGGATGAAGTGACGTGGGGCAACCTGCAGCGTCGGTGCTGCATAGCCAGACGAACCGATCACACGGTGACGGCACCCCCGGGCACGTCCGCCGGCATCAGCCTGCGTGGACCGATTCGACTCGGCCCGGTCCCGACCGCAGCAGCACCCCGCACACCAGCAGTCCCACGACCACGATCGCGGCGATGGCCAGAAAAGCGCCGTGCAAACCCTGGTTGTTCGCCTCGGCCTGGCCCGCCCCGCCGTCGAGGGCGGCAGTGGACCGCCAGGTGACAATCGCGGCGAGCACGGCGGGACCGATCGACTGCCCAATGTTCATGCCAACGTTGAGTAGTCCGGACGCAACACCCTGCCGCTCAGCTGCGACGGTGGCCGTGGCAGCAACGGTGATCGCGACGAACGCGATGCCCTGGCCCAGACCGAGCAGGATCATCGCGGGAACCAGCAACGGCACGCCACCACCGGTGGGCAAGAACGCCATCGCCACCTCGGCCACCGCAGCAATTGCCAGCCCGACAGGCAGGCTGCGGATGGGGCCGATTCTAGCGATCAGCAGGACTCCGACCTTGTTGCCTACGACCATGAAAAGCGTAACCGGAATAAACATCAGTCCGGCGACGAGCGCGGACATTCCGCTCACTGCCTGCAGATACAGGGTGATAGCGAAGAACTGCCCTCCGAGGGCGGCACCGAAAAACACCGACATCAGGNCGGCGACAGCCACCGGACGGACGCGCAAGATATCGCGGTGCATCAGCCGATCTGTGCTCCGCCGCTCCATAAGCACGAATGCTCCCAGTAGCACCACTACGGCCGTTGCCCGGACCAGGGTATCCGCAGCGGCAGAGACCGGACCCTCGGCGACCGTCCATACCAGAAGACCCATCGCCGCGCCTGCCGTTAGGACCGCGGGAAGACGGAACCGGGGCCCAGCCTCGGTCTCCCTGGTCGCGTCGACGGCGATCAGCCGTGGCGCCAAGACCAAGCACAGCAACCCAATCGGGACATTGACCAGCAGGACAGCCCGCCAGTCCAGTGCCCAGGTCAGTACCCCTGCGGCCGGTCCCCCCAGGGCCAGGCCGCCCGCACCGGTGACACCCCACCAACTCAGCGCCCTCGTACGCTGTTTCCCCTCGGGGTATCGCGTGACGACCAAGGCTTGGGCGGCCGGGGTGATGAGGCCCGCGGCGGCACCCTGCATGCTGCGGCCAACCAGCAACGCGGCGGCCGAGCCTGACACCGCGACTACCGAGGCGACGACGAATAGCGCGAGTCCCACCAAGAGCACCCGGCGCCGCCCGAACACGTCCGCGGCTCGGCCACCCAACAGCAGGAACGCAGCGAAGGCCAGCCCGTAAGTCGCGGTGACGTAGGTCAGCCCACGATCAGTGAGACCGAGGTCGTCCCCCATTGTTGGCAGCGCCACGAAGACGACGGTGAAGTCCATCGCGATCAGCAGGTGTTGGATGTTCAGCAGAAGGAGCGCACCAGTCGGGCTGGATTTATCAGCGTCAAGGTCGCGCCCGCCGCGAATCGCCCGACTCCCCCTCTTATTAACCATTTCACCCGATTCCTGATTGGATAAAGATTGCCTGACACTGGGCCTCGGTGGGCTACCGAGGCCCAGGCAGGCCGGCGAACGCGGCGGCTTCCAGGGTCAGCCGGCAGATGAAGCGTTTACCGCGGTCATGCAACGTCACCGCCAGGTTTGCAGCCGGAGGCGATCACGAAGAGCATGTGATCGACAAACAGGCCGTTTCGCTGGTGCACCGAGTGCAGGCGGCTGAACTCAGGCGAGGCAGAGCGGTACACCTCGCGGATGGCCTCTCGGGCGGACTCGTCGATAGCGCCGTTGTCCGACCAGACATCGACGTCCTCGATCGAGACATNCCGCTCGGTCCGCAGATCGGTGCACCCCGAGCTGGCAACCAGCTTCGCCATGTCCTCGGGTAGGAAAAAGTGGCGCCGTACCGGATTGCGCAGACGCAGCACCTCGAAGTATTCGTCGCGGTCGTCCGGTCCGTAGGCACACAGGTTGATCAGTATGAGCCGCCCGCCCGGCCGCAGTACCCGCACCATCTCGCGCACCGCATCGGGCAGGCGCATGAACTGCACGCCCTGCCTGCACACCACGACGTCGAAGCTGGCATTGGGCCAGGGCAGTTCCTCCGCAGGGCTGATGACCAGCTCGTCGAGGTGTGGCCGGGCCTGAGCAGCCATGTCCTCGGTGATATCGACCCCGATGACTGCGCCAACCCTGCCGTGAAACAGTCGCGATACCAATCCGGTCCCGCAGGCAACGTCCAGCACGCGGTCGGTCGGACCCGCATTGGCGACACGCACGATCACTGCGCCTAGCTCGTCGTCGGTACACCAGGAACTGGACATGTCATAGGTGCGAGCGCGGGCACTGAAGTGGCCGACGACGTTTTCACGGTCGATCCCGGTCCCTTCCCGGCCGAGCTCCAGCCTGTTGATTTTCACGCGTCTCCCATTCATCACCGGGTTCTCAACTGGGGCAGTTCCATTGGCACCCGGGTGCGCGCCCACGCTGTCAGCCGCAGCGAGCGCACCGTCGCGTCGCGCCGGAGCCTACGGGTGTAGTTACGGTCCCGGCACAACGAACGCACCTCGATCACGGTGCGCAGTCCAGCCGAGCGCAGCGCCATGGCGACCATCGAAGGCGCCACCTCCTCCGGCGCGGCGTCGGCGTCCGAGCCATGGTCGTAGCCCAGCCGCCGGGCCAGCGGTGCAGCCACCGCAGCCACCTGCCTACGCTCGGCGGCGGTCAGGCCGGTGCGGTGCGCGCCGATCCGGTCGGCGCCGACCGGCTGCGCGGCCCGTCTCCAAGACTCGGCGAGCGCGCCGATCCGACGCGCCCCCGATGTGAGATGATGGTGCAACATCCCGGCATGCATGGGCTCGCCGAGAAAGGAGCAGAGTTCGTTCAACGCGCCCTCTGGCTCGGTCACCAAGTCCTCGTAGCGAAGCAGGTATACCACCGCGGGCCCGTGCCGCGCCAGCGCCGCGTCCGCGCACCGCTGCTCGCGTAGCCATAGCCGGGCCATCCGATAGGGCATGCTTGGGCCGAAGACCGCACGCTTGGCCGAGGCAGCGACGTCTAGGGGATCCCGGACCAGCCAGACGAACCGGGCGTCGGGATAGCGGCGTAGCACCTCGTCGATGTGGTCGACCATGAACGTGCTCTTGCACCCCCACCGCGGCTTGTCCTCGGCCTCGCGGTACTGTTCGTAGATCGCGGCTACAACGCCGAACGTGGAGGCGTCGGACTCGCGGACCACGCGTGCGAGATCTACCGGATGCGGCCAAGGATGCAGGTGAGCACGCACGATCCGCAGCGCGTCGCGGGCCAGCCGTGTGCGGTTGGCCGCAACACCGAGGTCTCCGTAGGACGCTGCCAGCGGGGCCAGGTACCTCATCAGGTGCGGCGGGNGCGGGNCCGCGATGGCGGGGTGTGCGTCGAGCATGAGCCGCAGAAGATTCGACCCGGATCGCTCAGTACCAATAATCAGGACAGGGCGCGCCGACCCAGGTGGTGGAACGGCGGCGCTCACCACAACCACCGCCGCTCAAGCCGATGCGGCCGCGACATGCGCCGGGGCGGCCTTAACCATCCGCGCGGCCCCGCTGGGGATCAGGCTACTACCCAGGGCGGCCACATCCGGGCTGGCGCACCTGTCCAGGGTGAATCGCTCCGAGCCGGGGGCCAACGGGCCTGCCGCAGAGCTGAACTCCCGCCGCCAGTTGCGGCCCGCGTATGACGTCGACCGCTCCAGGCCGTCGTCGGGCTGCGGATGAAAGTACTGGAAGTTCTCGGGGAAGTGCTTGAAGTTCATCACCGGCCCCGGCTCGTAGGAGTCATAGATGCGCTTGTAGGCATCGCGGCAGACCTGCTCGGGCAGGCCACTGACGTTGAGAAACTCGTCCTCATACAGCGCCTGCTCGGTCGAGAGCCAATTCAGGTGGTCAATCTCGGAGCGGATAAGACCGGAGGCGATGGCCTGTTGGTAGACCGTGGTTCCCGGCATGGCCGACAGGTACTTGACTCGGGTGACATGGTTGTAGGTCTCGGCGAACTCCACCATGTGTCTCAGCGATTCCTCGCTCTCGTTGGCCAGTCCGACGATGAGCAGGGACCCGAAGCGCACGCCAGCGTCGAAGGTGGTGTTCATCGCCCGGATAGTCAGGTTCTCGCTGCTGCCCTTGCGGGCCTCACGGAGCACGTCCTTGCCCAGCGACTCCACGCCGTAGAGGATGATATCGGCGCCCGAATCACGCATGGCATCGGCCCTTGGCTTGTCCATGTCCGCACACCGCGTCAGGCACGTCCAGCCGATGTTGTATGGCTTGATGACGTCGCACATCTCGATGGTCTGGCCGCGGTGCGAGCTGAAGGTCAGATCGACAAAGAAGCAGAAGTCAATGCCATAGCGAGTCTTCAGCCAAGCCATGTCCCGATCCATCTTTTCCGGGGATTTGGCCCGTACTTGCGGAGTGGTGCGATAGCAGAAGGAGCAGTCCATCTTGCAGCCGCGGCTGTAGGAGGAGATGATCTGAGGCTGGAGGCCATTGTGACCCTGAGACTGCGGCCACAGCTCCAGCCGCATCCTGGGCAGCGCGTCGAGATCCATCATTTGACCCCGAGCAGGCGTCCGCTTGACCTCACCCTCCTTGGTGCGGTAGCAGATCCCACGGATACTGGGCAGGTCGCGCTCCCAACGACCCGCCGCGTAGCTCTCCATCAGCTCCAGGATTGTGATCTCGCCTTCGCTGATCACTGCGATGTCGCAGGCGGTGTCGTTCATGAACACGTGCGGCACCGAGGTGACCAGCGAGCCGCCGCAGATGATCGGCACGTCCGGTTCTGCTTCCTTCATCTTAGCCATAAGCTCGCGACAAAAGGGGAAGTTGTCCTCGAATGTGCACACGCCCAGCACGTCGGTCTGTCCGACGATGGCATTGTAGGCCTCGTTTAGCGGGTCCAGCGAGTACCGCACGTCGATAATGCGCACCGGATAGCCCGCGTTGTGCAGGACAGTGGAGATGTAGCTGGCGCCCTCGTACGGGGAGGTGAGGAAGAACTCCCACCCACGCGGCATACTGAAAGGAGAGGGGCCGACGACCAGTGTGAAGCGAGGCAGCGATGGGTTCGTCGCCACCGGAGTAGAATCCTGCTCTCGCATCTGAGCCATGTAGCGGTGGTCGACGGTGTCGTCGGCGTTGGTATAGAGCTCAAGTGCCAGGGACTTACGTGCCATTGCAGTGTCCTCCCTGAAGAAGTGATATCGGCGTGGCCACCGGAATACGATTCGGCCGACTACCAGGTGCATGGCGCTAGTCGTCGACGGGCGCCGGATGACCGATATCCCAATCGTAACACCGCAGCCCAATAGGTCACGACAGGAAAACCGAAACCACCCGGAATAACTAGTGCCAGACCGCCCGCGCGACACTCGAATGAAGTTGCTTTCAAGCAGATCATAAAATGTTTCCTGGTGCGCCGCGGCGAAGTGTCGGGGCAGGTGGCAGCGTCGATGCGCCGAGGCCAGGAGGTAACAGATACGGCATGGCCCTCGACTGTTCACGACAGTTCCCACACCAGGCTGGCCCTCACCCAAAGGTGCCATGGGCCGCCGGGTCGCAGCTTCCTGAAAACAGTCGCCCGCCGCTGCGCCTGTCTGGCAGAACCACCGGCCATCGGCGAGGTTGCGAACGACCCGNGGGGGCTCTGGTGCATCGGCGGAGTCCGCTGTCCGCGACCGCCGATCGGTCGTGATCGAGTGATGCGTCGACGTCGTGTCCGTCCACTGGTGACAACTGGTTCCGACGTCGGAGTGCGCCGGGTTCCGGTTCCCACCCGAGGTGATCACCCTGGCGGTCCGCTGGTACCTGCGGTTCGCCCTGTCGTACCGCGACGTGGCGGAACTCCTCGCCGAACGCGGCCTCGAGATTGATCACGTCACGGTCTACCGGTGGGTGCGCCGGTTCACCCCGCTGCTGATCGACGCGGCCCGGCCATGCCGGCACACACCGGATGATCGTTGGTTCGTCGACGAAACGTCGGTGAAGGTCGCCGGACGATGGACCTGTCTGTACCGGGCCGTCGACCAGGTCGGCCAGGTCATCGACGTGGTGGCCGGCGAGAAGCGGGATCTCGCCGCGGCCCGCCGGTTCTTTACCCGCGCCCTGTCCCACGGCCGGCGGCCCGTCGAGGTGACCACCGACCGGGCCGCCTNCTCCCCACGAGTCCTCGACGAACAGCTCCCTGCCGCTCCTCACATCGACGACCAGTACGCGAACAATCCGATCGAGGCCGACCACGGCCGGATCACGGCACGACTACAGCCGATGCGATCGCCGCGCGGGACGGAACGGGTATCGCTGGTCAAGCTCGCTGGCGATCTCCAGGTGGATCATCCCGTGGCCCGCAGGCCGCCGCGGATGTCTTCCATCACTGCTCATGGGACGGTCCGCAGGCCTGATCCCCGCTTCCTTCTCTGGGCTGCGAGGTGCTGGCCAGAGGTGACCGCCTCGGGTCGGCGGGGGTGCTGCCAGGGGTCCAGAGCGCGCAGCGCGTCCGCGACCCGCCGCAGGGTTTGCTGGTCGGTGCGGTAGGCCACCGGTTCCACCGGTTGCGGCCCTGCCACCGGCGTTCGTGTCGGCATCACCGGAGCCGTGATGGCCGTCGTCGGGCGCAATCCACCCGGAATCTGCGCCCAGACGACCTTTCCGCCGGTACGCGCCCGGAACCATCCCCATCGGGTGCTCAGCGCATCGACAAGGGTGAGACCGCGTCCGTGCTCGTCGAAGGCGTCGGGGCTGGTGAGCTGCGGACCCACCTCGCTGCTATCCCACACTTCGACGAGCACGTGTCCGCTCGCGGCGGTGAGCCGTATCGCCACCACGTCGCGCGGGTGGCTGGCCTTGACGGCATTGGACGCCAGTTCACAGGCGACGGCTTCGGTGATCGAGACTGCGGCGCGGCTCACGAACCATGCGGTCAGCGTGCGAACCGTGCTCGTGCGCACGTCGGTCACGGCGGCGTCGGTGGGTGGGAAGTGCGCCACGGCCACCCGGACAATGGGCGTCGGGTCACCGCTCATGCCCGCGGCCCTGGCCGTGTCGCCTCTGGCTGTCTACGGCACCACACAAGCTCATCCCCGCCTGTCGTTGCGGTTGGTGACGCTGACCCCGCCGGGCCTGGCCTGGCGGCGGTGCATCCGGCGGGGACAGCGGACGGTGTGAAGGACGTGCCCGCGCTGATGCGGCCTGCGTGACCTGATCTGCGCGGATCGTCCCCCTGGCAAGCCGATGATGGGCCTGTGGACTTCCGGATGCAAGTACGATCGGAAGTCCGTTCGGACTTGTTGTGGTCCTGTGTGGGCGGCGACGCACGCAGCGGTGCCAGACTGTGGCGCCAGCGGGGCAAGGCGGAGTGGAGGGGTCGTGGCGGCACGATCGGGGCCAACGGTTCGACGACGCAGGCTCGGGGTCGAGCTGCGCCGCCTGCGCGAAGCGGCCGGGCTCACCGCCGCCGAGGCGGCCAAGGCGATCCGCGGGTCGGAGGCGAAGATCAGCCGGATGGAGAACGGGCTCGTCTCGTTCCGGGCGATCGACGTCAGTGATCTTCTGCACGCCTACGGCATCACCGACGACGCCCGACGTGAGGCGGTCCTCGCGCTGGCCAAGGAGACCCGGCAGCAGGGCTGGTGGCACACCTACGGGGATGTGGTTCCGCGCTGGTTCGAGGTGTATGTCGGGCTCGAAGCCGAGGCGAGCCACATCGCGACATTCGAGATGTTGCTCGTTCCCGGGCTACTCCAGACCGCCGACTACGCCCGCGCGGTGATGCAGGCCGCCACGCCGCTGCTGGCTGATGCGGAGATCGATCGTGCCGTGGATCTCCGCCTCGGTCGTCAGAAGGCGCTGGCCGCCGACCCACCGCCGCAGCTCTGGGCGATCCTGGACGAAGCCGCGGTCCGCCGTGTGGTCGGTGGGCCCACGGTGACACGTGCCCAACTCGCCCACCTGATCGAGATGTCCCGCCGTCCCGAGATCACTATCCAGGTGCTGCCGTTCCGTCTCGGGGCCCACGCGGGCATGGGTGGATCGTTCATCCTGCTGGGCTTCCCCGACGGGGACAACACACCGGAGATCGTCTACATCGATCAGGCGACCGGCAGCCTGTACCTTGATCGCCCGGCGGACGTCAGTCAGTACCGGGAACGGATGGATAGGCTGCGGGCATCAGCCCACGATGAGGACGCATCACGCCGCCTGATCGTCGACGCGATGGAAGGTGTTGACGATGACCACAACCCGTGACACCCAGTTGCACTGGCGCAAGAGCAGCCATAGCAACGGCAACGGCGGGGCCTGCGTCGAAGTCGCCGAGCTGCCCGACGGTGGCCGTGCGGTCCGGGACTCCAAGGACCCCGGCGGGCCCGTCCTCGTGTTCACGGCGGCAGAGTGGACGGCGTTCCTCGCTGGCGCACGCGATGGCGAGTTCGGTTCCTGACAGCGACGTAGCNGCGTTGCTGATCTCCCAGTCGTGCGCCGTGGGTGAGACGGGCGCCTTCCGCCCGGTCTTCGTCTCCCGACGCCGACCGCTTCTGTGCGCCGTGCTCAGCCCGGCGTGATCTGCGCTACACCGATCGGGACACCGCCGGTCTCCCGTCTTCGATGATCAGGCGGGACGGCTTGACGGGACCAGGCGTCGCATCGGCCTACAAGGTGACCGGACATGGGTGGAGCCTCCGAGCCGTGGGCTCGGAGGCTCCAGGTGGCGCGGTCAGTCGTCGTTGCTGATGCGCCGATGCCGGTCCTGATAGGTGAGAGCGTCTCGGATCGTGTCGCAGCGCGAGGTGAGTTCGCGTGCTTCCGCGAGTGCGGCATCCCGAACCTTGATCACAGCGCGGCGTGATCCGTACTTTCCGCCGTAGATCTGCTGGGCGACGATGGCGAACACGCCGGTACGTCCAAGATCTTCAGCGCGGCGAGCGACAGCCATGATCCTCCGCAGCGTCGGGAAGTCGCGTCCGTCTCCCCATGCCGCCGCGAACACGACATCGGAGACGCCAGCGAGGAACGTCACCGCCGCGAGGTGATGCGCCTGCGACTCGATCTCTCCCGCGCTGGTCTCGCGGCGTGGGGGACGGTAGCCGTTGCGCTGGGCGGCGGACTTGACCGCCCACGCACGGACGGTGCCACGGTCAACGATGAACATCTCCCCGTCCTGGGGCTGGTACTGCCAGCGGTCGGGCTCTCGGGTGGCGACATTGACGGACGCGACGACGCAGTCCCGGACGATCACACCGAGCCTACGCGCGTAGATCAGGACGGCGTCGTGGGCGACGTCGTCGGACACGTCGTCCGTGCCATAGGGGGCGTAGCCGTTGCGGCTGATGGTGGCGCTGCGGTCGGCCCGCTTGCGGGAGCGGGACGCGTCGAGCTTCCGGCAGTAGCGGCGGGCGTGACCGACGATGGCCTCCCAGTCGGCTTGGGTGACGCGCGCCATGTCCTCGCGGGTGGCGGCCTCACCGGGAACGGTCGACGGAATCTCACGGGAAAAGAAGACATGCGACATGGAAAGACTCCACAGAAGGGTGAATTGGCGTCGCGCGCCGGGCGCAACGCGCCGATAACTAATAATCCCCCACCGGTACCGAGAAATCAATATCCCCAGACCATCTTTTCTGGAATTTCCCAGGCATCGCGCGTCCATTTTTCGTCGACAAAGATGCACCCATCACGCCTACGGGGAGGGCGAAATAAGAATCGGACGAATAGCAGAAGAGGGCGGAAGGCGTGAAATCGTAGAATGGAAGATGTATAGAAAAGCGGGAGGGATGGAGGGATTCCTTTGCGGGGAAGTCTTCTATTCGGGAGGGCGTGCCGGTAGTGCCCGGAATTCCAGTCGACCGCCGCCAGCGAACGGCCAGTCCCCACAGGGTCCATCGATTATTAACAAAGCTCCGAGGAGCTAAAGTCGGGCTGTGTTCTGGTACTGCCAGCAGGCCGCTGACCTGCACCAGCGTGCGAGTGGGGGGTAGCGGCTCAAGCAGGCGACCGGATTGGCTGACGGACGGGCCCACCGTCGGGGTGCTGGTCGGGCTGAAGGGGCCAGGTATAGATGAGCAGCGGCCACCGAAGATGCGGACCGCATGAGCAGCGGTGGTCAGGTCTACTTGAGTAGCGCGCTGACCAGGGCAAACGCCTCGCTGGCAGTTCGCTGGGCACTGCCGCAGCCGGCGATCCGCTGCTTAAGTATCCCGGCCGCGCACCTCGGAGCGCTGCTCAGATAGACGCGAACTCCCAGGTCCGGCTGCTCATTCTCAGCCGATCCCCACAACGGCTGCGGGGAAGGGCCAGATGGGCAGCGCGACGAAAGCGAGCACTGCGCAGGAGCGGCGGGGGNCGGGNCCACCTTNAGTAGCGCGCTGACCAGGTTGGATGTCTCGCTGGGCACGCGGGCCGGCGTTCCGGTACCTGCCCATGCTGGCAGTGTCCGCGGGAACGTCGCCTCGGTGGGCAGCAGGGCCCGGGGCGTTTACTTGCGAGCTGTCCCTATCACGGGATGCGGGAAAGATGAGCGGCGGCGACCGGGTAGGGGCGCTGCGCGGGCAGTGGAGTTCCTACCTTGAGTATGGCATCTGGCTGGTACGTGTCTCGCTGGCGGCTTGGGCTGCCGCTGCTGCGGGACCTGCTCACCGATTCCGATTTCACTCTCGGATATGCGATTTCGGATTTGTCGCATTGTTTGAGGGTCGGTTTCTTATTCTCGATGGGCTGCTGCCCACGCTACTCGCTGCCCCGATGGGCAGGGGTCGCGGTTGGTGGTCAGCCTCCGCCGGTGGTCAGTGCGGGCACGGAGATGACGCTGACCTGGGCGGTGGAGATGGTGGTGAGCCCGTTGAAGGTGCCGTTCTGGCCGCCGCCGGCCCAGGTGACGTTCCAGGTGACGGTGGCGGACACGGGGAAGACGCCGCCGGGTTCGTCTTCGGAGTCGGTGGTGTAGGTGTGGCCGCAGTCGGGGGAGGCGGCCGTCGGGTCGACGGTGGGCTGGTAGGGGGTGCCGGGGCCGGTGCAGCGCACGTCGGTGCCGTCGCCCATGGACCATACGACCTGCGCGGGGGTGGCGACCGCTTGCACCGAGACTCCGCCGGCGGCGGCGGTGGCGGAGACGGGTCGCCAGCTGGCGGGGTCGAGCCACATCCAGGTTGGTAGTCGCACGAGCTGCCGTCTGGTTGGGCTGAAGGCGATGGCGGGGCCTTGGAGGCGCAGTTGGTTGCGGGCCTGCTCGGCGAGGGTGGCCGGGTCGGGTGCGGTGGCTGTGGGGCCGGCCTGCCCGTCCGCGATCCATACCGGTGGCCGGTAGAGCGCGTCGTGCCATCCGTCGCCCTGGCACTGGTATACGTACCAGGCTCCGGGCTGCCCGTCTGCCGCGGTGGCGACGGGTTGCACCTGTGGCGCGCCGAGGCGGTCCAGGGCGGCGACNACGCGCGGTCGGCTGCCCTGTGGAGCTGGGCGGAAGGCTACCGGCCGGATCGGGTCGCCCTCGGGCTGGAAGTCGCTGCGCGTGTAGGCGCAGCCCGCGAGTTCCGAGGGGTCGAGTGAGAGGTCACCGGGCGGACGTGCGCTCTTCTCCCCGCCGCCGCGGCCGGTCGAGGTGCCGCCCGGCGGCCCGGGCCGGACGTCACGGCGGGGNGGNGTGGGCGCGGTGCCGTTCGTGCCGGCGCTTACCTCGCAGCCGGGGNGGGGGNTCTGCGCGCAGTCCGCGGNGGCGTAGCTGTCGGCGAAGGCGGGTGCTGTGGTCGCGAGGAAGCCCAGCAGGCAGGCGCCGATGAGGACGCTGCGGGTCAGCATGACCCGACCGGTTCGACCGCGTACCGGGTGACCTTCCATGATCCGTCCTGGTGCAGCCGAACCTCGGAGGTGACCGCCCGCCGGCCGCCGGGGTCGTCGGTGAACGACGGGCCGGCGGTGCGGTAGCGCAGCCAGTTCGCGCTGTCCGCGCAGTCGAACAGCATCACCGTCGTCGGTGCCTGGGTGGGGCTGACCGAGGTGACCTTCGGATGCAGTACCGGCGCGCCGCGCGACACCAGCCCGTTGTAGTGATCGGCGTACAGGCCCCCGGAGGCGACCTGCAACGCCGATCCGGAGGAGTAACGCGCGAGGTCCGCGGACCGCCAGTTCGAGGTGTGGCTGGCCTCGGCGATCGCGTGCCACAACCCNTCATACGCAGCGACCGCCCGCTGACCGGCGAGATCCGCCGGCGACGTCGGCGACGGCGACGCGGTCAGCCGCGAAGGAGCTGCCGGACCGGTCGAGGGCGCCACCGGTTCCGGCCCCGTGTCCTTACCCGAACTGCACGCCGCAACGGCCATCGTGACAGCCAGCAGCGCGCTGGCGGCCGTGTGACGGGCCAGATGGTGGCGACGGCCGGTCGCGGACGGAGAAGCCACAGCGTCCACCTCGCATCGACTGATGCCGGTCCGTCACCTCTACGCCGCGGACCGTCTCTTCTCCTAGCCTGCTCCGCCGGNCTTCGAACCGTTCGTACCAACTTTTCAGTCAGTACGGCACGCCAGCATGATTTGACCCTTTCTAGCCAGCGAGCGACTGGTGCCCAGGGACCAGGAGGAGCCATCAGAACGGACCATTCACCGCTGGCAGCGGGAGAAAGGGGCCTCCAGGTCGCTGCCGTTGGCCGTGGTCGGCTCGGGCGTGACATCTGCGGTTGTCGGTGATCGGCGCCAGCTCCGTGTCCCATCCGCAGCTCGGTGGGGGCGTTTGCGGCCCGAAGCCGTGAGCGTGAGCGAGCGGCTGCGGNAGGGCGCGTCGGGGATGGCGAGCGCACGGAGGGGTCAGCGGTGGGCTCTGCGGCGGCGGGCTCGTCGACGTTCGGCAGCCTGGTGGCGTAGGTCGGTGAGGAGATGGGACACGGCCTCGTCGCGGGTTGGGTAGTGGCGTGCGGGAGGGAAGACCGAGGTGTGTCCTGGTGCCTGGGGAAGCCAGCCGCGCGGCCGGTTCCTGACCATGCCCGTATAGACGGGGCGCAGGGTGCCGCACAGCACGCCGTCGACCAGGACGCGGTAGCCGCTGCCGGTCCGTTCCAGGATGTACTCGCTGTCCTCAGTCAGTCCCGCCGCAGTGGCCAACGCCTGATCCATCTCCGACAACGGCGGCGTCGTCCGCGCACGCGGCGAACGCGCCGTACGAGGCCGGGCCGCGGCGGAAGGCGCGGCGGCCCTCTCCTGTGGGTCGGAGAACGGCGACGGGGGCGGCTCCTCCGAGATGACAACCATGGTTGTCGCCTGGTCCGAGACGATCTCCGGCGCGGCGGGTTCGGTCGGGGCTAGATCCAGTCTCTCCTCAGCGCCGCCGGAGTGCCGGGCTACCGCGCTCCCCTCCCGCCTCACCGCAGGCTCGACAACCCGAGTTGTCGAGTCGGAGGCCGTTGGCTTCGACACCTCAGGCGACGGGCGGCCAGCCGGGCTCCCCGTGCCCTCCAGCTCCTCCCCGACGACCCGCGGTGTCGCGGGCTGTCGGGCGTCCACGAGCCGGGGGAATCGCTTGCGGGCTCCTTGCCGTGTGATCCCGAGGGCGCGGCCGATATCGCCGTAGGACGCCCCCTCGGCCGCCGCCCGTGCCGCGAGCGTCCGGATCTCCGTCTCGATGGACCGCGCCCGTTCCCGGGCCTCGGCCAACGCGCCGAGCGCGGCCGTGCGCGCGTCATCGTCCACGCGACAACCGACGTTGTCGCGCCCGCCTTCGACAGTCATGGTTGTCGTCTCCTCCTGATCCCTGGTAGGGGATGACACGGGCCAGCGTGAGCAGCTGGCACAGCTGATCTTTTTCGGCCAGTGATCGCTGGCAGCCTGTGCCCGTGTCACAGCGCGGCAGGTCAGCCGTTGGTGGGCCAGGAAGGCTTGTCGTCCCCTGCCCTGCGCTCGCCCTGCGGCCCACGGTCGGTACGGCGTCCGGTTCGTCTCCGGCCCGGTCCCACGCGGTGTGGATCCGGTTTCGGCCCCTGGCCGGACCGAGTCCGGACCCGGACTTCACGGAAGCGGACAGCGGACTCTGGGCGATCCCGAGGCGAGTGCCTTCCTCCGCGGGCGACGCGGACCCCAAGCAGCGCGCCGCGGGACGTTCAGGCGACCGGTCAGCGATCACGTCGGCAGATGGGAGGCGAGGTCGGGGATGTTGGCGGTCAGAAGGCGGTGCAGCGCGGCGCCGGGGGTGCGCTGGAGCGAGTGGACGGGGCTGGTGAAGTACTCGGGGTCGTCGAAGACCGGTTCGCCGTTGGGTCGGCGGGTGAACGGGACGCGGCCGTAGTCGACGCCGTCGGTGTCGTCGCAGCTCATCCAGGTGATCGCCTCCTGCTCGTCGGCTTGGACGGGTGCGGTGTGCAGCGGCCGGGCCTGGATGATCTCGCCGTCGTCGTACCAGACCTGGGGAACGGCGAGGACCCACCGGTGGGTGGCGTTGCTCTGGGCCTGGGCCGCGGCGCGGATCTCGAAGGCGAGGGCGGTGGCCCAGCTGCAGAGGTAGTCGTAGTCGCTGACGATCAGGTTCCGTGTGCCGTGGAGTCCGAGGATCGCGGGCTGGTCGCCGGCGCGGACGGCGCGTTGCACGCGGGCGGTGATGTCCTCGATCAGGGTCCAGGTGTGGGTGTTCATGGGCTTTGTTGTCNTCTCCGGTGACGGTCGCGGCAGGGTCCGAGTCCGGTCCCTGCCTGCTATGCGGGTGCGGGCCGGTCCCGACCGTCCGCCTCGGCTGGACACGCCGCGCGCGCCGGCCGGTGGCGGTGCCGCCCCTTCACCTCTATGCGGGCCGTGCACGGCCCCGACCGTCCGGGCCGCGCCGAGAAGACGTGAGGTGAGGTGCCGCGGCCGATGGTGCCGGAAACAGCGACGGTCCCGCCGCATGCCGGGGGGTGGGCACGAGGGCGGGACCGTCGGCGAGCGTGGGGGCGGTCAGGCGGCGTTGTACTGCCCGTCCACACCGGTCGGGGGCATCGGCGGTGGCGGGNGCAGCCGCCCCTCGCGGGTCGGAGGGCTGGCGACGGCGTCCGTGCCGCTGGCGGCGAGACGGTTGGGCCAGAACTGGCCGAGGTGACGCAGGCTGAGGCGACCAGGCCCGGTCGGGCCCAGGGGAAGCCAGCGGGCGAGCGTGGGGTCGAGGTGGTCGTCGGTCGCGGTGAGGTCCGCGGCGGTGGTGGCCACGGGTACGAGGGCCGGCTGGCCGAGTCCACGGAGCGTGGGCGCCAGCGCTTTGCGGGCAGCGACCTCGCGGCGGGNGGNGGGAAACCAGAACAGCACCGGCGTGGTGATCCGGGTGGTGGTCGCGAGCTTGTGGTAGTCGAGGAGCTTCACGGCGAGGCGACGCGTCGCTTCGGTGCCCTGGTCGAGTTCGAGGAACCAGTCGAGCGTGACACCGCGCTCGGCCCAGCGGCCGTAGGCGTCGGGCCGCACGATGTCCCCGAACGCGAAGGCACAGCGCTCCTGCGACCACCAGGCGGTCAGCCGGGCGGCGCTGTCGGGCTGGCGGGCGTGGTGGACGAGGTGGGTGAACATCTCGTTGACCACGACACGGTGCGCGAGATGCAGGGAGTGGGCGATGCCCTTCGCCCGGTCATGCTGATAGCCGATCTTCTTCGGGTCCAGGTCGTCCTCGTGGGCCAGGACCGCCGCCCCGGCGACGTCGAGAATGTAGTGCATGGGCGCCAGGCCGCGGGACACCAGCGGTTGAAAGCGGTCGAGGACCCGCCACCGGTAGAGCCCCAGCAGGCGGATGTTCGCCGAGCGCTGCGACGTCCAGCCAAGCCGGGTGATCTGATGGGTGGTCAGTACCCGATGCTCCCCGACCATCCGGGCGAGCCACCGGTCCCGGGCAGTGAGATGGCGAACCAGCCAGAGCTGATGGTCGCCTCCGGTCACCGTGCGAGCGGAGGGCCGGGCGTAGGTACGGCGGCCGACATGACGCTGCTGCGGAGGATTCGTGATCATACGGTGGCGGCTCCCAACCCAGGACGGTGCAGGCGACGGCGACGAGAACGACGGCAGCCCGGAACCCGAGCAGCGGGACGGCGCGTGAGGCCGGAAGGCGCAGACAGTCGCGGCATTCCGTCGGACGCCCACCGCTGCGCACGCCCTCGAAGCAGCGCGGCAAGCATCGTGCCGTGCCGATGTCCGACGGGCACGCTCCGACGTCCATGGCAGCCCGGGACAGCACCGAGCGAACGCCGATGCTCAAACGGCCCCGCGCACCAGTTACATGACACGATCCACAAAAGCTAACCCGAATCGTCGCTTAATCCAACCGGCCACCCGTTACCCCGCCGCGCCCACCTCACCGCCTCCCAGAAAACCGTGTCCATAGCGCGAATCCGGGACCTGTCGGGTAGGGAGCGGATAGCCTCTGACCTGCGACATCACCCTTGATCGCCGACGTCACGCGGCTCTTCCTTTGGCGCACGGACGGGGGGTCCGGTGGGTAGGGGCAGCACGATCGCCACATGTCCGACAATCCAGAACGAAAGCCCCTCACTTGCTGTGACCCGAATCACGTCTCCGGTGGGGCTGGGTGTTCGACAACCGGGGCCGCCCGCTGTCGCGCCTCAGCGGAGTTCGAGGATGTGACGCACGTGGTGTTGCCGTGACGAGGTTGTCGGCCTGGAGGACGCGAGCTGCTTCGTCCGGCCCGCTCACGAACTTTGTTGGTGTGGCGAGGCGACCCTCGCGGCCCCCACAACGGAGTCGTACTCGGTCATGATCCGGCCGGTCGGAATACGGGTGGGGAAGCGCATCACCCGTCCACCCTCCCTCTCGATCACGTGACCCAGAGAGCCGACAAAGTCGTCGCCAAGATAGCCGGTCTCGTTGATGATCCATCCCTGGGGGAACTCGATGAGGCTCCAGGGCCGGATCGGATCGCTGCTCGGCCGTCCGAGGAACGCGACCGCGATCTCCCGGGCTCTTTCCGTGTCAATCATCGGCGTGCTCCGGGTATCCCCGGTCGACGACCGCGTCGTACTCGTGCAAGATCCGGCGGGGCGGCACGAACGAGGGGAAGCACATGACGCGGCCGGCGTTCTTCTCGATGACGTACCCCGCCGCGCCGACGTACTCCTCGGTGAGGTGCGCGGTCCTGTTGATCAGCCAGCCCTGGGGGAACTCCTGGAGACTCCAGGGCTGCTGCGGGTCCTCGGCGGGGCGGCCGAGCAGGGTGGCGGCGATCTCCTGTGCCCGCTGTTCGTCGATCACAGCTCACCCTCGGAGGCGAGGAGAGCCGCGCCGATCAGCGGCCCGTCCGGCCCGTAGGCGGCGGGGGTGAGAACGGCCCGGTCGGCCAGGCGGGGAACCGCCCGTTGGCGCAGCGCACGTTGGGCGGCGCCGAGGTAGCCGCTGTCGGGGCCGGCGGCGCTGAGGGCGGCCTGCGCGAGCCCCCCACCGATGGTGATCACGTCGGCGCCCAGAATGTTCAGGACGGTCGCGGCGGATACCCCCAGCCAGTAGCCGGCGGCCTCGAACGTGCGGCGGGCCGCCGGGTCGCCGTGTTGGGTCTTGTGGACGAGTTCGGCCACGGTCGGGACCCGTGTGCGCGGGGCTGGGGAGGTGCGCCGCGCCGCGGCGGGCTGTGACGGCTGGTAGCCGCGGCGCACGGCACGCGCGCCAGCGAGGGTTTCCACGCAGCCGGTGCGGGTGCAGGAGCAGCGCAGCGTGCTGACCGGGTCGACGAGAATGTGACCGAGACCGGCAGGGCCTGGCGGTGTGCCCTGCGCGAGCTGTCCGCCGATCGCGATGCCTCCACCGATCCCGGAGCCGAGCGCGAAGTGGACGTGGGTCCCGGTGCGCCCGCGCCGCCGGTATTCCGCCCAGGTCGCGGCGGCGCCGTCGTTGACGACATAGACCCGCCCTCGCAGGTCGGGGAAGAAGCCGGCGAGCAGGGTGGGCCAGTGGATGCGGGTGTAGCCCTGGATGGCCCCGGCGCGGATCACGGTGCCGTCGGCGTCGATCGCGCCGGCCGTCGCGATCGCGACCCGCTCGACCTCGACCGCGCCGGTCAGCGCCGCGAGGATGCGTTCCTGCACGGCGTGGAACGTCGGTGTCGGGGGGAGCCGCAGCACGGGAAGCGCGGTGACGATCTGGCAGGGCGGACCGGTATCGACGATCGCCTGTTTGATGGCCGACGCGCCGATGTCGAAAGCGTGGACTTTCATCGGTGCACCACCGTCCAGACACCCACCCCGATCATCCCTATGATCAGGGCGTTCCCCGTTCCCGCGATCAGGGCGGCGCGGACTTCGCGGTGGTGTCCCTGCCGCAGGGCCTGGCGGATCAGATCCGCGTACCACCCCAGGAGCAGGCTCATCGCCGCACTGACGGCGACGACGATTCCCACGCTGGTGAGCGTCATCCCGGTTCCTCCCCTCGTTCCCGCACCCGTCGTTCGCCGTCGGTGGTCGCGAGCGCCGCGCAGTACCTCTCGTAGAGAGGGCCGGCCCGCAGGCTGCGCCGCCAGAAGCCGGCCAGTACCTGCTGGTCGCGGTCGCAGTGCGCCGCCGCGAACGCCAGCGGCACGGCCCCGGCCAGGTCCGCGAGCCGCGCCCGCCCCTGTGTATCGATGTCTGCCATCCACGTGTCCCGCCCCTGGATGTGCGAGGCCGCTCCGCCCGCAGGGGCGACGGGCAGAGCGGCCGTCCTACCGGCACACGATCATGGACAGGAGGAAGGCGACGCCCAGGCCAACCGAGACGTAGACCAGCCCCCAGCCGGTCTGGCCGGCTTCGTCGACCGCTCTGCGTACGGCCGGGTCCATCTCCTCCCACCGTTCGCCGTCGTCCAGGTCGACGATCTGCCATCGCCGCCGGGCGTTCATCCGCGGATCGGCGGGGNGCCGGTGGCCGTGGCCATGAGCCGCCGGTAGACGGCGGGCGGTGTGGTCTCGGAGCCGAGGCGTCCTGGTGGTCTGTGGTAGCCGCTGCCACCGATCGGCAGCAGACGCAGCCCCCCGGCGACATCGAGCAGCCGGCGGCGGGTGTCTTCGTCATGCTCGGGGTGATCAACCTCGATGCCGGCCAGGCCGCGCGCCGCCAGATCCCTCAGAAGGTCCACGGGCAGCGACGCGCAGGGATAGGCGAGTGCGGCGACGCCTCCGGCGCCGCGGACCACGGTCAGCGCCGCTGTGATGTCCGGCTGCCGTGACGCGACGTGGAACGGGCCGCCGGCCCCGAGCCAGCCCCGTCCGAGCGCGGCGTCGAGGGTGGGCACGATGCCCGCGGCGACCAGGGCTGCCGCGATGTGCCTGCGGCCGACCGGTCCGCCCCGGGTCTGGGCGGCTACCTGCGGCCAGTCGATCGGGTAGCCCTCCATGTGCAGGAGGCGGACGGCGCGTCGTGCCCGCAGCTCGGCGCTGTCGCGGGCCCGGCCGAGCAGCTCGCTCACCGCCCGATCGTCGGGGTCGAACAGGTAGGAGAGCAGACGGACCGGCCTCGGCNGCCCACCGACGACCGCCTGGCAGGAGATCTCCACACCCGGCACCAGCGTCATCCTCGCCGGCAGCACCGCGGCCGCCGGATCGATCCCCGCCACCGTGTCCCGATCGGTGATCGCGAGAACCTTGACGCCGGCCACGACGGCCTGCGCGACCAGCTCGTGCGGCATCAGACTGCCACCGGACTCCGACGTGTACGCGTGAAGATCAATCATGGTGCCGTCCGGCCCTGGAAGTGGGGATGTCCACCCGTAGGCGAAGGAACGCCCCCCGCGTGGGCGCGCTCGCCCGCCTGCTCCCGGCTTCCGCGATCCATGGGCCGGTGCCGGGCCGGATCGGGGCCGGCAGGGACACCCCTACCGACCCCCTCCGGATCCTGCTCGCGGCGCGTACCGTGGCGGTCGCCAGCGCGGCACGCAGCTCGATCCGGCTGTAGGACGATCGCGCCGGTCCCAGCCGGTGGCCCCCGCGACGACGGTCGCCGCTGGTCATGCGGCCCGCTGGGCACGCAGAAACATGACCGGGGAATGCAGTCGTAGCGCACCATGGACGTCGACGGCCCGGTGGCAGGCCGCCGCGTACCGGCGTGCGACCCGCGCGTCGAGACCCACTCGCACCGCCGCCACCGGTGACGGGCCGACGGGTGTTGACGTGTACAGGTACTCCTCGACACCCTGGTGGTCCAGGTCGGCGGTCATCCGCAGCATGTTGACGTCGGCGGGGTGCAACCCGGGGCGGCCGGTGGACATCACCTCGATCAGCGGGTCCCACGGATGCGGCGCCTCGGCCACCGCTGCGCCGACAGCCCGGCCGATCCGCCGTGCGTCTTCGTCGGTGAGACCGGGCAGGTCGCTGGCGGGTTGACGCAGATGCGCCAGCGTCACGGTGAACACGACCTGCCCCGACCGGGTGAGAACCCGGCACGCCTCGTCGAGCAGCGAAGTCGGATCCGCCGGGGTGATGCCGTCGACGGCGACCATGTCCACCGCGCAGTCGGCGACGGGTAGCCCCGCCGCCAGGTCGGCCACGATCCGCCCGCCGCCGCTGTCCGCCTCGCCGATGGCGAGCGAGGGCACCAGGGCCACGACACGGGCGGCCTGACCCATCCCCGCGACGATGCCCGCGACCAGCGACAGACCACCGCCTGGCAGCAGCACCAGCACCCGAGGTGTGTGGATCATGGCTTGCGGGCAACCGCGCTGTAGATGCTCACCTGCGCGTCCGCCAGCTCCTCCACCGGCCCGCCCGGCCGCCACCGGTGCGCCACGACAAGGCCCGGGTTCACCAGGTCCAGCCCGTCGAAGAACCGTGCCACCTCCGCGCGGCTTCGCAGCTGCCCGGCGATGCCCTGCGACCGGTAGGAGTCGGCCGCCCGGGCCACCGCCGGGTCGAAGTCGCCGGTGGCGTGGCTGAGCATCAGGTAGCTGCCCGCCGGCAACGCGTCCATCAACCTGGCCACGATCGCGTACGGCTCCGCCACGTCGGGGAAGAAGTGCAGGATTGCGATCAGGGACAGGGCCACCGGCCTGGTCAGGTCGAGCNTGTCCGCGAGCACCGGCGAGGACAGGATCGACTCCGGGTCCGCGAGATCGGCCTCCACGTAGGCCGTGCGTCCCGCCGGCGTGCTGGTCAGCAGCGCCCGCGCATGGGTCAAAACCAGCGGGTCGTTGTCGACGTACACGATGCGCGCGTCCGGGGCGACGCCTTGGGCGACCTCGTGGGTGTTGTCGGTTGCCGGCAGCCCGGTGCCGATGTCGAGGAACTGCCGTATCCCGCAGTCGGCTGCCAGGAAGCGCACCGCGTTGCGCAGGAACGCCCGGTTCACGAGCACACCTTCATGGATCGGGCACTGTCCGGATCATGGCCTCGGCGACAGCCTGGTCCGCCGGGTAGTTGTTCTTGCCGCCGAGCCAGTAGTCGTAGATCCGGGCCAGGTGCGGCACCTCGGGCCGCAGACCCGTCGGCACCGCCGCCTCCGGAACCGCCGACTGGAAGTTCCAGCCAGCGACCGCGCTGTCCTGTTCCGCCACTGCTGTCATACCCCTTGTCGACTCAGCCGGGATTGGTGATCGTTTCGTTGTGGTCCAGACACGCTAGGGGAGCCTTCGCGTGAACCCCTGCCCGTCCCGAGGCGGCCTCGGCAAAGGGCGCCGTCCCGCCGGGCGTTGGCTACGAAGCCACTGGGCGGTGCCCGCGGGGTCGTCGCCGAGGACGGGCAGATCCGTGATCAGGCCGTCGACCCCGGCGACACTGAGCGGCCCCACGGTGCGCGCACCGACCCCTCCCTCGGCCAGGAGACGCACCGTGTGCTGGTGCCCGGTCGCCTCAACGAGTCTGCGAGCAGCGTGCAGGCGGCGCAGAGCGGCCAGGGTCAGCGCGGCGTCCCGCGCGCCGCCAGGTGTGCAGACGACCACGAGCACGTCGATCGCGCCGAGGTAGGGGCGGGCATCGACGACCCGGGTGTCCACCCCGAGTGCCAGGCCCGCTGCGTTGCCGTTGTCGCGAATGCGATGCAGGGCACGCGCGACGTCATCGATCTCGGCTGGCACCGTGATCAGATCGGCGCCCGCGGTCGTGACCGCGTCGATGAGCGCTATCGGCCGGCGCGCCAGCAGGTGGGCGTGGAACGGGACCGTCGTCCGAGGGCGCAGGGCCGCAAGCATCGCCGGGGAGAACATCAGGTCAGGCCCGAAGGACCCGTCAGCGATGTCGAAGTGGACCACGTCAGCGACGCCGCTGGTCCGATCGAGCTCCACCCCGAGCGCGGCCAGATCCGCCGACCACAGCGACACGTCAAGCAGAAGCCGACCATGGGGAAGTGCAGCCGGCCAACCGGTCGGCCGGCTCGCCGAGGGCGTCTGCTCCGTCGTCATCGGCTGCGCAACCTCTCGACCCCGGGGAATGTTCGAGATCATGGTTGCAGTCGTCGCGAGGCTGGTCATTCCCCCGCGCACGAAGAAACCATTCGCGCCATTGCACGCTGCTGACCAGCGATGATGGTTCACCGACAGGCGACTTCTTCCACCGCATGAATCCGGTTTTGGAGATCGCCAAGGACCGTATGCTGGGCGAATGGCCTTGAAAGCGCGTCTACGGGGCAGGGAGACCGACCTCGCCCTGCTCTCGCGGGTCCTGCCCACGGGTGACACTCAGGTCGTCCGCGACGCGGAGGACTACTACCTCACCTCGCCGGCGGTGGACTACCGGCCCGAGGGCACGGACTTCCACGAGGCAGCGGCTGAGGTGCTCGCCTGGGTCAACGGCATCGGCTGGCTGAACAGCACCGGCTTCCACGCCGTCGAGCTGACCGGGATGTACGACGACGGTGATCGACGTCATGCCGTCCTCACGCCCAAGACGATCAGATTGACCACCCGCATCGGGAGCGTCGTCATAGGAGGAGACGCGGTGGCCTCCGAGCCGCCACCGCCGCCGGGCCCTCCGCAGGCGGCTGCCGCGGCCCGCGGTCCGGCGCTCGCTGAGGCCCTGGCGATTCTCGGCCGGACCACGCACCTTGGGTGGGTCGAGCTCTACAAGGTGTGGGAGATCATGCAGGACGGCCGCGACCCGGTCGCATTCGGCTGGGTGACGAAAGCCGAGGCGCGGGCGTTCACGCAGGCCGTAACCATCCCGGCATCAGCGGGCAGGCCGCACGCCACGCCCGGATGCCCGGCACCCCGAGCAAGACGTCGGCCATGGACCTCGCCGAAGGTCAAGCCTTCGTACGGCGGGTGGTCCTCGCCTGGATCGCGGCGGAATCGAACTGACGCCGGCGACCTATGGCTGGAGCTGCCGGGGNGCAACGACAGCGGCGACGGCCATCGCGGCATGGTCGCTGAGGCCGTGGTGGCGGGGGGCGTGGACGTAGTCGCAGCGGGTCAGGTCGAGCCGGTCGGTGGTGAGGAAGGTGTGGTCGAAGCGGTAGCCGTTGCCGCCGCGGCCGTACCAGCTGTGGCCGGGGGCGTCGGGGTGCAGGGTGCGGTAGGCGTCGGTGAGGCCGGCGTCGGTGAAGGAGCGGTAGAAGTCGTGCTCCCAGCGGCCGAAGACCGGGTAGTGCGGGACGTGGCCGGGTTCGACGACGTTGAGGTCGCCGGTGACCACGACCGGCCCGTCGAAGCCGGCAAGGACGCCGGGCAGGGCGCGGGTGACGGCGTGTTGGAAGGCGCGCTTGTTCTCGTTGCGGCGTGCGGCCGGCCCGCGGGACGGGACGTAGAGGCCGACCAGGCGCAGTCGCTGTCCGCCGACCCACAGGTCGACGGCGGGTGCGCGGTGGGCAAGCACGTCGATGCCGGCGGGCACGGGTTCGAGGGGCGTATGGCGGGAGGCGATGACCGTGCTGTAGTCGGGCTGGTCCGGCCGCGGGGCGTGGAGGTGGGTGTAACCGTGCTGGGCGAGCGCGTCGAGGAGCGCGTGGCGACCGGGTCCGTGGCCGACCTCGGTGAGCACGACGAGGTCCGCGTCGGGTTGCTGTCCGAGCCAGGCTGCTTGGCGGCGGGCCCGGTCGGGTGCGGCGTGCTGGGCGTTGAACGTGACGAGCCGCAGCTCGGTCGTGGATGTGGGAGCGACCGGCGTGGGCGGGTTCGGGAACAGGGACTGCTGCGGGTTCATTCGGGCAGGGCCGTTTCGTCGAGGAAGACTTCGCCGGCGGCGTCGAGGTCCTGCTGGAGCTGGCCGAGAGTGGCGCGGACGAAGCTGAGGTCGTCGCCGGACAGCGGTGTGTCGAGGGCGGTGAGGTTCTCGCGGACCTGGTCGGGGGTGGTGAAGCCGACAAGGACGGCCGCGCTGTCGGCGCGCTGGAGGCTGTAGGCCAGTGCCACCCGGACCAGGTCGCGGGTCGACGGGCCGAACCGGTCGCGCAGAGGTGCAAGGTGGCGCTCGACGAGTGCGAGGGCATCCGGGGTATACCAGCGTTTGCGTTGCCGATGATCCCCGGCACCGAACTGGGGTGGCCGACGCGGGTCGTGCTTACCGGTGAGCAGGCCCTGCCCGAGCGGCTTGTTGATCAGGATGCTGATGTGGTGGTCGGCGGCGAGGGTGAAGATGTCCGGCTGGCCGGCGGGCGGCGGTGGGGTCAGCGGGTTGTGTCGGACGGCGAGGAAGTCGGGACGGATTCGCTCGAACAGGACCCGGAACCGGGCGTGCTTGTCCGGCCGATCGGATCGTGGCTGTATGAGCCGGTCAGGGGCGTAGCGGTGCGGGCCGCGCATCCCGACGCAGCGCACCAGGCCCTGGCGTTGGAACTCGCGCATCTGGGCGACGGCGCCGTCGAGGTAGCGGTCGTCGGGGCCGAACTCGCTGGTGTGGAAGAAGTAGATGTCGAGCCGGTCGGTGCGCAGGTTCTCCAGGCTGGTCTCCAGCTGGCGGCGCATCGCGGCGGGCAGATAGGCGTGGGCGGCGGTGCCCGCAAAGTAGCCGACCTTGGACGACAGCACGAGACTGTCCCGGTCGACCTGCTCGACGAGGTGGCCGAGGAGACGTTCGGAGTGGCCGTGGCCATAGACGTCGGCGGTGTCGAACAGGTTCGCACCCAGGGTGTAGGCGAGTTCTAACCCCGCGCGGGAGGCGTGGTCGTCGGCGGTGGACCAGCCCATCGGCAGGCCCAGGNTGTGGTCGGGTCCGCCGATGGCCCAGCAGCCGACGCCGATCGGGTGCACCGTCAGCCCGCCGGCCAGCGCGCGGGGCGCGGGAAAACGTTCTTCCGTCATCTCGTTCACCTCATTGTCTGCCGACGATTGCTGGACGGGCCTGTGCATGGGCGCCGCTGACTGTGACGTTAAGGTCACCGGCATGACGACTCCGGACCCTGACACCCCGCTGAACCTGGATGCGATCAGGGCGAAGGGGTGGGCCGACCGCAGCGACTTCCCCACCGCCGAGTTCGACCGCGCCGAGGCGTTCTACACGGCGATGCGCGCCCACGACGAACGCCTGCACGCGGTGCGCGCGAGGGCGTCGGAACTCATCGAGCGGTGGACCGGGCATCGGCCGCGGGACGTCGGCTCGTTCGGAACCCGGTTGAACCTGGAGACCTCGGATCTGGATCTGGGCATCGGCTACCCGGTGGAACGCCGTGCCGAGCTGATGGCCACGCTCGACGGGACCGCCCGCTTCCTCGGCGAGCGCTACACCAGCTTCTCCACCACCCGGCTGGTGTTCAGCTTCACCGTGGACGACGTCGAGATCGACCTGAGCGCGCTGACCGTGGACGACTTCGCGGTCGCCTGCCGAATGCTCGACCAGATCGACGAGGCGATGAGCCACGACGAGCGGGTGTGTCACACCTGGGTCAAGCACCTGCTGCGCCAAGCCGGCCGGCTGGAGGACTACGCGGCCTGGAAGCTGGTCACCTACGCCCGGTTCTGCCCAGAGTTCAACTGGGTGCCGATCCCGGAAAAGACCGGCGCCTGATCTTCCGATTCGGGTCCGCCGGTCAGCTGGCACAGGCGTCCGCCGCGTTGATCAGCGTCCAACCGCCGGCTGCGGACCATCGCCGGTGTTCGGTGACGAGCAGTGCGGCGTGTTCCCGGCCGAGAACAGGCAGCAGGTCGTGCACAGCGGCGGCGAGGACGCCCCGCAATAGAGCGAGACGGTTCTCAATCCGCTGCCAGATCCGCACGTCCAGGATCGCCTCGGCCGTCGGATCACGGTGCAGCGGGCGGGTGTCGAGTTCGGTGATCAGGTCGCCGAGGACCGTGTAGCTGGCGTCCTTGAGCACGCCGCGGGCCTCACGCACCTGACGGCGCGGGGCGCCGTCGAGGACCTTCTCCAGCGACTTGAACGTGTAGTCGAGGGCGAAGTGCCGGTCGACCCAGCGCTGCGCCCAGCTGGCGGCTACTCCGATCCGCCAGTCGGCGTAGCGGGCCTCTACCCGGCCCATCGACGGCGTCACCGCCCCGGCAAGTCCAGCCTGCTGGACTCGGCGGGTGTAGGCGGCGCCGATCAGGCACTCCATGCTGACCAGCAGGTAGGAGATCCCCTGGTAGAACGGCTGGCCCGTGCCCGCCGCCGCGGCGAACCGAGCGTCCCGGACTCCGCGGACGACCTCGGCGGGCGAAAGATCGGGTTGCGGGGCCAGGAGCAGATCGGTGCGGCCCTGGAACGCATGTGTGGCCTTCAGCTCGTCGAGGGTCATCAGCGGGTCGAAGGTGATGTAGGTGAACCGGGTCGGGACGCCGAGTGCGGACAGGGTACGGACAGCCAGCAGGTTCTGCTCGCCCGTGGTGTCCTTCGCGAACCGGTCCAGAATGCTGTCGACGCCGGACTCGACGCCGAACAGCATCCGCCGCAGGCCCCGGGCGACCAGCGCCCGCCACATCTCGGCGCGTTCGACGTGCCAGCCATGGCTCTGGTCGGGGTCGACGACCTGGTCGACGCGGCAGCTGGATTCCCACCCGAACCCCGCCCGGTGCAGCAGACTGGCCAGCTCTAACGCCCTGCTGGTCGCGTCGGGGGCGCGACCGAGGAATTCCTCGTCAACCAGGTACAACGTCCGCGACACCTGCGGGTAGCGCTCGAAGACCGCCGAAAGCTCACCCAGGAGCCACGGCAACCGGCCCGTACCGGCCCCCACCCAACTGCCCTTGTGGTCGCGTGGGCAGAACGAGCAGTAGCTGGTGCAGCCCCGGCTGGTCTCCAACTGCGCGACACCGTGACGGTCGAACGTCGCCGGCAGCAGATCGAGTTCCGGAACGACGTCGGCCGTCACGTCCCGGGTGACGGGCTTCGCGGTCCGCCGCCGCCCGACCGCCAGCCCACCCCCACGTGGTGCCCCCGCGTACCCCAGTCCGGGCACGTCGTCGAGGCCGCAGTCGCCGTGCCAGTGCGCCAGCAACGCGCCGATCGTCGCCTCGCCACCCGCCCTGGCGACCAGCAGCGACGGGAACCTGTCCAGCAGGACCCGCTCGACCCGCAGGGTGAGACTGCCACCGGCGACGACCAGCGGCGGATCATCCTGGGCGTAGACCGATTCCAGCAGCTCGACGAGCAGGTCGTACTGGCCGAACGTCGCCGAGACCCCGAGGATGTCCGGCCGGTCGCCGTCGATGCGGGCGACGAGGCCATCGAGGGAGAGCCCGAGCTGCATGTCGGCCAAGGCCACTGTTCCGAGCAACGTGTCCCGGGCCGCCCGCGCCACCGTGCTGATCCCCAACGGAAACCGCGGCAGCGGGAACGTCTCCGGGTGATACAGCGCCGCTAGCAGGGCGCTGGGCCGCGACAGCCGCCACACGGCCCGCTCGTCCAGGTGGGCCAGCGACAGCCACGACGCCGGGTCCTCCAGGATCAGTTGTTCGCGCGTCCACGCTGGCCAGGCCCGGGAGCGGTGTGGCTGGCCGGAGAGATCCGCGACGACCCACCGGCCGTCGGTCCGCTCGACGACGGCCAGACGGCGATCGAGCGGTCCCGCGATCCGGACCCGACCCACGTGGCCGGCGCACCGCTGCTCTACCCAGCCACGGAACACAGCCGGATCGAGCAGCAACTCCCACCGATCCGGAGACGGGAAGTCGGGACGCACGCCGGCGCTGCGTAGGGCGACGGACAAGCGAGCCAAGGGCTCATGTGGATGCTGCTCCACGGCTATGCCTTCCGGAGGGACGGCGCTCGACCGCGATGCGGGCGCCCGTTACCGGAGCAGCCTCGGCGGCCTGCGGGTAGCTCCTGTCACTGTCCGCCGCCGCGACTTGCTAATCATTCCCCGTTCCGCGAAGAAGTTCGTTCGGCGCCGCGCTATGCCGCTACCTGCGCAGACGGCGACATACGGCGCCGTAACTTCCACGACGATCTCGGATCTCACGCGGAATTGTTCGTGGATACCGAATGCCCATCCGAACGTGGAGGCGCGCCCGGGGTCACACCCAGGCCGGGATCGAGTTGGCGCTGATGGGGCGTGCGACGCTGGCCGGTCCGGTTCGCTTTCTTGGGCAGCACTGGCGACGGCGCAGACCTACAGATGCACCGGGATCGCCCGGTGCTTCACCGGTTTGGGTCATGTTGACCCTCGCACGCCGCCTGCCTCGCTGGAATCCCGACGACCGCGCCCAGCCGACGACAACGTCAGTTGCGTACATCGCGGGTCAACCCAGCCCGCTCCTGGTCGAGGACCGGCGCTCGTTCAGGCTTGTGGCTATGGCGCGCGTGGTTCATGCGGGTGGTTCGAGGCGGCCGGGGTGGGCCCGGCGAGTGCGGCTGGGCGCGGTCGGACACGCCGACGCCTCCACGGTGNGATCGGACGGCCGGTGCCCTATGCTGACATCTCGGATCGGCCACAACATCTGGCACTGCTCGGGATGTGGTGGCGCTATCTGTTGTGATCGTCTCCGGATGTGAGTATGCGGCATCGACGCGCCGATCGAGAGGAACGTGTTGTGGTTGACGCAACATCAACGATGGGAACCCAGCCGCCCAGTGGCGTGGCACGGCGCGCGCCACGGCATCGCGAGTCCGTGACGAGGTCGTTCACGGTGGGCGGCGCTTACGGCTTCGTCATCACGTCCCTGCACGCTGACGGTTCGCTGGCGGACGTCAATCTGATCATGGCGAAGCAGGGGTCGACCCTGCGCGGGATGACCGAGACCCTCTCGTTGGCGATCTCGACTGGTCTGGCGCACGACGTACCGCTGGTGACGTTCGTTCGGCAGTTCATAGACCTGCGGTTCGAGCCGGCGGGGCTAACCGACGACGCGGAGATCCCACAGGCCACGTCGATCATCGATTATGTGGTGCGGCGTCTGGCCTTGGATTTCCTGCCGTTGGAGGAGCGGGCCGCGTTGGGTGTGCTCACGCCGTCGGAGCGCGCCACGGTGGCGACCGGGGTGACGCCGGTGCCGAAGGTTTGGTCGGACACGCCGGGGATGCCGATGTTCGTACCGTTCGAGATCCCGGTCCAGGTCTCGCGCTGAGGGGCCTTCTGCCTGCTGGATTGTTCAGGTGGCGTGGTCCGTGAGGGCGTGATGTGCCGCAGTCAGGGCGCTGTCGATGTCGTCGCTGATCGTGACGGAAGGCAGCATGTCGAAGCTGCATCGGGGTGAGCCCTTGGCGATGATGACGGGTTTGCCGTAGGCGAGCGCGCAGCCGATCTCGGCCGTGACGCCGTCGCTGCGCCGGCTGAGCGGGTAGGCGAGGAGAAGGCGCGCGCGGGCGATGTCGTGGATGCAGAGCTGGGCCGCGAGTTGGTTGACGACGATGCCTGCGTCGAACTGGCTGCTGGGTCGGGTGAGGGGGTCGAGGTCGAGCCAGCGGGCGGTGGATTCCAGGGGCGGGGGCAGGCGGGCGCGGATACGGCGGATCTCGTCTCGGTCGCGCAGCGTCGCCGCGAGGTAGACGCCGTGGCGAGGGGTGGCATCGCCGGCGAGGCTCTGTGGTGTCCGCTGCTGGGTGCGCCGGAGTTGTGGGGCTGGGCTGGTGGCCGGCGCCCAGAGGTTGACGGGTGCGCTGCGGGCCTGCCGGTAGGGGGTGATCGGGCAGTAGGCGTAGGGCGTGTCGTCGGCGAGACTCGGCAGTCCGATCCGACTCCGCTGATCATCAATATGGTTGATGTCGGCAATCGGGTAGAGGAAGCGCGGGCGGTCGTCACGAATGAGGACGAATGTTCCGTACAGCTGCTCCTCACCGCGCAGGGAACGGTCCCGGTCCGTCAGGAGAGCCAGCTGTCGCGGGTCGGCCCCGCGGTGCTGCCACGTGCGCGCCAGATCGCGGAGGAGATCGTGGCGGGNCTCGGNTTNGGTGTCGGCGNGTTGGAGGAGAAGCCAGGCGGCGTCGCTGGCGGCGCACGAGGCGGGAGACGGCCAGCCCCATCGGTTCAGTGTCGTGAGGACCGCGGTCGTCGCGGCAGTCGAGACGGACGCGAAGGTGGCGAGTTCGGGTGTGCCGGCAGTGAGGTGTGCCGCTCGGTGCGGTAGCAGCGTGAGGGGTAGCGGCCAGCCGGGGTAGTCCAGGGCTGCGGCGACCTGGGCTTCGAGGCGGGGGTCGGNGACAAGCCGGGTCAGGACGGCGAGGAGCGCCTGCTGTTCTTGCTCGGCGAGCGTGATGAGGTCAGCCCACGCGGCGACGGCGGGTGATGTCATGAACTGGCCTCCTGGTCGCTGAGGAGCTGGCGGGCGCGGACGAGGTCGACCTTCCCGGCCGGGGTCCTGGGTATGGCGGCGACGACCCGCACCACCCGTGGGATCTTGTAGCCGGCGAGGTCGCCACGGATGTCACCCAGTACCTGTGCGAGTCTGCCGCCGGCGTGGAGCTGGAGGAGGCCGCCGACGGTGCTCCCGAGCCGCGTGTCGGGGACGGCGAGGATGGCGGCGTCGGCGACGTGGGGGTGGGCCAGGAGGACGGCGGCGACATCGGGGGCGTACACCTTCTCCCCGCCGGTGTTGATGCAGTCCTGCTCGCGGCCGAGCAGCGCGATCCTCCGACTCGTCTGAAGCCGGACGAGGTCTCCGGACAGGAGGTAGGTGCGGCCGTCATAGGCGCGGACGTAGCGGTGGGGTGGAAGCGTGCCGTGGGGGTGCAGACCGACGGGCAGCGGCCGGTGGACCGCGACCTGTCCCGTCTCACCGACCGCGGTCGGGGTTCCATCAGCGTGGAACACCCGGGCGTGTCGGCCGAGGTCGAAGGACCCGGTCGCAGGTACGTCTCCGAGGCGGGCGAGTGATGATCCCAGGCCGGTGGCCTCGGTGGCGCCGAGGGTTTCGACCAGCCGCAGGTGTGGGACCAGGGCGAGGAGTTCGGTCTTGACCTGGTCCGTCCACGGCGCGCCCGACGAGGTGACCGTCCGCAAAGCGGACAGGTCAGCGCCGAGGCGGGCGCCAAGCGCGCTCGTGAGCGGTCGTGCGTAGGCGTCGCCGACGATCGCCAGGGTGTCGGCGCGCTGCTGCACGACCGTGTCGAGCACCCTGTCGGGGTCGTAGGACGACCCTGGCAGGGTGATCACTGTGCCGCCGGCGCAGAGCGCGCCCATCGCGCGCGTCAGACCCGAGCCGTGGCTGAGGGGACTGGCGACGACGATGCGCGCGTCGGCCAGCGTCAGGGACGCCATCCGGGTGAGAGGGCGGGACAGGTCGTGGCGGGCCCAGGGGNTGTGGGCGTTGAGGTTGTCCAGGATGTCGGCGACGCGCCAGAGCACGGCCTGGGGNGTGCCGGTGGTCCCACCCGTACATTTGATCATCAAAGGCGGTCGCGGCCCATTCGCCGGCGGCGACGAGGATGCCCGCGGGGCCGCGGAGGTCAGGAGCAGCCCGTGGCCTCCGAGGGGGCGGATCGGTACTTCCTGGCCAGGTTGGCAGCGGGCGTGGAGCGTCGCGACGTCTGGGACCTGGACCGGATCGGCGATCATTGCGGCGGGCTGGAGCAGGCGGTGAAGCTGGTCGAGTTCGCGGGCACGGTAGCGGGGGTTGAGCTGCGCGGGCGTTGCGCCGAGACGGAGCACGGCAGCGAGGCTGACAAGGTGTTCGGGGATGTTCGGCAGGCAGAGGGCGACGACCTGGCCGGCCTGCACTCCGTGCCGCCGCAGGGTGCGGGCGAGGGCCGCTGATGCCGCGTCGAACTGCGCCCACGTCCACGCCTGATCGCCGTGGATCAGCGCGGTCTGGTGGGGCTGCTGCGCGGCGATGCGCTGCCAGAGAGCCGCGAGGGTCCACGGGGTTGTCATGGCAGCGGCCGGCTGGTGGTGGGGGCGAGATCGTCCACGGTGCGGCGCATGAGATCGGCGTGGGGATCGCTCTCCCAGTCCCAGTCGCTTCCGTCCAGTCGTGGGTCGAGGGCGGCGACGACGTGCCGCAGCCGAATGCGGGGATGGGTGCCGGTCGGGACCGGGTAGACGGTCAACGCACCGCTTTGATCACGCACCAGGATGTAGGAGTGGGCCGGGTCAGCGGGCAGGTCGACCAGGGAGGCGATGGGATGGCCGGTGAGCCGCTTGGCCAGCCACCCGCGCAGGTTCGCCTCGGTGGGGAGCAGGTGCAGGTGGCCGTGTTCGATCCGCCGCTGCCCGGCGGCGTTCAGGCCGTACTCGAAGCCCAGCACCGGGCTGTCGTAACGATCGGCGAGACGTGCGGCCATCTCCCGCATCAGCGCGTCGACGCCGGCGCGAGCAGTGCGGTCGAGTGCGCCCAGGGACAGGACATGGCTTCGGGGGACGAGGAGCAGGTAGCCGGCGACGTACGCCCCGATGGTGGGGACCGCGGCGGCATACGCGTTCGCCGCCAGGATGCGGGGCGCTGCCACGGTCAGGTGCCGTTGCAGCGCGCAGTCGCTGACGGCCGGGTCGAGGGCGTCACACAGGTCACAGGTCGACGGCATGGGCAGTGGCCTCCGACGGGCTGAGACGGATCAGGTCAAGGCGGCTCGGCCGTTCGGGCGCGGCGAGGCGGGTGGCGCAGTAGGCGTGGATCTCCTCGGCCGTCAGCGTCGGATGCCGGGTGCATGCGCGGGCAGTCAGACGATGGCCGTAGACGGCGTCGGGGACCACCGACACCGTGCAGTCGCTGATCGCGGGGTGAGCGGCGAGCACGACACGGACCTGGGCGACGGCGACGTTGACGCCGCCGACGATCGCCCGTCCAGGCACGGCGACGGAGGCGACATGCAGCCGTCCGGTGCCGTCGAGATGGCCGCGGTCACCGACGCTCTGCCACGCACCGGATGGTGGGCATGCCCCGGGAACAGGGTGGCTGGCGAGCCCCACGCGGCTTCGCCCTTCGATCGTGCCGACCGTCCCCGCGGGAACCGGCACCCGCTGCGGCCCGGTGATCCGTATCTCGGCTCCGTCGATCGGGACGCCACCGTCGGCGGCTCCGACGCGCAGCGTGCCGTCGTATTCGGCGGTGCCGTAATACTCCGCGAGCCGGTCGCCGCCCAGCAACGCGAGCAGACGCCCGCGGAGGTCGGGTGGGCAGGGCTGGGAGGAGTAGACCAGCCTGTCCACCGACGAGGCGGCCTTCGCGACGGCGGTCTCGCCGGCGTCGTCGAGCAGCCGGCGCAGCTGCGTGGGCACGAGGAACGCCCAGGTCGGCCGGTGGCGGCCCGCGTAGGTGACCCACACCTGCGGGGTGAAGACCGGACAGATCACGACGGTGCCGCCGAGCAGGATCTGCCGCACGGCGAACTCGAACGGGCCGTTGAGGTGCAACGGGGAGCCGATCAATGCTCGCCCGTCGGGGCGCAGGCCGAGCGCGAGCGCCTTCCGCGGGACGCTCGGGGGCTCCCCATGTGTCACCAGCGGGCGGTAGAGGCCGTCACAGACGCCGACGATCGCCTTCCACGGCTCGCATCCGCCAGCCGGAGCGCGCGGGAAATCCGGTGTCGACACCGCGGCCCCACGGGCGGACAGCGGCAGGGGGATTCCCCCGGCCAGCCAGGTGGCGAACACCTCGACGAGGAAATCCGCCTCCGACCGGGCGGTGACGGGACGCAGCAGGCCACGGCCGCCCTCACCGCCAAGATCACGGGCAAGACGGTGGGCGTCCCGGCCCAGCTGGCCGAAGGTGCACGCACCCCCGGAGTCGATCACCGCGGGCTGGTCGCGGCGATCACGGGCCAGTCGGTCGAGGGCGACGGTGATCTCCTGCCGCCATGCCTGCGGGCCGGTCACGTGGGGCCGTCCGCAAGACCGGCGGCGGTGGGAGGTGTCCAGGTGGAGGCGGCAGCCTGCTGTAGATCGTCCGTGAGCCATCCGCCTCGCAGGCCCTGCTCGACGGCACCGGGCCGGCGGTCGGGGGCCGGCAGGGTGATCCAGCAGCGCAGCAGGTGGCGGGCCTGCCGGGGGTCGGGCGCGTCGGTGTAGGCCGTGCGGGAATGCAGAACACAGTGGTTGTGGACGATCTGGAGATCACCGGGCCGAAGTTCCATGTCGCAGGCCAGCTGGTCGGCGACCTCGTCGAGGAGGTCAAACGCCGCGAGAGCTGTCGGGGACAGCGGCACACCGGTGACCGTCTGCGTCTCCAGGAGCGTGTGCCGCACGAAGCGGACACTGAAAAGCCCGCGGTACGCGCAGAAGATCGGCGAGAGGAACGTCGGTGGGCCGCCGGGGATGTTCCCGCCGGCCATGTGGAAGTGAAACGGCTGGTAGAGCTCGGCGACGAGGTTCGGCGCGCTCGCGAGCATCGCGTTGTGCACCGCCGCGGCGGACGCCACGCGGCTCATCCCACCCCGGTCCGCGGGGCGCCGGCACAGCAGCAGCGTCGCGTCGGCGCCGTCAGTGTGAAACCACAACCGTTCCGCGGTTTGGTGTCCCCGTACCCGGCCGTCACCGAGCTGCCGGCCACTCGCCCGAACGCGACGGACAAGCTGCCCGTCGCGGCTCTGGGTCGCGATCCGTCCCAGCCGGGCCGCGATGCCGCGGATCAGCACGAGGCACTCGCGGTCGTCGAGATCCTCCACAGGTAAGCCCCGGAGTACGGCGAAGCCGTGTCCCACGGCGACCGCCGTGGCGAGCGCGGCGAGCGGCGCGTCCAGGTGCGGCAGGAGAACGTCCTGGTCTGTGAGGTCACGGTCGTGGAACAGGTCTCGGGATGCCAACCGGGCACTCGCCGCGCGCACCGCCGCGGCCAGGTCGGCGCGGTGCGCATCGTCGATCCGCTGGAGATAGGCATCGGGATGCAGCTCCCGACCGGTCCAGAGCGGTGCATGACCGGCTGTCAGCTCGGTCGGTATGAAAATGGAGTCGATGGTTTCCGCCATAGCGGACCTCCGATGTTGAGTCGCCGATATTAATGGGCGAAAAGTGCACTAACGGCGCGCCTGCGCAGTAATGGCGTCGCCCGCGAGCCAGCCTGTTTCCGCCGCGCCGATGATGCCGCCGGTGAGCCCGGGGCCGTCGCCCACGAGATACAGTCCCGGCTGGCCTGGGGCTTCCATCTCGTCGGTAACCGTGAAACGTGATGCCCACCGTTCCACCGCGGGCCCGTAGAGAAAGTTATCCGGGTGCAGAACCCCCGGACACAGGGAGGCGAGCCGGAAAAGAAATGTTTGTAGCGCGCTCACGATCGCTGTCGGGAACTCGGCGGTGAAGTCGCCGGGCGCGGCATCGGGCAGGCTCGGCACAAACTCGCCTACCGCCTGGCTGGTGGGCAGAGGCGTGTCCGGAAGGAAGGCGCCGAGCCGCTGGCCGATCAGCCCACCGTGGCGGCGGTTGATCGCGGCCACGAGCGTGCGGGCATCGTCAGCGGTGAGGGGCAATCTCCGGCCGGCCGTTGCAATAATCGCGCTGTTGGAGCGGTTCTCGGCATGCGCTGAGGTCGCATGCCCGCCTACCAGGGTCAGCCCGTGATAGTCGGCCGCGACGACGTCGCCGCCGTAGCACACGCAGTGGGTTCGGACCTCGACCCCATCGGGCCCGCTCCAGATGACCTTCGGGTCGGTGGCTATCTCCAGCAGCGGTCCGAGGAACTCCTTCGCTCCCTCCAACCGGAACCCGATCTTCGGTTGGGCGTCGTCGCGGCCCAGGCCCAGCTCCCGACCCACGTCCCCGAGCCACGATGCGCCGACCTTCCCCGGGGCCAGGACGACGTTGACCGCGTGGACCCGCCTGACCCCGGGACCATCCAACTCCAGCTCCCACCGGAAATCGGAACGTCCTGACGGGCGGATACCGATACACGTCGTACGGCAGGCGACCGTCGCCCTCGCCGCCAGACGCGTCCGCAACCGGCTGAGCATCCGAGGTAGCTGGTCGGTCCCGACGTGACGGACCGGATAATGAACATATTCTAATCCGGCGACCTTCGCGCGTTTCTCGAAATTTTCTGCGGCTTCGGCGTCCCCGCCGTGCAGGTCGGCCCGCTCGCCGGAGCGAAGAACCTCATCGATCGCGTGCTGCCGCGCGGAAACGCGAGAAGGATCGAATCTGTGGCTGACGGTGCTCCCGATCCGCGGTGACAAGCACAGCTTGCCGTCCGAGAACAGCCCGGCACCGCCAAACCCCCGGGTCACCACGTCCCCTCGGCTATCGGAGCCCAGAGCGCCAATCCGCTCCTCCACATCGTCACCTCCGTCGAGGAGGAGAAGGCCCGGCGCGGGCACATCAGATCGGTAGGCTGCAATCAACCCCCCGGGGCCGGCACCCACCACGACGGTATGGAAAACCCGCGCATTCATCATCGTTCCTCTCGATGGGTTACAGGTAGAGGTGCGCCGCGCAATCAACCTGACTCATGCCGGTAGCGAGGCAAGAGCGACCGGAAGGCGCAGCAGGGAAGAAGAATCGACGGCAATCAGGGTGAAATGCCGGTCACGAGTCTCCGCCGATATCAATGCGCCCTTTCCTCCACCTGGCATCGACGGCGGCGGACCAGAGAAAAGCGCGAGCAGTCGAGGAATTTCTCCAACACTTGAATACTCTCAGGCATGCGGGAAGGAGTCGTTCGAGCGGCGGGTCAGGAAANGCTCACGTGATGCCAAGATTCCAACCTTCCGGCCAAAGGGTGCAGCGTGCACCAACGCGGCGCTCGCCCCGGGTGGCCCACTGACCGGGACGAGAAACTCACGAGGTGACGCCACTATCCCCAGCGGACGGGCGCGAACCATTCCCTTCAGCGCGAAGCTTCGGTTCGGGGCCGCGGAGCGCCGTGAGCTGGGCAGATGCCTCACTTGAAGGAAGATCATTGCCGCTAGGGATGGCGAACACTCGGGAAACGTTCGGGAGCAGGGTGAGACGAGGGGGCGGACCGTGTCGACTCGCCGGTCCTCTCGCTGGTTGAGAGGAACGACCAGCCGAGCTGAGATTTCCATGGTATGGAATGACAGCCGACACGGGACCCGGAGTACCGGATTGCCGGCTCACCAATGGCGTCAACATGTCGTCTATCCAGTCCCACCGCCGGCCGAGTGTGATGGTCCGGACATATTCGATCCGCTTTCGCAAGGATCAGTTGGCTCGCTAGCAAACGGTACGGATGCCGTCGTAGCGCTTTCTATGTCTCCCACCCGGAGATGGCAAAGTTCTCCCGCCGCCTGTGGAGATCGATGCCGACACGGGTGTATGGATACGTGCTGTCGGGAATCTCGTCGAGGGGAAACCAGGCGATCCGGGCACACTTTTGGGGTTCCGCGTTGACGGGTTCTCCGTGCGTACGTATTCGGAAATCCCGTTGGGGCATGATCGTGGGCGGCGTGACCGTGGGGCACTCCGCTGGGGTCTCGGGGGTCGGGGTCAGCCGGGAGG
>NZ_JPHT01000035.1:0-44233 GCF_000733325.1 Frankia sp. Allo2
GTCGGACAGCCTTGCCGCTCAGAACCGAGCCGCCCTGGCGCGTAGCTATGCCACGTGGCGCCTGACCTGACCACGACCTGTATGGCCATGATGATCCCGTGATCTCGGGTTCGAGGTCAGTGCATCTGAGCCCCAGCCGGCGGGGTTGACTCCAAACCCTCCGTCGGCTGGCCCTTGGGACCCCGGCGAAGCCCCGAGCATGCGGGCCTCGCTGGGGTCCCCTGCCACATCTGGGGTCATCGCAACTTTTCTCTACCCCGTCAAGATCGTCGCCCGGGTGGCGCTCGGCGAGGCCACCCTGCCGGTGACGATCGATGCCGGGAACCTGCCCGGCTACATCGGCCGGCCGCGGCACACCCCGGAGTCGGCGGAGCGCACCGCCCTCCCGGGAGTGGCGACGGGCCTGGCGGTGACCGGCGCCGGCGGTGACGTCCTGTTCGTCGAGGCGTCGCTGGCCGACCCGGAGACCGGCGGGGNCGGGNTCACCCNGACCGGGNAGCTCGGCGNCGTGATGAAGGAGTCGGCGCAGATCGCGCTGTCCTACCTGCGCTCGCGCGGGGTGGAGCTGGAACTTCCCGTCGGCGATCTGGCCGACCGCGGTGTCCACGTGCACATCCCCGCGGGTGCGGTGCCGAAGGACGGGCCGAGCGCCGGGGTAACGATGACGACGGCCCTGGCGTCGCTGCTGTCCGGTCGGCCGGTCCGGGCGGATGTGGCGATGACCGGCGAGGTGTCGCTGACCGGGCGCGTGCTGCCGATCGGCGGGGTGAAGCAGAAGCTGCTCGCCGCGCACCGCGCCGGCATCACCACGGTGCTGCTGCCGGCGCGTAACGGCCCGGACCTGGACGACGTCCCGGCGCCGGTGCGCGACGCGCTCACCGTCCACCTGGTGACCGACGTCCGGGAGGTGCTGGACCTGGCCCTGGAGCCCGCCTTCGCCACCGGGCGCGCCGACCGGCCGGGCCACGGCGGGCGCTCCTCCACCCCGCTGGCCGCCTGAGGGTCACCCGCCGGCCCTGAGGGTCACCCGCCGGCCCTGAGGGTCACCCGCCGGCCCTGAGGGTCACCCGCCGGCCCTGAGGGTCACCGGCCGTCCGAAGGCCGACCAGGGGCGGCCCAGGGGCCGGGGAGGAGGGTGAGCGAGAGCCAGCGACACGCCGGGGACAAGGTAAACACCATGTGACGAGGGACGCGGAAGACGCAGATGGCGGCTACGGTCGGGGCGTGGATCGTGGTCGCTGTCTTCGGCAGGAGCGCATCGCACAGCAGCGCATCCTGGGGCTCAGTCGGCAAGGGGTGCGCCAGCGACCGCGGGACAATCGCGGGCCCGCCCATCCGCCGAACCGGCCACCCGGCCGGCGCAGGCGCACCCGCTAGATCGTTCTGCCCTCGGCAGCCGCATCGACAAGCGGCTGCGCCTCCCGCGCCGATCCGGACAACCCATGCCGATCCGGACAACCCATACCGATCCGACGCCGCGGCGGGCGGCGTGCCCGTCAACCCGCCGTCGGCCCACTTCCTCCCTCCCCCNGCCCGACTGCGCGCTTCGATCCCGGTCGGTCCCAGGCCGCGGGAGTCGATCACCTTCCCGCCCATTAAAGTGACCCGAACCCATGGGCGGCATGGCGGAGGGACGCAGTCAGCGTGGATGCCCTCAGGCGGGGTTGGGTCGGTCTTGCGCTGTTCTTCGCTGCCCTGGTCCTGATGCCGATCCTGGTGTTCGGCTATCACAGCCAGGAACCCCGGTCCGGTCCGACCCCGGCGGCATCCCCCGCACCCGACGGTCGTCCATCCCGGTCCGGCCCGGGCGCCATGCCCACGCCGTCGTCGACGATGTCCGTCGCACCGTTCACCTTCGCCGGCATCCACCAGGGCGAGACCATCTCCGGCTTCCGCATCATCCGGGTGGAAACGACGGGCTACGCCGGCCCCCTGACGTACGTGCTGAACGGACCGACCGGGCCGTACCGGCGGGATCTCCCNGGCCCGCCGTACCTGTTCACGCCGCATCCCGGCGGATGGCAGACCTCCGAGGTCCCGGACGGGCTGTACACCCTGACCGCGATCCTGGTCGGAGCCGGGAACACTCAGATCTCCATCAGCTTCACCGTCAGTAACGGAGCAGGGACTATAGGATGATCTCGACGGAGCGGGCACTCAGCCATACGACGAGAACCCGAGGGTGCACGTGACGACGGCGACCGCAGACCATAGTGTCAGCGGGATGGATCGACTAGTGTGGATCGACTGCGAGATGACCGGCCTGGACGCCGCGTCGGATCTACTCCTGGAAGTGGCCTGCTTGGTCACGGACAGTGAGCTCAACATCCTCGACGAGGGCATCGACCTGGTCATCTCGGCGCCGGAGGAGGCGCTGCAGACCATGGAGCCGGTCGTCCGCGAGATGCACGAGGCCTCGGGCCTGACCGCCGCCGTCCGGGCGTCCACCTTGTCCCTCGACGACGCGGAGCGCCAGCTCCTCGACTACGTCCGCACCCGGATTCCCGAGGTGCGCAAGGCCCCGTTGTGCGGCAACTCGATCGCCACGGACCGCACCTTCCTCGCACGCTATCTGCCGTCGCTGGACGCTCNCCTGCACTNCCGCATGATCGACGTTTCGTCGATCAAGGAGCTCGCCCGCCGCTGGTACGTGCGGGCCTACTACGCGGCTCCGGTCAAACGCGGCGGCCACCGGGCCCTGGCGGACATCCAGGAGAGCATCGAGGAGCTGCGCTACTACCGACGGGCCGTGTTCGTTCCCCAGCCGGGGCCGGGCACCGAGCAGGCCCGCGCGATCGCCGCCGAGATCCGCGACCAGGCCGATGCGTCGCTGGCCTCCCTGACCGCCGGAGGCTCCGAGCACCCGCAACCGGACGACCCGGCCGGTTCACCCGCGCGGCTGGACGGGAGACCTTCCACCGCCCGCCTGAACGGGCAGTGATCTCGCAGAGCGCGGCGGGCATGACCGGGGTAACCCCCTTGCCCATCCAGTGGCGCGGACCGGTACGATAGCTTCGCTTGGTCAGGCGGCGTGGGTGGAACGTCCCGGATTCGGAATATCCCGGATTCGCACCGGTCGGAGGATCTCCGGTCCGGCCGGGTCTCCTCCTTCGGCATGGCAGCCAGGTTCTGGTGGGTGTAGCTCAGCTGGTAGAGCACCGGGTTGTGGTCCCGGTGGCCGCGGGTTCAAGTCCCGTCACCCACCCCAGAGCAATATCCCGCCGACCAGGCCCCGCGGGTTGGCGGACAGAGGCCCACCGTGGCAACCGTGCGGCCCCGCCGGGCTCACTCGATGTCGAACAGCCCCTGACGAACCGCGTACATCACGGCCTCCATCCGCGAGTGCAGCTGCAGTTTGTCCAGGATGTTACGAACGTGGTTCTTGACCGTGTTCTCACTGATGAACAGCTTGCGGGCAATCTCGCGGTTCGCGCGCCCCTCAGCGACCAGCTTCAGTACCTCGAGTTCTCGCGCGGTCAGGTGCGGGGCGTGCGCCCGAGGACGGTCCTCGGTACCCCGGGCCATCGTGGCGAACTCGACCATCAACTTCGATGCCATCGAAGGACTGATCAGGCTCTGCCCATTGTGGACAGCCCGCNCCGCGTCGGCCNCCTCGTGCGGCGGAATCGACTTCAGCAGGTNCCCGNCCGCACCCGCCTTGATCGCCTCGAACAGGTCAGACTCCTCGTCCGAGACCGTGAGCATCACGATACGCGTGCGCGGAACAGCACGTTTGATGGCACCCGCCGCGGCGATCCCGTCCCGGCCCGGCATCCGGACATCCATCAGGACGATGTCCGGCGATGTCCCGGAGGCCAAGGTCAGAGCCTCTTGACCGTTACCGGCCCGGCCGACGACGCTGATGTCCTCCTCGATCTCCAGGACCGTCTGCAGGCCCTGAAGGAACAACTCATGATCATCTACTACGAGGACCCGGATCAGCGCGGAGCCCTCGACGGAGTCGGCTTCAGCGGCCGACGGCGGCACGACACTGGCCGTCATCACACATCCGGGAATCAGGATCGAATGGTCCGAGCGGCGGCAACCCGGACGCGAACGAAAGGCGGTTCGGACACCATCCCACTCTACGTGATGAAGTACACACCCGAGGTCGTGACGGCGCCGAAGTGGTGCCACCATCTTGCCCGATAAACGCATCCGACATGCCGGAAATAGTACGCGGTGGACGCTGCCACCCACCCGCATAGGACCATGTTCGCGTGGCGAGTCGCGCCCGGTTTCCTCCTGGCAACGACCCCGGCGACCAGAGCGGCAAGCCAGCACCAGCAGCACCANCAGCACCAGCAGCACCAGCAAGATCATTGGATATCGAGCGGGGGCGATGAGTGACCACATGACGATTTATGCAGGAAATTACCGAGAGTTATTAATCTGATACAGTCATCTAAGAATCCTCGAAATAGTGGGCCGCTTTGCCTGGCGTGATCGGCGGATGACCGTCAATATCACCGGTATGGCCGCAGCATCCAGCAGCTCCCAGCCACGACTCCACATTAAGCCGGGTACCACCTGGTCCGAGGCGTTCACCACCTGCCGCCAGGTTGCCCCCGAGGCGTTCGACGAGGACCGCCTCCGTAATCTCTGGGGCGGGCACTGGCATCGAACTGGAAATCCACTGCACAGCCTGTCCCCCGTCGACGGCACACCGATCGCCGGGCCCCCGATGATCGAGCAGGACGAGGCCCGGGATGCGATCCGGGCCGCTCTCGACGACCACAAGCACTGGCGCGACGTGGCGCTGCCCGAGCGCAAGGCCCGAGTACGCGCCGCCGTTGACGCCATGGACGCCCACCGCGACCTGCTGGCTCTCCTGCTCGTCTGGGAGATCGGCAAGCCCTGGCGACTGGCGCGCACCGACGTCGACCGTGCCCTCGACGGGGTGCGCTGGTACATCGACGAGATCGACGGCATGATCGCCGGGCGCACCCCGCTACCCGGTCCGGTGAGCAACATCGCCAGCTGGAACTACCCGATGAGCGTGCTCATGCATGCCGTGCTCGTCCAGATCCTCGCCGGCAACGGCACCATCGCCAAGACCCCGACCGACGGCGGCGCCGCCTGCCTGACCCTGGCGAGCGCACTGGCCCGCCGGGAGGGTCTGCCGGTCTCGCTGGTCTCCGGATCGGGTTCCCGGCTGAGCTCGGCGCTGGTCCGCGCCCCCGAGATCGGCTGCCTGGCCTTCGTGGGCGGCCGGTCGGCGGGTGGCCAGGTCGCCGCTGCCCTGGTCGACACCGGTAAGCGCCACTTCCTAGAGCAGGAGGGCCTCAACGCCTGGGGTATCTGGGATTTCTCCCAGTGGGACGTGCTCGCCGCCCATCTGAAGAAGGGCTTCGAGTACGGCAAGCAGCGCTGCACCGCCTACCCCCGCTACGTCGTCCAGCGCCAACTGTTCGACAGGTTCCTCCAGATGTACCTGCCGGTGGTCTCCGGCGTCCGGTTCGGCCATCCCCTCGCCGTCGCCGACGACACCGACCAGCTGCCCGAGCTGGACTACGGCCCGGTCATCACCGCGGACAAGGCGACCGAGCTGGCCGCGAAGATCGACGAGGCGATCACGAAGGGCGGCGTGCCGATCTACCGCGGAGACCTCGCGGACGGCCGGTTCATCCCCGGGCAGGACNCCTCCGCCTACGTGCCGCCGGTGGCGATCCTGAGCCCGCCGGCGTCGTCCGCGCTGCACCACGCGGAGCCGTTCGGCCCGGTCGACACCATCGTCGTCGTCGACTCGGAGGCTGAGCTGCTGGCGGCGATGAACGCCTCCAACGGCGCGCTGGTTGCCTCACTGGCCTGCGACGACGAGTCCCATGCCCGCCGGCTCGCCGGGGAGCTGCAGGCGTTCAAGGTCGGAGTCAACAAGCCGCGCTCCCGCGGCGACCGGGACGAGCCGTTCGGTGGCCGCGGCGCCTCCTGGAAGGGGGCCTTCGTCGGCGGTGTCCATCTGGCCAGGGCCGTCACCGTAGGCACGGACGCCGACGAGCGGCTCGTCGGCAACTTCCCGAGCTACTCCCTCTACCCGGCCGTCTGACCTGCCCGGCCGCTCCTGCCAGAAGGAGGATTCGACCAGGCCGGTAGGCCGTGCTCGGCGAGTGGTCCAAGGCGCAGGCCGGCGTCGTCGCAGCGCGCGGCGATCCCGGGCAGAGCCCCGAGCGCGCTGCGCCAGGCCCCGGGGGCCGATGTGCAGTCACAGTCGTGCAGCAGCACCGTGGCGCCCCCGCACAGGTCGGGGGCGAGGGTGCCCAGCACGCTGCCCGGCGTCGCCTCGGCCGTCCAGTCGCGTCCCCATGCCGACCACAGGACGGGGCTGAGGTCGAGGCGGCGGGCCGCGACGAGCAGCCCGGCCGAGAGGATGCCGTGCGGCGGCCGGACGAACCGCGGCGCGCGACCGGTGATCTCGACGACCAGGTCCCGGGTGCGGGCGAGATGGTCGTGCGTGGAGCGGGGACCGCGCAACAGCATCGGGCGATGATCCCAGCCGTGCACGGCCAGCTCGTGCCCGGCGGCGGCCATCTCCCGCGCCAACGTCGGTGCGCGTTCCAGCAGACCACCGAGGACGAAGAACGTCGCCCGCACGTCGAGTTCGGCGAGCACGTCGAGAAACTGTGGCGTGGACACGGGATCCGGACCATCGTCGAAGGTGAGCGCGACGTGATCGGGCGCGCCGAGCCCTGCGAGCGCCGGCGTCCACCGCAGCCGTAGTCGACGCAGTGTGGTGAGCGACGGAATGCCGTAGGTGAGCCCGGCCGCGCCGCCCAGGGTCAACGCCGTGGCGGCGGCACGGCGTGCCATGGCGGGCCTGCGCGTCGCAACGGACCGCGTCATGGCAAAAACTCTCCCACAGATCCGGTCTCGCCTTCCGACCGGCGCCCCCATNCCCACCGCCACGGGTACCGCCATGCCCCGCCCCCAGCCTCCGTCTCGGCCACGACCGCCCGCGCTAGCGGAGCTACTCGGGTCTCTGGATAGAACAGCTATGGGCGGTACGTTCAGTAATGTCCGCTCGTGGGGACGGCACACCCGTCACCAGAACAGCGCCGGGCAGGAAGCACGATGAGGTGGTGGGCAGCCGGGCAGGGTCGGACGTGATCGGGGATCCGGTGATACCGGCCGGCGCGGCGGGGCAGGAAGGGGCGGACCGTGCGGATCGGACGGCGGGGACCGATCGGCTGGCTGTTCGTCGTCGCGATCGTCCTGGTCGGGGGTGCCCTGGTGGTGAACAGGACCTCCGACGACAGGCCACGGGTGGCGTTGTGGGGCGACTCGCTCGCCTGGGAGGCGGGTGACGCCTTCGACGAGGCGGCCCGCGCGGACGGCGGGACCGCCGTGCTGGTGCGCACCTGGGGTGGCACGGCTCCCTGCGACTGGCTCATGGACATCCGCGACCAGGCGCGGCGTTGGCGGCCGACCACCGCGGTTCTGGTGTTCTCCGGCAACCAGGTGACGCCCTGTATGCAGGGTCGTGACCTGGTGACGGCCTACCGGGAGGACGTGACGAAGGCCGTCACGATGCTGACGAATCAGGGCATCGAAGTCGTCCTCGTGGATGCGCCGCCACGGCGTGACCAGACGGTCGACGAGGCCGGGATGACCCCGTTGGACCGCCTGTGGCGCCAGATCGCCGCGGAGCACGAACGTACCCGGGTGGTCCCCGCGGGTCGGGTCCTGACCATGGACGGCCGGTTCACCTCGACGATGCCCTGTGCCGCGGGCGAGACCTGCGAGCCCGGCGGGGTCGTCACGGTCCGCAGCCCCGACGGGGTCCACTTCTGTCCGTTGCCCCAGAAGCCGATGACAGCCTGCCCGGTCCCGNCCCCTGGCGCCGTCCGCTTCGGCACCGCGATCGCTCGGGAGACCCTCCAGCCGGCCGCGGGCTGACCGCCAGCCGACCGATCGGGGGCTGACCGAGGGCTGACCGGGCCGATCCACCATCTTCTAGGCTTCCCGGGCTTCCCGGGACCTCGTCGAGAATTCGCCGGAATGTTCAGGCGACCTTGCGGTGCATCCCGATCCGACGGCCGCTCAGCGAACGACGATGATCACCCAGCTCGTCGTGCCAGGAGAGGAACGTCTGATCGGGCGCGCCAACCTGGGAGAGCTTATAGGCGAGTTCGGCAGCGAGCGCCTCGACCTGGTGCGGCTGGTGGACCCGGACCCACAGACCGTGCTCGTCGAACGCGGCGACCCTGGCGCGGTCCCGCAGGTCGGCGTCCAGCCGGTCGGCGAGTTCACCTGGTGTGGCGATTCCGCTGGGCAGCCGTGGCCAGGCGATCTCCATCAACAGACCGTTCGCCTTCATGATCCCCTCCTCTGATCGCCGCCGGCCCCGGGTGACCGCTCGGTCGATCGGGGCGGCGGGCGGGCTCGCTCGTCGCCCCGTGAGGGCATCCCCTCAGACTTGAGGGCGAACCATGACATTACGGAATGAGGTCGCCCTCGCCGGTCAGCCAGCCGCTCGCCGGTCAGCACCGCTGTCCGCGGTCGGGCTGAGATCCACGGGCGTGACGGACTCCGCGGGCGTGACCGACTCCGCGGTGAAGGCGGCCCACAGGCGGGAATACGGGCCGCCGGCGTGCACCAGCTCGGCGTGCGGCCCCTGCTCGACCACCCGGCCGTCCGCCATCACGACCACCCGGTCGGCCCTGGCCGCCGTGGTGAGCCGATGGGCGACGATGATCGTGGTCCGCCGGGTGGCCACCGCCTCCGAGGCTGCCGTGACCGCAGCCTCCGTCGCGAGGTCGAGCGCCGCGGTCGCCTCGTCGAACAGCAGGATGTCCGGGTCGGCGAGCTCCGCGCGGGCGAGCGCCAGGAGCTGACGCTGGCCGGCGGACAGTCCCCGGCCGCGTTCGCCGACCAGATGATCGTAGCCGTCGGCCAGGCGGGTGATGAACGCGTGGGCGCCGACCGCCCGCGCCGCCGCCACGACCTCGGCGTCGGAGGCATCCGGCCGAGCGTAGGCGATGGCGTCCCGGACCGTGCCGGAGAACAAGAACGGCTCCTGCGGAACGACGCCGAGCCGTCGCCGGTAGGCGGGCAGGTCGAAGTCGCGCACGTCAACACCGTCCACCCGCACCGCGCCCTCGGTCACGTCGTAGAACCGGGCGATCAGCTTCACCACCGTGGACTTGCCCGCGCCGGTCTCCCCGACCAGGGCGACTGTCTCCCCCGGGGCGATGCGCAGGCTCNCCCCGTTCACGGCGTTTCCCGCCGGCCCCGCGTTTCCCGCCGGCCCCGCGTTCTCCGTCCGCGCGGCAGTGCCTCCCACGTAGGCGAACCGGACGCCGTCCAGGACCACCTCGCCGGCCAGCCGTCCGACCGGTCGCGGGTACTCGGCCGACGGCGTCGAGGTCGGAGTCCGCAGCAGCTCGGAAAGCCGGCGCAGACCGACCCGGGCCTGCTGATAACCGTCGAACACCTGGGACAGTTGCTGCACCGGCGCGAAGAAGAGGTCCACGTAGAGCAGGAACGCGAGTAGTGCTCCCGGCGACAGGGATCCGCCGACGGCCAGGTGGGCGCCGATTCCCAGCACGAGAGCACCCGCGATCCGGGAGAGGAACTCGACGAACGGGAAGTAGAGAGCGATCATCCGTTGTGCCCGCAGCCGCGAGCGGCGGTAGCTGTCCGCGAGCTCGCGGAACCTCGCCTGGTTGACCGCTTCCCGGCCGAACGCCTGGGCGATGCGCAGCCCGGTCAGGTTCTCCTGCAGCGATGCGTTGACGGCGCTGACCCGTTCCCGGGACTCGGTGTAGGCGGCGGAGGAGCGACGCCGGAACACCACCGTCACCACGATCAGGATCGGCAGTACGGCGACGACGNCCAGGGCGAGCTCGGCGTCCAGCACGATCAACGCCACCAGGACGCCGAAGAAGGACAGCAGGCTGACGATGGCGGTGGTCAGGCCGGTCTGCAGGAAGGTCGACAGGGCGTCGACGTCGGTCGTCATCCGGGTCATGATCCGGCCGGCGAGCTCGCGCTCGTAGTAGTCGAGCCCGAGGCGCTGCAGCTGCGCAAAGGTCTTCACCCGCAGGATGTAGAGCAGCCGCTCCCCCATCCGGCCCGTGACACGGGTCTGCCACACCTGCACCGCCCAGTTGACCAGCACCACCGCCAGCGCGACACCGGCGGTGGCGAACAGGACGTCACGTGCCCCGACGCTCACGCCGGCGTCGACGGCATGCCGCACCAACGCTGGCAGGGCGAGACCCGCGACGGCGTCTGCCGCCACCAGCAGCAGGCCCAGGATGAGCGGCCAGCGGACCACGGCCAGCAGCCGGTGCAGCGAGAATGCCGGGTCGGGGGCGGCCGCCGCAGCCTGGTCGACCCGCGGCTCGTCGAGCGCCGGGGGCAGGGCGTCGACCCGGGCGAGCAGGTCGGGGGTCGCCGGCATGTCACCGAAGGGGCCCCCGCCGCCGAGCCCCCGGCCGAGACCACCCCGGGTAGCACCACCCCGGAGAACATTTCCCTTTCTTTTCCCTTGCCTACTTCCTTTCCCTTGCCTACTTCCTTGCCTATCCAGAGCCTTTTGCGTCTGATTTATCCCTCTGGACAGGCAAGAAAGGCCGGGGTCGGGAGACGGGGACGGGGACGAGAGCTGGTCGGGAAGGCCCTCGCCGGGGCCGGCGAGCAGATGGCGGAACAGAGGACATCGGGCCGTCAGTTCGGCCTCGGTCCCGACGTCGACGATCCGGCCGGCGTCGAGCACGGCGATCCGGTCGGCAAGGCGCAGGGTGGAGCGCCGGTGCGCGATGAGCAGAGTGGTGCGGCCACGCATGATCGTCCGAAGCGTGTCATGGATCTCGGCCTCGATCCGGGCGTCCACGGCCGAGGTCGCGTCGTCGAGGAGCAGGACGCGGGGATCGGTGAGTAGCGCGCGGGCGAGCGCGACGCGCTGGCGCTGGCCGCCGGAGAGGGTCAGGCCCTGTTCTCCCACGACGGTGTCATAGCCGTCGGGCAGGCCGCGGATGAAGACGTCCGCCTGCGCCGCCCGCGCGGCCGCGATGATCTGGTCGTCCGTGGCACCCGGCCNGCCGTAGGCGATGTTCGCGCGCACCGTGTCGGAGAACAGGAAACTGTCCTCGAAGACGACCCCGATCTGCGCCCGCAGCGACGACAGTGTCACCGTGCGGATGTCCACACCGTCAAGGCGGACCGTCCCGGCCTGGGGGTCGTAGAACCGCGGCAGCAGCATCGCGACCGTCGACTTACCCGAACCGGACGTGCCGACGAGGGCGACCGTCTCCCCCGGTTCGATCCGCAGGCTCACGTCCCGCAGCACGGGGCGAGACGGAGCGTAGCCGAACGTGACACTGTCCAGGTCGACCAGCCCGCGGATCCGGCCAAGGCGCACGGCGTCCGGCCGGTCCGTGATCGCCGGCTGCGAATCGATGATCTCGAAGATGCGTATCGTGCTGGCCTTGGCCTGCTGGCCCACGGTGAGCAGACCGGCGAGGGTCCGCGTCGGCCCGATCAGGGCGCCGAGATAGGTGCTGAACGCGAGGAAGGTACCGAGGGTGATCCGGTCCGTCAGCGCCAGCCAGCCGCCGAGCGCCAGCACCGCGACCTGGCCGAGCGCGGGAACGGCCTGCATCGCCGCACCGAACCTGCTGGTGATGCGCACCGCACGCATCCGAAGCGCGAACAGCCACCGGGCGTCCACCGCCAGCCGGTCCAGCTCGCGGGCCTCCTGTCCGAACCCCTTCACCACCCGGACGCCGGCGACGGCCTCTTCGACCGCTCCGGCAACCTCGCCAGCCTGCTGCTGCGCCGCCCAGGTCGCCGGGAAGACCGTGCGTCGGGCGCTGTAGCCGACGATGAACAGCGCCGGCCCCAGCGCGAGCGCGATGACAGTGAGCAGCGGGGACAGCCAGGCCATCACCACAAGGGACACGACGAAGAGCACCAGGTTGCCGCTCATCATCGGCAGGTAGGACAGCAGACCCTGGACCACGGTGACGTCCGAGATCGCCCGGCTCACCACCTGCCCGGTCTGGAGCTGGTCCTGCCGGGCCCCGTCGAGGCGCTCGATGGCGCTGAAGACGGCGTCGCGCAGGTCGTACTGGACGTCGAGGGAGAGCCGACCACCGACGTAGCGTCGGACGAACGCGGCGGCGAAGACGACGACCCCGGCCCCGAGCAGAATGGCGACGTAGGGTGCGAGAGAGTGGCGGTGCGTGACTACGACGTTGTCGATGACCTGCCGCTCGACCAACGGGACGGCGGCCGTGACGAGCGTGCCGAGCAGCGCGGCGCCGAAGGCCAAGGCGGCGTTGCGGCGGTACACGAGGATCTCGCGGAGAATCCTGCGCAGCCAGCCGGCCGCCGGTTTCTCCGGCCCGGCCTCCTCGGCTTTCTCCGGCCCGGGCGCGGCAGGCTCCTCGGCTGGTTGGGGCCGTGGGCGTGGGCTGGGCAACTGCGATCGCTCGACGGGAGCCGGAGCCGGATGCGGACTGGGGTCCGGCCGATCCGGCGGTCCGTGCGAGGGACGGGCCGTGTCAGCGGACGATGCTTCGGAGCTCGCGGTGGGCCTCCAGGTCGTCAGGTCCGATTCGGTACCCGCGTGACGCCGGTCCGGATCGGACGCGAAGGCTGGGACGAGACGCCAAAGCCGCCGCGTCCCAGCCTCACCGCGGTGTCCCAGCCTGACCGTACGTCCGGCAGGCCCGCGGCGTCGGCCACGTCATGTCTATCAGCGAAACATTCCTGGAACCCCGCTGATGCCCGTCACGGCTCCGAGCCGAGACCACAGGAAGCCGCGGGTCCCGAGCAAGGTCCCGAGCGAGCAAGGTCCCGAGCAAGATCAGCCCCGGAGGACACACAGGGACCCCGGAGCCCCCGCCATCGGCGATCTCCAAGGTGGCCGCCGGTACCGAGCGCCGCGCCCGCACCCCCCGGCCACTCGTCTCCAGCGCCTGGTAGAGTTCTGCATGTCGCCGCGGGGACGCGGAGGCAACGCGCCGCTAGCTCAATTGGCAGAGCAGCGGACTCTTAATCCGCGGGTTCGGGGTTCAAGTCCCTGGCGGCGCACCCGGGTATTCATTGCGCGAACCGGTCCCTTCGGGGCTGTTGTGGCTGGTGGGTGGGCTGCGACGGCGGTCAGGGNGGGNGGCTGGTCGTCGTCGGGGTCGGGTTGTGGGATGCGGAAGACGGGTATGAGCCGGTCGGGTCCGCTGATCTTGACTTCGGCGATGAGTGCTTCGATGAGTGCTTTGCGTTGCTGGTTGGTGCCGGTCTTGATGACGATCGTGATGTTCGCGGCGATGGTGTCGAGGGCGGCGGGGGCGGGTGTGACGGGTTCGCGGGCGATCTGATCGGTCAGTTCGCTGTGGCGGTTGCGGNGNTGTTTNTGTTGGGNGNGGNGTTTCGCGAGGCGTTCCCCGATGGTTTCTTCGTCGATGGTGCCATGTTCGAATGCGGTGAGGTAGCGGTCGATCGCCCGGTTGGTCTGGGTGAGTTCGGTGTCGACGGTGGTGAGTTCGGTGCGTAGGTCACCGCGGGCGTTGCGGTGGGCCTGCTGGGCCCTTTTGACGGCGTCGGCGATGAGGGTGTGCTGCTCGCGGTAGAAGTCGGCGAGGGCTTCGAGGACGGCGTGGTCGATGGCGTCGGCGTCCAGTCGGGGGGCGTCGCAGCGGTCGGAGCCGTAGCGGTTGCGGGTGAAGCAGGTGTAGTAGCGGTATTTGCGGCCATGGCGGCCGGTGGCGCGGGTCCCGAGCATGGTTTTGCCGCAGCGGGGGCAGCGCATCCGGCCGGTGAGGTGGTAGTCGGAGGCGTTGGAGGCCCGGCGGGAGTGGGCTTCGCTGCGGGCGGTGAGCAGCCGCTGGGCGTCGTCGAAGATGGCCCGGTCGATGATCGGCTGGTGGGTGTCGACGACGACGATGTCCCGGAACGATGCTTCGCCGAGGTAGACGCGGTTGTCGAGGTAGCGCAGGACCTGGTGACCGGTCCACTGGTTACCGCTGCGGGTGCGGTGTCCGCGGTCGTTGAGGGTGGTCGCGATCGCGCGGGCGCCGAGCCGGCGGCGGGTGTAGAGCTCGAAGATCGCCCGGATGATCGCGGCTTCGGGTTCGTAGGGGATGAGGGTCCAGGTGGGCTTGTCGACGTGGTAGCCGTAGGGGGCTTGGGTGCTCATCCAGCGGCCTTCGCGGGCTTTACGTTCCATCCCGGCGACGACGCGGTCGATGATGGTGTCGCGTTCGAACTGGGCGAACATGGCCAGCATCTGCAGGAGCATGCGGCCCATCGGGGTGGAGGTGTCGAACGGCTCCGTGGCGGACCGGAACACGACGCCTGCCTCGTCGAGGTCTTCCAACAGTTGGACGGTGTCGCGCAGGTTGCGGGAGAGCCGGTCGACCCGGTAGACGAGCAGGACGTCGATGAGTCCGTTGCGGGCGGCGGCCAGTGCGCGGTGGAGATCTTTGCGGTCGGTGCTGGCGCCGGAGGCGTCGTCGGAGAACCGCAGCGTGATCTCCCAGCCGGGTTGGGAGTCGACGTAGGAGCGGAGCCGGTCTTCCTGGGCGTCGAGGGTGTAGCGCTGGTGGTCGTCGTCGGTGGAGCGGCGTAGGTAGATCCCGACGCGGACGGTGGCGGGCAGGGTGCTGGCGAAGGCGTCGCGGGTGCGGGGGCTGGTGACGCGGCGGGCGTTGGAACGGGGCATGGCCGGGCGGCTCCAGGGTTCAGACGGGGGTCAGACGTGTCGCCGGGGCGGGGTGTGGACGTCGTGCCGGTGGGGGCCGGTGGCGGGCTGGTCGGGGATGAGATCCCGCCCGAGGTGGGCGTCGAGGAACGCGCGGATCCGGTCGTGCTGGGCGTCGAGGGAACCCGGGCCGGCGGCGTCGGGCCGGTGCCGCTGGTAGACGGCGACCCGCAGCAAACCGGGTGGGCTGGCGGCGGGTCGGCGCCGCCAGGGCAGGCGTTGGCGGGTGATGGGCATGGCGTTACCCCCCCGGGGTATTAGGCGGCGTCGTCCTTGGCAGGTGGGGCGGGCCGCTGCTGCTGCCAGTAGGTGATGAGCGCGGCGAGCGCGCGGATGGCGGCACGTTCCTGGTCGTCGGTCATCGGTTCGGTCTCGATCCGTTCGATCTCCACGTGGCGGGTGTCCCGCAGCGGCACCACGCCGCTGTCGTCGTCGGAGTCGTGGGGGTGACCAGGGGTGGTGCCAGCCGTCATATCGCCTCCAGGCGTCGGGAAAACGAGGGGTGCGCAGGGCAGGGGTGAACAGCCGCTGCCGGCGGGGCACGGAGCGGTGTCCGGGGNGGTTCTGGAAAGAGTAACGCCATGCCGGGCCGGATGATGCCCAGGAAAGCAGGGAAAGAAACCCGATTCGGGATCGGATCGTGGACAGAGGAACACCGGAGCCGGGTGCGGATTCCCCTCGCCGGGAAAGCCGGGGGTCGGACCGGGAACGGGTCCGGGTCCGGACCCCGACTCACCCCGGGGTGTTCGTGGGGAATCCGACCGCGGCGGCGGGTCGACCGCTGCCGGCGGCGGCCCCGCAGGCGGCTCGGGCTGCGGCTGCGTGCCGCTGGCCTCCTGTGCTGCAGGTGATGCGGGCCGCAGGGCCCGCGGTGGGTGCGGGTCGGGTGGGCCGGTGCGGCCGGGATCGGGGTGGGCCGGGTCGGGCACGAGGCGGTCTCCTCCACGGGCCGAAAATTGCCGTCGTAGAGGAGACCGGTTTCTGGGCCTGTTTTTGCCATTCACCCTCCAACTTTATTGATAGATCTTTTTTATGGGTCGCGTGCACGGTCCCGCTGTGCATGCCCAGCGGGCCGCTGTGCATCGCCGATTTTCGCTGCTGATTAGTCAAGAATGGCGACCACCCACCGGACCACCAGAGGTAAAGATCGACATGTGCCGCGACGTGCATTCACAGCGATTTCTAGTCTGCATGAACTAGTTCACCCGAACCATGATCGCTGGGCACAGCGATCATGCCCGCGAAGATCGCTGTCATGTCCCAACAGCAGGCACGGACCGACTCCCTCCGCAAGCTGCAGACCGCACGCCACGCCCTGCCGTCGGGTGCCTTCCAGAGGCCATCACCCACGAGGAACCGGTGTCCGGCGCCCGCCGGCCTGCCACATGCTGGCGACCTCGACCGGCATGCCGGTCGAGGCCCTTACCCCAAGACGACCCGCGCACCGCCCCGACCGTCCGGGGGAGCACCAACCGGATCAGCACCACCCTCCGTCGTCCGCACGCCGACCCCGGGGTCCGGGTCCGGACCCGGACCCCGGGGTCGGTCGACAGACTGGGCCGTATCCCGACCGGCTAGGCCGACCACAGACCCACCCGCAGCCGTCAACCGCGGCCCCGCCCGACCGGACCCGAAGCGACACGGAACGCCCGGCCCGGCCAGAACGGCGTCGCCGACGCGACAGCAAGACCCGAAGGATCGACACCACCGGCGGCGGAGCCGGCCGAGACGACCGGCGGAACCAGGAACCAGGAACCAGCGCCACCGCCGGGATTGGACGGAACCAGCTCGCCCAGCACGACCGGCGGGGACCGGCCAGAACGGGGGCACCCGCGGGACCGTGCGTCGTCGAAGAAGCCGGCCTCTCGGTGACGGACCGCGGCGCGGCTGGCGGCTCGGCCTACGTGGCCCATCCGCTGGTCACGGCCCCGCAGCCCTCTCGCTGTGCGGACGCTGGCATGCCCGCGCCGGCCAACCGCCGTACCACCAGCCGCCTGCCGTCTTCCCTGCTCAGCGGGGCACTACCAGCCGGTCTATCTGGCCATGACGCGTACGACCGCGGGTCCGCACGCGCAATTCTCACCCAACAAAGACGAAACCGCTACGCACAGCGATACCGGTGTCCGTTATCCTTCCGGGATATGGCACGTGTGACGCCCGCTCTGGACCGTCTCACCGAGACCGCCAGAGCCGATTACCTGCGCAACATCACCCATCCGGAGATGGTGGGGACCGGCCTGCCCCAAGGGATGACCATGGGTGAGATGCTCGCGTCCAAAACGATCGCCTCAGCAGGCGCGAACAGCTACCTGCAACTCAGCTCCCTCGTCACCATGGCCGTACCACGGCTGTACAACCTCAGGCGTGGGCAAGCCCCTTTCGAATCCGACGAGAAAATCCTGGAGCAGGCAATAGGCGACCCCGCCCTACACGGCGTCGGCAAAGAGATCACCGCGAACGTCGGCGCACTGGTCTGGGACGTCGACGACTATCTGACCGGCCTGCTCTCGCAGACCGTCACCCAGCTTCCCGACCCGCAGGTGAGCGCGCTCCTGCTGGAGCTGTGGCACATCCGTGAGGAGGAGTTCGACCCCGACGCGCCCGGCAGTGAAGTCGACCTCAACGCCGACGATGCCATGTCCGCTACTTTCGATCATCCCCAGCACTACCTGCTGGACCTGATCGTGGACACGATCATCGCTCGGCTCATGAAACGCCACGGCCCCGAACTTCTCCTGGCCTGGGCAGACGCCGTCGGNAAAGCCAGCCGATAGCACCCGCCAGCCTGAGATGATCTGTGATCGCAGCTGGGCGAAAAGACAAGTATCCATCCGTTTTAAGCGAAAGCCGCAAATCATGAGATCACCGGTGCCGGCCTGTCCGAGGGGCACTCTCGCTGACGTCATGCCGTCGTTGCTGGCAGGGCTGGGGGTTCCGGGCATGACAAACGTTCTGGGGCTACCCGGAGCGTCCAGGGTGTGTCTGCTCTTGGTAGATGGCTTGGGATGGCGGCTGCTGCAATCGTACGACACCGAGGCGCCATTTCTATCCGCGCTGGCTACGGACCGCGAACCAATCATCTCAGGATTCCCGACGACGACGGCAACGAGCATCGCCGCGCTCGGCACCGGCGTTCCCTCCGGCGAGCACGGAATCGTGGGCTACACCTTCGCCGTCGGCGTCGGCGCCGACGCCGACGCCGACGAGCTGCTCAACGCGCTGCGATGGCAACGACACGGGCAAGGACCACCCATCGACCTGCGGGCGCGGATCGTTCCCGAGCAGGTGCAGCCACGTCGAACCGTCTTCGAGCGTGCCATCGACGCCGGTGTGGAGGTGCGTCTAGCTTGATCTTTAACCTTGGGCGTCGAACGAGCCGTCGTCTGTGATCACTCGGCTCGGAGGCCACTGTTCATGTAGGCAGCCTTCGGCTGATCATGTTTTCCGACCAAGGCGCACACGCTCGGCACGAAAGCTGTGAGGATGAGTCTGCTGCATGATGCTGCCCGGCAGGAGCCGTTCGCGGAACTGTCTCGTTTCCGGTACGAGTTCTACTCCTGCCTGACCCGGCGAGCCGATGCGTTGTTCGAGCTGGCTGACGCCGTCCTGTGCGCGGACGGCCCTGTGCGCTCGCTGGTGGAGCTGTCGCTGGTGGGCGAACACCGGCGCGGGCACGGTGGCCTCTACGATGCGGTGGCGGCCGGACGGGTGGACATCGCCCGGCTACAGCGGGCCGTGGCCGGGGTGTCGTTGCCACGGGCGGCCGACGGCCGGCTGGTCCTAGCCGCCGATGTCACCTGCTGGCTGCGGCCCGACGCGCACACGTCACCGCAGCGGATCCTGTGCCACACCTACGGACGTGGCAAGGACCAGCACATCCCCGTCCCCGGCTGGCCGTACTCGGTGATCTGCGCGCTGGAGACAGGCCGTAGCTCGTGGACCGCGCCGCTGGACGCCCTGCGGCTGGCACCCGGAGACGACGCCGCCGCGGTCACTGCCCGGCAGATACGCGAGCTGGTCGAGCGGCTGAGGGCAGCCGGGCAGTGGAAAGACCACGACCCGGACATGCTCATCGTGGTGGACGCCGGCTACGACGTGCCCCGCCTGGCCTTCCTGCTCCGCGATCTGCCGGTCCAGGTGCTGGGCCGGATGCGCTCCGACCGCGTCCTGCGCCGCGCGGCACAGCCCCGCNCCCCCGGCNCCTACGGCCGCCCGCCCCGCCACGGTGGCGAGTTCGTCTTCGGTGACCCCGACACCTGGACCACCCCCGACCAGGCGACCGTGACCGACACCCGTCTCTACGGCACGGCGAGTGCACGGGCCTGGGACCGGCTCCACCCGCGGCTGACCCACCGCTCGGCATGGGCCGCCGACCTGGGTGTGCTGCCGGTCATCGAGGGCACCGTGATCCTTCTGCAGGTCGAGCGCCTGCCCAGCGGGGCCAACCCCAAGCCTGTCTGGTTGTGGTGGTCAGGCACCGGCGCCACCGCCGCTCAGGTCGACCTGCTCTGGCAGGTCTTCCTGCGGCGTTTCGATATCGAGTACACCTTTCGACTGTTCAAGCAGACCCTCGGATGGACGGCACCGAAGGTCCGCACCCCCGAGGCGGCCGATCGCTGGACCTGGCTGATCCTCGCCGCCTACACACAGCTGCGTCTGGCCCGCCCGCTGGCCGCCGACCGACGCCGACCATGGGAGAGACCCAGCCCACCCGACCGTCTGACACCCGCACGCATCCGCCGCGATTTTCGGCACCTGCGCACGAAGACCACCTGCCCCGCGGCAGCACCGAAACCCTCCCGACCCGGCCCCGGCCGGCCACCCGGCCGCAAGAACACCCAGCCCACTCCACGCCATGACGTGCACATAGTCGGCAAAGCGGACCTCACCCAGCGGCGGACGAAGAAGTCCACGACCCCACGACCACGCCGCACAGGTTAAAGATCAAGCTAGTCGCACCGCATGCGCAGGACGGCAGCGGCTTCACCCGCGCCGTGCTGCGCGGTGGACGGTTCCGTGGAGTCCACGCTCTCGGCGACCTCGCCAGCCATGCCCTGGAAGCGCTGCACAGTCACGACCGGGTCTTCTGCTACGCCTACCACGGTGATCTCGACACACTCGGCCACATTTACGGGCCAGGCAGCGAGCCCTGGCGGCAGCAGCTGGCCCTCATCGACCACCTGGCGGCCCGGATCACCACGGGGCTCCCAACGGACAGCATGCTCGTGATCACAGCAGACCACGGCATGGTCTCCGTCACTGACGGCGACCAGATCGACCTCGACACCGAGCCGATGCTGCGAGACGGCGTACGGATGCTCGGTGGCGAGGCGCGCGTCCGACACGTCTACACCGAACGTGGCGCAACCGATGATGTCTGGTGCACCTGGCACGACGTTCTCGGCACGCGAGCCCTGGTGTCCCACCGAGATGAGGCCATCGATAGGGGATGGTTCGGTCCGCAGATCGCCGCCGACGTCCGCCCACGCATCGGCGATCTCGTCGTCGCCGCCCTGGACAACCTCGTCATGGTGCGATCGGAAGTCGAACCCACGTCGAGCCGATTCATCGGCCACCACGGCTCACTCACCTCTGACGAGCTACTCATCCCGCTCCTGCACGCCTCGAACACGAAGTAGCGCCTTGGCCCCCTGCGCCGCCCCCTTCGCGGACACGCAAGGAGGGGTCCTGGGCCGGGGGCCATACTGCGCGAGCGATTCGGCGTCCGTCCCCGGCGGACTGGCCGAACTGGGGCCCGCNGCTGTCACCGTTTCCGCAGCTCAGCCGTCCATGTGAGCGTGAGGGCAGATGTTCGCAGTGAAGGGAATGACTCGTACCCCGGAGCCGGAGCATCGTCCATGAAGCAAGGCTCCTCACCACGACATGATCCTGAATCCGGCGCAGGAAGGGATCTCTCCCGCTTCCTTGCCTGCCGGGAGCACCGAGACGAGGGACACCTTGATGACGGCAAGTGGCGAGTGCGCCCAGATCACCGCGCGGGCCAGCCCGGTCTTCACAGAGCTTCCGAAGTTCCAGATGACCGGTGCGACAGGATGACGAGGGTGCTTGCAATGGGCCCCAAGCTAGCGGCCTCCCCTGATCGAGCAACCGGCCCAACCCGACCCGGTACGCGAGAAGCCCACGTTAACGGGCCCGAGATTGGCCGGATCGCCTGCGGGCGACGGCCCGAAGGTGCTATACACAGATAGTCAGTGACCGAACGCGATCCGCAGTGGAGGTGGCGGCCGAGCCGAAAATGGTCGTCAGCAATGGAGCCCTGCGCGACGATGCGTAAGATCACGAATTTCAGTATTCAGAGTACGGCATAGCGGAACGTACTGCGGCATACGGAGGTTCAGCTTTGCGGCAGAGCAGCGATTATACTGCTGGTCTGGTTAAAGCGCTGGCTACCATGAATGATGCTCGACTGTCGGCGTGGGGGCGTGCGATTGCTGTGGACCTTCCGTCGGGTGGCCGGCTGCTGGTAGCGGGCAATGGTGGTTCGGCAGCGCATGCGCAGCACCTTGCTGCTGAACTTGTCGGCCGCTTCAAAGTCGACCGTATNCNTTTGTCCGCACTTGCCCTCACCGCCGATGCGTCGACACTGACTGCGATAGGAAATGACTTCGGCTTCGGAGAGGTCTTCGCGCGGCAGGTGCAAGCGCATGGCCGACCGGGCGATGTACTGATCACCATGTCGACGTCTGGGCGCAGTCCGAACCTCCTACGCGCAGTAGCAGTAGCACGAGACCTGGGCATGATGACATGGGCATTGACGGGGCCGGCGCCGAATTCGATCGCCGAGGCTTCTCATGAGTACGTCGATGTCTTCTCCGAATCCGCAGCACATGTGCAGGAGTGCCATCTTGTCGCGATCCATATGCTATGTGTCGCCGTTGACGGTGTACTCGACCAGACCCGGACAGTAGAGGAGAAAGGGGCGCCTTCATCGACTGTTGCAGAGATATCAATGGAAGAGCAGGTGGTGCCGCCGCGACGACCTTCAGTAGACAAGAAGGTCGATTTGGTTGTCCTGGGTGACGTCTTGCTCGACATAGACATCACGGGTGAAGTTAATAGAGTCTCTCCAGAAGCTCCCGTACCGGTAGTCAGTTCACCGAAAGACGAGGCCCGCCCGGGTGGCGCGGGGCTCGCAGCCCTCCTGGCAGCAATGGATGGACATCGGGTCACTTTGATTACGGCACTTGGTTCCGACAATGCGGCCGATGTGGTCACGGAAATGCTGACAAATGCGGGAGTGTCGATTGTCAATCTCGGGACGTCGTCCGCGACGGCAGTAAAGACACGGGTACGCGCTGGGCAACAGACTATCTTGATGCTCGACCGTGCGAATCCGCCCGGTTCTCTCGGGCCCCTCCCTGCGGATGGAAGTAGGGCGATTCACTCTGCTGCGGCCGTGCTGGTCTGCGACTACGGGCGCGGCGTGGCGGCGGCCGAGGACGTTCGTCAGGCCCTGTCAGAACTTGTCGGTCGGACTCCGGTGGTGTGGGATCCGCACCCGCTGGGACCGGCGCCGGTTGCCGGCATCGCTTTGGCGACGCCGAACAGCCGGGAAGCTGATCATTTCCATCCCGATGTATCACTGACCGGTATCGAAGGGGACATCGAGCGAGCGCGTCGCCTCCAGAGAACGTGGCGGGTCGGCCAGGTCGCGATCACTCGGGGTCGCGACGGCGTGGTGCTGATCAACGACGACGACGCGCCGCCGTTGGTCATCCCTGCTCCCTTCGTGTCCGGCGGGGACACTCGCGGAGCCGGCGACCGTTTCGCGGTCACCACCGCTGCACTGCTCGGAGCTGGCGTCCTGCCCTCGACGGCTGCGACACGAGCGGTTACCGTCGCAGCCGAATATGTCACGGGAGGGATCGACCTCGGTGCAGCCTCAAAGGGGCAGCCGACAGGGCTCGGCGTCGGTGATGCTCGGTCTCTTGCCGCCCGTGTACGAGCTGGTGGCGGGACCGTCGTGGCGACTGGTGGTTGTTTTGACTTACTGCATCGCGGCCACATCGCACTGCTCCAGCACGCCCGGCAGCTTGGGGACTGTCTTATTGTCTGCCTTAACAGCGATGCCTCCGTGACCCGGTTGAAAGGAAAAGGTCGCCCTCTGGTCTCAGAGGAGGACCGGGCTGGTGTTCTACAGGCGCTTTCGTGCGTAGATGCGGTCNTTNTTTTCGATCAGGACACGCCCGCCGATATACTCAGCCAGCTTCGGCCGCATTTCTTTGTCAAGGGTGGCGACTACGCGATCGCTGACATCGTTGAGCGTGCGGTAGTCGAGCAGGCCGGTGGACAGGTGGTGTTGGCGCCCTATCTGGACGGCCGTTCCACGACATCCCTGATCGAGCAGGCTGGTCGCCGACGCAACGACTCAGAGCGCGCTGTATGACAAGCGCGGTACTTGTGACCGGTGCGGCAGGCTTCATAGGAGGTCACCTCGCTGCGGCTTGTCATGCTGACGGTTGGGAGGTGACCGCGGTCGACCGTAGAGCAGCTGGGCCCCTCGCCGAAGGCGCGGTCCCGATCATTCAGGCCGACGCCGCAGATCCGGCTCTCCTGATCAGGATTAGGTCAGGAGAGTTCGCCGCCGTGCTCCATCAGGCAGCGGTAAGTAATACGCTCGCAGACCGGTGGGATCTCCTCCAAGACGTGAACGTGNACGTACCGTTACAGCTTGCTGGTGCGTGCGAAGTCAGTGCGACACGTTTCGTATACGCTTCATCGAGCAGCGTGTACGGATCTGTCTTTCGTCGAGTTCCCGTTCCCGAGCAGGCCGTCGACGATCGTGCACTGACTTCCGGGCCGCTGAATCTCTATGCCCGGTCCAAACTGCTGTTGGACCAGAGGATGCAGCGGTTCACCGGGCGGATGTCGTGGACCGGGCTTCGCTACACCAACGTGTTCGGCCCGAACGAGGATCACAAGGGCGCCATGGCGTCGATTCTGTGGCAGCTCCTGCATGCCACAGCGTGCGGTCGCCGGATCGATCTATTTAGCGACACCTTGCTTGCGGAGCGGGATTTTCTGCCGGTAGCCTCACTCGTTGACACCGTGCTGCACCTCCTACGCTCATCCATTCCCTCAGGCGTGTACAATCTCGGCGCCGGGCACGCGATCTCCTTTGCCACTATTCTCGGGTGGTGCGCCGGCCTACGGGACGGCGGCATGGTGGATCTGCGGCTGGTCCCCAACCCGATCCCGGATCGGTATCAGTACTGGACCTGCGCCGACATGACAGCGCTGCGCGGCGTTCTCCCACGCGCCGCCGAGGTCACCTCGGATCAGATTCGCGATGCTGCTGGTGAGTTGTACCGATCGTTCGTGCCTGGCTCCGCATCTGACGAAAACCCGAACCGTTCAGGCAAGCTGCCGCGCGGAACTGCCCCTCGACTCCCGGGAGATAATTGTCATGCACAGCCGCCATGCCCGAGACCGGGACCAGAATCAACTGCGCCGGTCGCTGTCGGCACTGTCGATGTCGCTGCGAAGGACGGCTGATGCGCCGCGGCCTGCCGAGCCGCGGTTCGTCTCCTACGACCAGCTGCGTCAACCCGACGGTGCGATCGTCGGCCGCAAGAAGGTCATCCTCATGTCTGGTGGCTGTTCAGTTCCGACGTGCACCATGTGCCCATTTACCAACGAGAACAACTATGGGCTCGGCAGTGAAACCCAGAGCCTCTTGCATCAGGTCTCCCACGTTCTCACCCGCTCCCCAGATGAACCGGCCTATGATGTCCTGGCCTTGTACAACGACGGGTCTTTCTTTGCACCGCGTGAGATCCCGCGAGACGCCCAGCTCGTCATCGCTGAATACGTGGCAAAGGCCGGCGTTCGCCGGCTCGTGGTCGAGTCGCTGCCGCAGTTCGTCACGCCTGCCGTGCTGGCTCCGTTCGTCGNTGCTCTTCGCGGGGTCGAACTGGAGGTGGGTATCGGCTTGCAGTCCTCCGACGATCTCGTCCGGGAGACTCTCGTCAACACACGGATCTCCCGGACGGCCTTCGAGCGTGCACTGTTGACCATGAGCGAACTTGGTGTCCATCCGAAGATCTACCTGATGGTCAAACCGCCGTTCCTGACCGACGCGGAAGCGATCACCGATGTTGTCTCCTCCGTGGAGTACGTTCGCGCCCTCGGAATCCAGGGTGTGACGCTGTGTCCGACGCGGGTATCCCCTAACACCGTCGCATGGCGGCTCTGGGAGTCCGGGGCCTATCAGCCTCCGAACCTGTGGACAATCGTCGACACGGTTCGGCGCATCCACGACGCAACGCAGGTACGGGTTGCCTGCATCAACCTGCGGGGCAGCGATTTTGAATCGGTCTTCCCCGACAGCTGCCCTGCGTGCGCTGATCACGTCGTCGACAGCCTGATCCGCTACAGCGAGACCGGAGACGTGGCTGATCTCCCCGACGACTGTGGCTGCCGACCGATGATCGAGGCCACCGCTCTGGACCATGCCGCGATCGTGGCACGCAGCCTGGAATTGCTGGCCCGCAGCAGCTCAGACGAGCGGGTCATCGCGTGAGGCCGCTGCGGACGGGTGGGTTGCCGGTGGTGGACTCGGCCCGCGGCTTCGCCGCCCAGCCGCTGGACTATCTGATCCGTCAGCACACCGAGCACGGCGACATGTTCGCCATGCGCATGGCGGGCGTGCCCACTGTGTTCTGCGGCGGCGCTGGCGGACCAGCCGCCCTGTTCCAGGCCGAGCCCGGACATTTGGAGATCTACAACACCGGTCTGGTCCACGATCTGTTTCGGAGGGCAGTGTTCAACCTTCGCGGTGAGGAACATCTCCAGGCCCGAAGGATGCTGCTGGCCGGTTTGGTCGGGCCGCCGCTGCGCCGCTATGCGACAAGGGCGCTGCGACTCGCGCAGAGTCACGCCGAGCGCTGGTCCGCGGCCCCTGGCTTCGACCTCTACCAGTCGGCCCGGGATCTGACCATGGACGTGTGTGCTCAGGTCATCCTCGGCGTGCGTCCGCACGAGCGTGACCATCAGGCGCTGAACCGTCTGTTCGATGTCTTCGTACGCGGCACGGACGCGCCGTCGGCCCGGCGGTACGCCTCGCCGGCCTACTGGCGAGGTCGCCGCGCCGCCGCCGAGCTGCGTGCGCTGTTCCAGCGGCGGCTCGGTGCCGGCCCTGACCCGTCGCGCGGCGACGTGCTGTCGCACCTGGCCGAGTACGTCGACCAGCACGGTATGGATCCTGCCAGTCTGCCGGACCACCTGTTGGCGCTCCTGATCGCAACCCGTGAGNCCACCGCGAGTCTGCTCACCTGGCTGCTGGTGGAACTCGCCCACGACAGCCCACTGGCTGAGGCGATCGGGGCGGAGGCCCGAACCCTGTGTGCCGAGCCGGACCTGCTCGTTGATCGCGAGGCCGCCCCCAGCCTGCGCGCGGCTGTCCTGGAAGCGGAGCGGCTGCACTCCCCGAACACGATCAGCCTGCGCATCGTCGTGGCCGACTGCTCCATCGGCGGATACGAGGTCCCGAAGGGCTGGCGGGNNGCCTACTCACCAGCGGCAAACCATCTCATGCCTCAGCTCTACGACAGTCCGGACCAATTCCGGTCCGACCGGTTTGCTGGCAAGCGGGGTCATTCGGTGAGCAGCCTACTGACCTTCGGGCGTGGCCTGCATGCCTGTCCCGGAAAGCAGTTCGCCGAACTTGTCGTGCTGGCCACGGTGACCGCGACGTACGCTCACCACCGGCTGGCGGTGCTTGGCGGTGTCCCCACCGTGCTGCGGCACCTGCCGGTCAAGGCGCCCACCACGCCGCTGCCCGCTCTCCTGACGACGGCGGGTAGATAGCGAGCATGAACGTCGCCGAAGTCCTGTCCTTGGTCACCCGCTACCACCAGGCCAGTGCTCGTCGCCTGCACCTGGTGCCCAGCGAGAACGCCATGAGCCTGGCGGCCCGGCTCCCGTTCCTCACCGACGTGATCCACCGCTACTGCTTCACCGCTGACGGGGAGAACTGGGCCTGGCCCGGCAACAACGATCTGGCTGCGATCGAGCAGGCGGCGGCGGAGGGGTTGCGCGAGCTGTTCGGCGCCGACTACGTCAACCTCAAGCCGATATCCGGGATCAACAGCATGGCGGTCGCGGTCTCCGCCCTGGCCGACCACGGCGGCACCGTGTTCAGCATCGGCGAGGCCGACGGCGGCCATGGCTCGACTCGCTTCCTCGCCCAACGACTCGGGCTGGCCGCCGTCGCGCTTCCCTACGACCGACGCCGCTACGAGGTCGACACCGACCAGCTGGCCACGCTCGCCGCGGCGACACCGGGCCCGAAACTGGTCTATCTCGACCAGTTCATGTGTCTGTTCCCCCACGACCTGCCAGCGCTGCGCGCAGCGGTCGGACCCGAAACCCTGATCCATTACGACGGCTCCCACGTCATGGGACTCATCGCCGGCGGGCAGTTCCAAGACCCACTGGCCGAAGGCGCCGACTGCCTTGGCGGGTCCACGCACAAGTCGTTCCCCGGCCCGCACAAGGGCGTCATCCTCACCAACTCGGACGATCTTGCCAAGAAGATCGACGAGCACGCCAGTCACTGGGTCTCGCACCATCACGTCGCCGACGTCGCCGCCCTTGCGGTCACCGTCGCAGATCTACGCGAGAGCGGCGGGGAGTACGCCGCACGCACGGNGCGTAATGCCCGGCACCTGGGTGGCGCGCTGGCCGACCGGGGGTTCGCGGTGTGCGCGGCCGAGCGGGGCTTCACCCGCTCGCACCAGTTGTGGATCGACATCGCCCCGCTCATGGACCCCTTCCAGGCCAGCCAGGCGCTGCTGGCGGCCGGGATCGTCGTCAACGCGATCGACGTGCCCTACCTGACCCCCGGTACCGGGCTCCGGCTCGGTGTCCAGGAGGTAACGAGGCTCGGCATGGACACCGATGCGATGTACGAGCTCGCGCACCTGTTCGCGAGACTTCTCATCAAGCGTGACGAGCCGAGCCTCGTCGCTGCCGGCGTCGACGACCTCCGCAGGCGCCACACCCGGGCACACGACGAGGCATTCGACCCGATGATGCGGGACCTCGTCCTGTCAATCCTCGCACGGGAGGACGGTTGATTCCGCGTGCTGAATCCGCCAGCTTCCTCGGACCGGAGTTCACCGAAGAAAGCTTCCTCTGGCACGCTGACTGCCGGCACTTCGTAGGCGGTCTGCCCTGCAAGTACTGGCGTCCCTGCCTGAACTGTGACCATCACGACCCGGTGGACACTCGGATACTGATCGTGATGCTGGGTTTGCTCGGTGACATGCTGATAGCGTCCCCGCTGCCCGCCCGCATCAAGCGGGACAAGCCCGCCGCTCATATCACCTGGCTGGTCGACGAAGCGTGCGCTCCGGTGCTGCGCATGAATCCATACATCGACCGCGTCTTGCCATTCGACTGGCAGGCCGCGGCCCAGCTTCCCTCGGAAACCTTCGACGCGGTCTACAGCTTTGAACGTGCGCCTTCGGCCGCAGGGCTCGTCGATCGCATCCATGCCACCCACAAGGCGGGGCTGGCTTACGGCGGACCGCACAACAGTCTTTATGCCATCGGCGCCGCGGCCCGGCATTTCTTTCTCATGAACACCTGGAACGACTACCGCACCCGCCGCAACACCAAGACCTGGACGGAACTCTACTTCGAGGTTGCCGGATACCGATACGACGGCGAGCCCTACGTCCTGCGAGTACCCCCGGCGGCCGACGGCCGTGTCCGCGCACTGCTCGCGGATGGGACCGACATGCCTCGGGTATGCCTCAACGTCGGAGGCTCCCTGCCCACCAAGATCTGGCCGGTCCGCCACTGGCTCAGCCTCGGTACCACCCTGCGGGAACAGGGATACCAGCTCGTGATCACCGGTGGTCCCACCGACCGGTCGGTGTGCGAGCGTCTTCATCAGGAACTCTCCGGCGACGGCGCCCATAGCCGCTCCGTCCGTTACGCGCAACTTTCCATCGAGGAATTCGCGGCGCTTCCCGCCCACTGCGACGTCATCGTCTCGGGAGACTCCTTCGGCTTCCATCTGGCCCTGGCCCACGAGCGCCCCTGCGTGCTCCTGCTCGGGCCGAGTAGCGGAGCCGAGGTCATCCCCAAACACGTCACCACGGTCACGGCGCTGCGCTCGTCGTCGGCCTGCTCGCCCTGCGCCCACCAGGTGGCCTGCGGTGGAGTTGGAGGCTGCATGGACACCATCGAGCCCGATGACGCTTTCACCGCGGTCGGAGGGCTCCTCGCCAGGCGAGGCGCCGTCCACCGCAGCCATCCGTAGGTAACTGACCGAGAAGGGCATGTCATGGGCTATGTGCTGGGGCTCGGCGGGCCCTACTATCACGACAGCTCGGCCTGCCTCGCCGACGACACCGGCACAATCGTCGCGTTCGTCGAGGAGGAACGCTTCACCCGCCGTAAGCACAACAAAGATTCCCGGTCCTGCTCCCGATCTGCCGCGTACTGCCTGGCAAAGGCCGGTATCCGGCTGGAAGACGTGGAGGAGATCGCCGTCGCATGGAACCCCGAGTGGCCCGAGCCGGCCGACCGCATCACCGACGGCGAGCTGATTCGCGAACTGCTCGCTCCCGGCTATTTCAACGGCTACACCCCTCGATCGCTGACGATTGTTGACCATCATCTGGCGCACGGCGCCTCAGCCTTCTACCTCTCCGGCTTCGCCGATTCGGTGGTGCTGGTCGCCGACGGGTCCGGCGACGGCATGTCCACGACCGTCTACCATGGGACCCCCGCCGGGCTGAATGTGCTTCGCCAATACCCGTTCACCCAGTCCCTCGGCTGGTTCTACGAGACCGTCGCCGAGCATCTCGGCCTCGGTGACTGGACCAGCTCCGGCAAGCTCATGGGCCTGGCCGCGTACGGGCAGCCTGTCCACGAGCTGGGCTTCCTCCGCACCAGCAAGGACAACGGCTACTTGCTGGACCTGTCCCGGTACGGCCTGCCTGCGGCCGACGAAACGGCGCACTACGCGAACCTTGCCTACTACCAACGGCTCAAGCGTGCCTACGCCGCCGCCTTCGCCGACCTCGGGGTCCCCGCTCATCGCCGACCGGTGAGCTACGACACCGCGGCCGGCAGGATGATCGCGGACAGCGGGTTCACGCCCGAGCAGGCGAACCTTGCCGCTTCCGCGCAACACGCACTCGAACGCTGCCTCGTCCAGCTGGCCAGTAGCGCGCTCATCGAGACGGGCAGCGCCCGTCTCTGCGTCGCCGGCGGCGTGGGACTCAACTGCTCAGCCAATGGTGTCCTGCGGCGGCACAGCGGCGCCGAGGAGCTGTTCGTGCCACCCACTCCGGGAGACGCCGGCTGCGCCATCGGAGCGGCGCTGGAATGCCTCCACCGCGCCGGGCGGCTCTCCGTCCCCCGCAGCCCGATGGTCACCACCGCGCTGGGCCCCAGCTTCACCGACGACCAGATTCGCGAGACTCTGGACCGCGTCCAGATTCCCTACAGCTACCACGGCGACGGCATCGTCGACCCCGTCGCCCATGCCCTGGTTGCCGGGTCGGTCGTCGGATGGTTCCAAGGCCCCGCCGAAGCCGGCCCCCGTGCGCTCGGGCACCGCAGCATCCTCGCCGATCCGCGTACGACCGTTACCCGTGACCGGATCAACCGCGACGTCAAACGCCGGGAGATGTGGCGTCCCCTGGCCCCGAGCATCCTGTCCGAGGCCGCCGAGAAGCTCGTCGCCGAGCCCGGACCAGCCGATTTTATGATCGTCTCCTACCAGGCCACCGACGATGCCCGCGCCACGATCCCCGCCACCGTCCACGTCGACGGCAGCATGCGACCACAGATCGTGCATGAGGCGACGAATCCCCGCTACGCCCGCCTGCTACGCGCCTTTGGTGCGGAAAGCGGCGTTCCGGCGCTCCTCAACACCTCGTTCAACCATGACGCCGAGCCCGTGGTCTGCACGCCCACCGACGCTCTGCGGACCTTCTTCTCCACCGAACTCGACGCCTTGGCGCTCGGCGGATTCCTCGTCACCAAGCGTGATGATCGCCACTAGCGGCCGTGACGCCGGAAGGTCAGTCATCCACCACCTCGGCTAGCCTTGGCCTCCAGATCACCTGACCGACTGTCCACCCGCGACGACGCGAGGCCACTGACCCATGACGGTTCTTGACACTCCACCGATCATCGAACAACTGCGATCGCGGTTCGGCTCCGCCCTCCGCGTCGGCCAGGGCTGTGACCTCGCGTCCGACCTCTGCGTCGAGATCGACGACGGCGGATTCCTCACTATCGGTGACCGCGTGTCCATTCGCCGAGGCGCCACCATCCAGGTCCACCGCGGCGGAACTGTCGCCATCGGCAACGACGTCGCCATCGGCGAGAACACGTTCCTGTCCGCCATGGTCGGCATCCGCATCGGTGACGGCGTGGGCATCTCCAACATGGTCGACATCCACGACCACAACCATCGCGAGCGGTCCCGTCCCCACGTGCCCGACGGCGAACCCACCCCATGGGCCAGCGGCTTCGCGGGTGCGCCCGTCATCGTCGAGACCGGAGCGGTGCTCTCCAACAAGGTCAGCGTCACCGCCGGCGTCCGCATCGGCCAGAACACCGTCGTCGGCGCCAACTCGACCGTCACCCGGTCCCTAGGTCCCAACACGGTCGCCGCGGGCGCGCCCGCGCGGCCGATCCGCACCTTCGACGGCCCGCTGGCCACCACCGAGGACCGTCAGACGCTCCGCATCGGCTGGTTCGGCACCAGCATCATGGAACACCTGGAGGGCTACAACGCCCAGATGGCAACCCAGGCGAACCTGCCCGCCGTCGGCTCGTCGGTCACCGTCGAAGCCTGGCGCAACCGTGGCTACGTCCAACGGCTGCATCTCGCCCTCCAGGTCGCCTGGCCCCACCTCGGGTTCGCCTTCGACAACCACGGCGAAGGCGGAGCGACCTCCCGCGACATCCTCGGCATCGTCAGAGGCACCCTCCCACCCGAGGGGCGCGTCTTCGACTTGGCGTTCCTCGGGTGCGGCATCAATGACGTCTGGCGCGGCTTCCAGGGCCGTGCCCACGAGGCTGTCGACGCCGACGAGTTCGACGCGAACTACCGGGAGATGCTTCGGCTTCTTACCGCAGGCGCACGCCGGGTGATCTGCATCAGCGAGACACCCTTCGGCTGGGACGACACCGGCCTGGACATCGACGCTATGAACAACGAACTCGCCCGCTACAACACCCTCGCGGCCCGCGCCGCGACCGACGCCGGAGCCCAGTTCCTCGACGTCTGGCCAGCCTTCACCACCACAGCGCACGCCCTCGCAGGCTGGTCGCCCGCAACCCGCCCCGACCAAACCCTCTGGTCTGACGGGGTCCACCTGTCCGAGCTAGGCGACGCCCTCCTGCTCCGCCTCGTCGACCAGCACCTACACGAGACCGATCTGATCACTGATCTGACCCGCTATGACCTGTATGAACGCGACGAGGCCCGGACCATCTACAACCACCTGGTCGCCGATCATTCGCGCACGGATGTCATAGCGCCACGCCGGTAGACGCCCACCCGACCACCTGCGAGCTTGTCTACTACCCGTCCATACGGAGCAAGGGTCAAAGGGCAGATCACCCGGAAGCGATAAGTATTCGAGCGGCTACAAGCAGGCTTGCCACGCTGCCAAGATAACGAGGCCATGAACCGGCCGGAGGGCTCCCCCGGCCGGATTGAACGTGCAGCGACCAGCAACCGGCCGCGCCGGCCGCAGCGATGTCCGACTCTTGATCGCCGATCAGGAGCGTTTGCTCCGCGCTCACACCGCCCATCNGCATGGCAGCATGAACGAGCCCGGGTTCGGGCTTGCGGCAAAAGCACCCGTCCTCGGGCGGGTGTGGACAGTACAGAACGTCCGCGAGCCCGACCTGAGCCGGCCGCAACTCGTCCACCATGCGCGCGTGGATAGCCGTAAGCTGTTCGGTAGTGATAATGCCACGCCCTATATTGGCCTGGTTTGTCGCCACCGCGAGACGTAGACCGTGATCGCATAATAAATTCACCGCCACCCTGGAGCCCGGCAGCCACGCCCAGTCGGCATTCCGCCGAACACCACGATCAAGATTACGATTGAGGACGCCGTCTCGGTCAAGCACGACGAGCTCTACGCGAAAATCCGCAGGCAACCGTACGCCGACGTTCATCCAGCCTCCATGGCTCCGCAGCTCTGAGGGATCCTATTTCCGTTCAGAATTGACCCTATACCCGAGCTTTTTCATCGGCCGAATCGATCCCGCCGGGATTCCAGAAGTAGGCGCCAGCATGTACTCGTCATATCGTCGACCCATATTCGGGCCAGTTGGGACTCATCGACTCTTTCGTCCAGCCCCAGTGAACGGCGGATCATCGCACCCAGTCTGGCGAGCACCTCGTCCGGCAGCCGGCTCACCGCCTCCAACGCAAACTCGGGCAACTGTCTGGCGTCCGTCGCGTCCGCTTGCGGATCATGGAGATGCTTGACCGCACCCGCATACCAGGTGCACATGTTCCACAACGCCACCCAGGTCGCACCGTCTGGCGAGCCAGATTCTGCTCCTTGCACCGATCCAATGAGCCGTGCCATCGGGGTCGCCTTCCACCACCATTCTTCCTCAGCGTCCGCAAACCTCAGCCCACATCCACCGCCGTCCGGACCCTCCTCCGTCCAGGCCACCAAGGAGATCAACCGTAGAAGCCTTCCGTGATCATCCATACGTGAACAGTAGCGCCGTGACTGATGGATCTCGACGCAACAGCAACATTGCTGGCGCTGTCCGCCAGAACGGTCGGACGGAAGTCAACGAAGGCGGGGAGCCGTGCGCCACGGCTCGCCGTGTTACAGGGGCCCCACACAATCTTCTAATCAGTCGCATGCATGCTGCCAGGGGTTCCGCAGCTCGGATGCCGGTAGGCGTAGCGCTGACTTCCTGAGGGTCCGCCGTAGGTCCTGCCCTGGAGCCGCGCGAGGCGCGTCGGCCTGGCGGCCCCAGATGCGCAAGTTGGGCGACAGGCAGCACAGTGGACAGCCTGCCGGCTCCGCTGCCATCGCGGGCCAGCGGCAAAGATCGCTGAGAAGTAGAGGATCGACGGCGGAACCTACACGTACATCAGGAGCCGAACTCGCCGTCGCGCACTCCCGCGACGAACGCGGTCCACTCGGCCGCGGTGAAGACAAGGATCGGGCCACTGCGGTCCTTGGAGTCCCGGACCGCGCGTCCGCCCTCGGGCAGGGAAGCGACCTCGACGCACGCGCCACTACCGTTGGTATAACTGGACAACTGCCAGGAGAGGCCGTCCCGGTCAAACTCGATCTTGCTGGTCATGACTGCTCCCTCGACAAGCTCGCGATCATCTCGGCGGATGCGCTGGGGTTGAGCGCAAGGGCTCGTAGATGGTCGAGCTTGTCTCTATATTGCCGCACCTCGTCGGGCTTCTCCACGTACAGGCTGCCCGTCAAGACCTCCACGTAGACGACTTCTGGATCATCAGGGTCCGGGAACCCCAGATGCGTGAAGGAGGTTCCGAGTGCGGCATGCCCGCCGACGTCGAACGGTAGCACCTGGATCGTGACGCTCGGTTGGGCTCCGGTGTCCACCAGGTGCCTGAGCTGGGCGTTCAGCACGTCGCGCCCGCCGATCGGCCGGCGGAGCGCGGCTTCGTCGAGCACGACCCACAGCCGCGGTGGCTGCGGCCCGTTGAGAAGGCGTTCCTGGCGGCTTGTTCGCAGAGTCACGCGGCGGTGTACCTCCTCGTCGGGCAGCTCCGGCCACGTCGAGCGGATCACGGCGGCGGCGTACTCCGGTGTCTGGAGCAGTCCTTCCACGAGTGAGGACTGGTAGGTGTTGATCGACGAGGCGTCGGCTTCCAAGCCGATGTAGACCTCCATCCAGCGCGGGACGACGTCACTGAAGCTGCGCCACCAGCCTTGCCGACGTGTCTCCTTGGCAAGCGTGAGGATCGCCTCCCGCTGCTCGGTGTCCTGTACGCCGTAGACGGCCAGGAGATCGGCCACATCGACGGCGCGGACGGCGACCCGCCCGTTCTCGATCCGACTGATCTTGGCATCAGACGCACGGATGGCCTGTCCCGCCTCCTCGGCGGTCAGGCCGGCCGCCTCCCGCAACCTGCGCAGCTCTACCCCGAGCCGACGGCTGCGCACCGTCGGCCCTGCTGATGACTTCGCCACGCTTCCTCCGCCACCGGACGCCCGACATCTGATCGCAGTCTGCCAGCGTCTGGGTCCGGTTCGCTGGCCTCTCACATCCACCATAAGCAAGGCTACAGATGCAGTTGCATTTAAAGGTACAGAGGTCCATCATCACGCTTCGAGGGCGCTCCGGTGCAGACGGGGCCGCTCGTCGGCCTGGGGTTTGTCGTGCCGGGGCGTCCTCCTCGCAGTCAGCTGTCCCCGCCGGATGACCACCGCAAGGCGAGGCCCGGCGGGGACAGCGCGAAGATCGAGACGACGGGCGGAGATGACCTCGTGTGCGCTGTGGTGACCTGCCAGCGGGCAAGCAAGATCACACTTCCGGCAGTGGCGGTAGCGGNTCCCCNGCTCCGATGGTTCGTCCGGTCCGTGCTGCGCGAGTGGGGGCTGTTGCCCCTGATCGAGGTCGTCGAGCTGGTGGCCAGTGAGATGGTCACCAATGCGGTGATGACTACCGATAGAGGCATCGCCGATGGGCAGGCAGTGGTGCAAGCGCGTCTGGTCTGCGCAGAGGGCCGCCTGTTTATCGATGTGTGGGATGCCGATAGCCGCCCGCCGGTCCGCCAGGCGCCGGAGGATGACGCGGAAAGCGGACGAGGTCTACTGATCGTGGAGTCGTTGAGCCAGCGGTGGGGATATCGGCCCGGCACCCACGGCGGGAAAGTTGTGTGGGCTGAAATCGAGGCGCGACTTCCAGTCACATCCGCCGGTCTACCACGACGTATTCCTGCCCCTCTCCACGCCCATTCCCTTCCCGGCCAGTCGCTGCCAGATGTCGAGGTACTGCGACGGGTCCGCGACCGCCTTCATGCACTGTGAGGCCCCGTCGGATCTGATGTTTCTGCGCGAGCGAAGCATGTCCCGGAACTCGACAGGAGGAAGCGGTGAGAAAGATGAGCATGAGGGTCGAGCAGAGTACCCTGCGCGACCGCATGCGTGGCTCCGGGATGACACATGCCGAGATTGCTGTCGAGTTCACCCGTCGCTATCGGCTTCGCCCTCGCTCCGCGTTTCGCCATGCCCACGGCTGGACACTGCAACGGGCTGCCGACCACATCAACGACCATGCTGCCCGTCTCGACATCGACCCGGAGGGCAAGGCTGGCATGACCGCTCCGCGCCTTTGTGAGCTGGAGCATTGGCCATTTCCCGAGCGGCGTCGCATTACCCCGCAAATCCTCGTGCTACTCGCGACTGTGTACGGTACGGATGTTCATAATCTACTTGATGTCTACGACCGCGAACGCCTCCGGCCGGCCGACCGGCTGCTTATCGACGCTATGGAATGCTTCGACGGAACGACAGCCTGCGTCTGTGGCCGCCGCAGGGGACGCGGAGACGCATTCCCGAGCGTCCCGGTACCATCACTTGAAGTGTCGACATCTACCCGATTTGCGCGATCTATTTAACCGCAGTACCCACAGCCGCGTTATCTCCCGCCGACGGTCTTCATGACGACACCGGTCCCACCAGCGATCTGCTGGGCAGCGATCCTGTCCCCAACGGGGCGGCGAGATCAGCGTTGCCGAGTTCCGGCTGGACTTCATTGAAGCACTGAATGGGCTGCGCTCCCTCTGATAGTCTGCTGGCCCACCGGAGCAGATAAACCCCTCATCACCCTGTGACCCACTCCGGGTGCTCAGCCACCTTGAGGCCAGAATCCTGTCGATTCTGTCGGTCGTCGCGGACGGTTGGGCTCTCTGGCCGCCGGTTTTGAAGGTGAGGGCGGACGCCGCTTCGTCGAGTCGGATCGGCGGAGCGCGCTGCCGTGCACGCAGCGCCCAGAAGCTGGTCGAGAAGGTGACGGTCCTGGGGCGGGCGATCCGGCGGGGGTGTGATGATCGTCGGCCTGCACAGTGGGCGGAACCTGTGCCTGGGCGGCTACGGCTTCCTGTGCCAGGTGCACCCAGAGGCGGGCTACTACGTGGTCGGGCGGGAGGGATTGCGGTCGCGCTGTGCCAGCGGCCACGTGCAGATCCCCAGCGCCCCGTTCTTGCCAGCGATCTTGTGGTTCTTTCGGGCCAGGTAGTGCTTCCGAATGACTAGCCGCTTTATGGCCTGAATGTGTCAAATTGTGCTGGCGTGTCGTTCCGACTTGGAAGTTGGAACGGGCCGGTGCGTGTCCGGCAAGGCAGGCTGAAGGGGACAGTCCGTCGCATTGGTGTGACGGACCGGCGCCGGATGTCTGCGAGGTGGGCATGGTGGCTCCTCGTTCGGACTCTCGCGGTCGCCGCTGGCCGGTCCGCGGGGTGGCCGTCGGGTTGCTGGCCGCGGGCGTGCTCGTGGTCTCCTGCAGCTCCGATGACAGCGCCGAACCGGCTCCTGGGCCGGCGACGTCGCTCGGTCGATCCTCGGGGCCGCAGGTGACGGTGTCGCCGTCGCCCACGTCACCAGCTGATGCTGCCGGGCAGCGGGCGGTGGCCGCCTATGTCGGTCTGTGGGAGGCGATGGCCGAGGCGAGTCATACCTCGGACTGGCAGTCACCCGAGCTGGCGCGGTACGCGTCGGGGGACGCGTTGCAGGCAGTCTCCGGCGGCCTGTACGCCGATCATTACAACGGGCTGGTGTCGCGTGGCGCCCCCGTGCTGCATCCGGAGGTCACCTCCGTGGAGCCGGCCGACGCGCCGACGACGGTGATGGTGTTCGACTGTTCCGACAGCACGAACTGGCTGCGCCACCGTGCGGACGGGGCGCCGTTCACCGACGAGCCGGGTGGGCGGCGGGCGGTGACGTCCGAGGTGCGGCTGCATCAGGACGGGTCGTGGAAGGTGACCCGGTTCGCTGTCGAGCCGGTGGGATCATGCAGTTGACACGTCTCGTCCTCACCGGCACCTGCCTGCTCGGGTTCCTCGCCGCAGGCGCGCCGGCGTTCGCTGACAGCTACGCGACTACGGACTGTGCGCAGAATCCGATCCCGGGCTGCGACCTGGTCGCGGGCGGTGATGGCCTCACACCCGCAGCCCCTGGCGGGCAGGCGCCGCCACCGCAGGACGGCGGGAGCGGTGGCTCGGGTCGCGGTGGGTCGTCCCGTCCGCCGGGCGACGTGGCGCTCGACCCGGCGGACGTCGCGCGCTGCTCCTACGTCCGCAGCGACTTCCAGCCCACCACAGAGGCGATCCGGCCGGTGCTGTTCCGCCCGGCCCCCGACGGCGGTCTGCGGGTGGTCGCGGCGGTCGACCGGCCCGGCCCGCTCCTCGCGCGGCCGGTCGCGACGGGGCCGGACGGTCGGCCGGGTGCCTGGTACGTCTACCAGTGCCAGACCGACGGCGTGCGGGACGCGTTGTACCGGCCGCCGGTATGGATACCCGACGGCCAGGGCGGGCCGGCGGCGGGCGGGCCGGATGTGGGTGGGCTGGCGGAGCAGGCCCGCAGCCAGCTGCGGCTGCAAGGCCCGGCGATCGCGTTGAGCCCGATCGGCCGGCAGTTGATCCGCTTGCCGACCTGGATGTGGCTGGACCCCGCCGGCTGGCGGCCGGTCTCCGCTACGGCCGCCGCCGGCGGCGTGTCGGTCACCGCCACGGCGACCCCGACGGGGGTTGACTGGGTGATGGGCGACGGCGCCCAGGTCCACTGCACCGGGCCCGGCACCCCCTACCCGGATGGCGGTGACCCGAAGGCGTCGTCGCCTGACTGCGGGCACACCTACCAGACGGTCTCCGAGGATCAGCCCGGCGGTGTGTTCACCGTGACCGCGACGGTCACCTGGAACGTCACCTGGGCCGGTGGTGGCCAGGCTGGGGTGTTCGACGGGCTCATAACCGTTTCCACCGTCCCGGTCGCCGTGATCTCCATTCCCGCGCTCAGCACTGGCGGCGGCTGCCCGCCCGCGGCCTCGATTCGTCGCACGGTGTCCGGCTCGACGAACGTGATGGTGGTCAGGGGTTCGTCGGCGCGAGCAGAGTGCCGAGAGCGGTGGCCGCGTCGAGGAGATCGAGAACCTGGCGGAGACCGACATGGACCCGCTGGCCAACGGNCTGGGTGGCGTGCGGGACACGCGTGAGGTACCGGGCGTCGACGAGGCCGGGCGTTGCGGGTCTGGACGTGTCGGACAGTCATGCCCTCGGTCAGGGCCGTCCAACCGTCCCCGAGAGCGGCAGGCAGGTCACGGTTGAGGTGGTCCCGGTAGGGCGGCGGCGTCATCGAGGCATTGGAAGACGCTCCCGGTCTGCTTGGCAGTCTTCCCGACCGCCTCTGGGGTCGGGACATTGCGGTGGAAGACGTCGCGGAGCAGCGTCTCCAGCGTGGCGCACACGTCTTTGATCGCCGATTCGTAGATGCTGGTGAGACCGCCCGCGGCCTCCAGCCTGGCGCGCTGGCCATCGGGGAGACTCCGCCAAGGTCGCGATGACGGCTGTGAGCAGGGAACTTACAGCCGTTGGCGCCAGCGATGATCGCTGTTTAGCGTGCGAGGAGCTGGTCGGTGAGCTCGATCGTCGCGAGGTACCACCAGAAGATCCAGTCGAGAAAGTCGACGCCGTAGTCGGTTTTCTGTTGTTCGTTCTGGTGCCGGATCGCGAACTTGTTCGCGATCGTGAAGAGGTCGCCTTCGTCCTTACTGAGCAGCTCATCTTTGATCAGCTGTCGACGTTCTTCGAGAACGCCGCTGAGGACGACGACCGCGGATCTCTTGGTGTGTTCGTCGGCGTGCCGTGCCCGGTACAGGCTGATGGCGTGGCGGAGCCGGTCAGCGGCCGGGCTTTCTTGCTGGGCCATGCTGCGCAGGAGGTCCGAGCGGGCGGGATCGGTGCTGGTGACCAGGCGACCGACATCCTCGCCTTCGTCCGCGAGGTGGATGCCGAGGTCGCTTCGTTCGAGCAGACCGTTGACGCGCCACCGGTAGACGACGCGGCCTGTGGCGGGAGAGAAANCGCGGNAGTGCCAGCCGCATCCGTCGTAGTCGTGTAGTCCGCGAGATCGGGGGCGCGCTACCAGGTCGTGGAGCACTTCGACCACGTCGCAGAACACGTCTATGTTCTGTGCGAGGCGGTCCGGCGTCAGCGGCCACAGGTCCGCGGCGCCGATGGCGCGCTCGATGACGGCCGAGGGGTCGATCTCGCTGGGGTCGTCGACGCAGTCCTTACCGAACGCCTGCTCGAAGTATCCGTGGTTGTTGAGATGGCTGACGATGTCGATGAACTGGCGGGCTGTGGCACGCAGACCGGCACGGTCAGGGGAGGTACCCGCCCGGCGTTCGGACCAGTACGGGCGGTACTGCGGTGTTGTGGTCTCGCGGAGCTGTTCGGAGCTGGACATCAGGTCGCGGAGGAAGGCCTGCCCGTTACTCAGGCCACGTGGAGGCGGGGACTGCGCGGCTGCCTGACGGAAGTCGTCCTGGGGAGTNGGGCCTGCGAACGCGTGATCGAGAAGTAGTAGGCAGCGGTCATCCCAGTCACGGTGGATCCTGCGGTGGTTGAGCAGGTTGCTCGCTTCGTGGACGAACAGGTGCCGTGGCCAGACGAGTTCGTAGTCGCCTCCGTCGTACATGAGTCGTGTTCCAATCCGGGTCAGCGGCCGGCGAGAGTCGAGGACGAGAAAGATCCACGCAGCGGCACTGGTGATCTTTGATGGGAGCGAGCAACCCTGGACCAGCCTCGCGGCTGGCTACCCCCTTCCGTGCGTCATGGTCCAGTTCGACGCGGGTGGAAAGTGCCGGGGTGAGACCCAGGATGAAGCTGGTCGACGAGCATCTGCGCGAAAGCATCGAGCACCAGCTCATGCGAGGAGCGGCTCTCTGCGGGGTCGCGGCCGGGGACCAGCTGCGCCCAGTAGACCTCGCGGTCGGCGAGGCGGACAGAGACCCTCCCGCCGCGTTCGACGACGGTCGTCACGTCGAGGTTGGTCGTGGTGCGCCAGATCTCCTGGCCGCTCATGCCGAGCTCCCTGTGGTGGCGGGCCGCTTGTCGACGCTGGCCTTGTCGAGGTGACCGCTGACGCCGGAGGCCAGGTCGATGTGGATGTTGCGGCGGGCGACGCTGGCGCGTTCCAGGGCGTCGATCTGGTGGTCGGGGTTCTGGTCGGCGGTGGCGACCTGCACGTATCCGATCAACACGGCCCCAAAATACTCGACACGGACGTCTCCTACCTTTGACCGTCGACGGGGGCTGCCGACGTCGTGATGCGGGTCGAGGGGTGCGGCTGGCGGGCGTCGACTGACGACCGTTTGCCGACTCTGTGTTCGCCGGGGTGGTTTCGAAGGCCCTGCGGCACAGGAGGATTCTGTACGCACCAGGATCTCGCGCCGGCTTCCAGTCGATGCGGGTGTTGTGCACTCATGGTGGGAGCTGTCGATGTTGATGAACCCTCATCCGCAGGTGCTCGTCCCTGACGGGACCACCGCGGACGGTCTGCAGTGGCAGCTGCGCTGTCCCTCCTGCGGAGCCGATACTGTGGACCGGGCGGATTTCGCCGAAGATCACAGGGCCGTGACGGTGTTCCCCGACCGCGACGACTACGACAGCCCGATCGGTACACGGGGCGGATACGTCCAGGTCGATCTTCAATGCCCGGTCGGGCATCGTTTCGCGCTGATCGTGGCCAACCACAAGGGGGCCGAGTTCGTGGCTGTGGTTCCCTCCAGCGCCGGCTGATCCGCGCCCGCCTGCTCTCCGTCAGGGCGGGAACATCTCCACGATGATCTGAGTCTGGTGTTCGCGGGCGGCGGTGAACAGCGTCTGCAGCGCGGCCCAGCCCGGCTCGGTTGTGCTCAGCGACAGCCACCAGAGTCGGCTCTGGGCATCGTAGATCGCCCCGCTCGCGCGGATGAGGTCGAGCTGCGCCTGCCATCTGGGGCCGGAGGCGGGCATGGGGATGATGCGAAGCCGTGGTGCCCTGCCGGTCGGGGCTGCGATGCCGGTGGCCGGATCGTCCCGGGTGGCAATGATCGGGTCCGGTTCGTCGCAGGCCAGCGCCTCCAGCCAGGCGTGGGCGAAGGCGATGCCTTCCTGGATTGCCTGAGGGTCGGCTTCTCGGCGCCGCGCTACGCCCATCGCTTTGTTGACCCGGGCGTGAACGGTGGCGTAGGTCAGGTTGCCGGTGTGCACGATGCGGCCGATGAGCCGGTTGAGGTCGTCGCGCGGGTCGGATGGCGGTTCCCAGTCGGCGTCAGCCGCAAGTGCGGCCGCTTCCACCTCACCGCACCGGTCGCAGATCATCAGCGTCCCCGGGACCGGTGCGTGACCGCAGGAACAGCACACATAGCCATAGCAGGTGGCGCAGGACATCATCGCGCCGTCGCTGTGGTCGTGGAACTGTCCCGGATGAGCCCTGTCCCAGGCGGCGGCTTCGGAGATGCAGTCCCCGGTACACACCGGTGGGTCGCGTTCCACCATGGTGACCGGTTGTGGAGGGGGGATGCCGGCGGCTTCCCGGGCGGCGGCCTCGCGGGCGCGGTGTTCTCGGCTGGCCTCGTCGCGTCGTGCGCGGGCTTGCAGACACATCTCCCGTTCGGGGTCGGTCAGATGTGTCCAGCAGGCCACCGACCGGGGTAGGTCCGGCCAGTCGAGATCCGGTTGTCCGAGGCCTTGGCGTTGTCCGGGCCATTCCGCGGCGTCTCGCTGGCAGCGTTGGCCGTCGCGCCGAGGACGTGTGCACTTCACAGTCACGTCTGTGATCTGGAGCGTCCTGGCTGGCCCCGCCGCCTCGGCGAGGCGGGCGGTGGCGAGGGGATGACGGCCCGGGTCGCGGCTGCCTCCAGGGCGTCGAGGAGTTCGGCGAGTCGGTCTGTACCGGTGAGGTCTGCTGCGACGGCGGGGAGCTGGTCTGTCAGGAGCAGGACCGGGTTGTCGGTGCGGCCCACCAGGCTCCATCCGTCCGCGCTGGCGCGCAGAAGCCGCGCCGGGCCGGGCGTGGCACGGCGGGACCGCACGCTTCCTGGAGCGGGGGCCGAGTCGGCGGCGAGCCGCCAAGCGGCGTCGAGGGCCTGTGTGACGGCGGGATGGTCCAGGTCGGCGAGCCTGGGCAGGATGTCGTGCAGGCGCAGGCGGGGCTCGTCGAAGCCGGTGTCGTCGTCGACGATCAGATCTTCCAGACCGCCGGCGAGACGGTCGGCGGCGCGGCGGCGTTCCGCACCGGGCCAGGCGGTCCTCTGCGGTGGTCGCAGCGGTGTCTCCACCCCGGTCGGATCATGCGGGTCCGTCCGATCCGCGAGGGCCAGGTGGCATTCGATGGGCCAGCCCGGCCGGTAGGCGAGCAGACGCTTGGGGTTGGTGGAGATCCCGGTCTGCAAGCCGGTGTCCCACAGGGCCAAGGCGCTGCGGGCGGCGCCGGTGTCCGTGCCGACCTGGGTCCATCGGGCCCCGGTGGTGTCCTGACCGAGAAGCAGTGCGTACCCGTCATATGTGACGGGCAGATCGAGGGCCGCGCAGGCAGCCGGATAGTCATCGGCGAGCTCGCCAGGAAACTCCTCGACCGTCAGCAGAACCACGGTCACCGCGGCGAACCCGGACGGCTCCTCCTGCTGGCTCATAGCGGTCTCCTCATCAGGATCGTCCTCGGGGCTACGCAGAGCCCACAGGCCAAAGCCTTGGGGCGGGGGAAAAGGAGTAGCAGCCCAGAAAGTTAAGATGGGCATTCCCGGACAGGGAGAGCCGGGCGACGTCGGTGTCGGGTCTGGCGTAGGACAGCGAGGTAGCGGGTGTTCCACAGCACGGCGGCGTTGAGGTCAGGTCGAGGGCGCCGGGCTGGTCCTCCTGCCCTTCCCGGTAGATCTGCCCGCAGCGGCCGTGGAAGATCACGCGGGCGAGTTTGTGGCGGGNTTNCTGCACGGNGGTCTGGGTGTTCACCTCACCACCCGGCGATGGGTGTCGTCGAGAGGTTCCATTATCGCCAGCAGAGCCAGAGTCTTCGCGATGCGGCCGTACTCGGCGAAGGCCTGCCCCAGCGGGGTCNGGTGGCCATCGCGGCCGAGCATCCGCAGGAATTCTAGCGGCACACCTCAGAACGTAACCGTCGGACGCGCAGGCAGAGAGCAAATCGGCGAACCCAGCCACCCCGTGGTCTAGATCTGCCCCCCCGGTACGGGATAACGACCGCGTGCGGCCCCGCGCGCGACCCAGTAGCCGAGGTGAGCCACCGCCGCGGCGACCCAGCGGAGCGCCAGCAACGGTGTCCCCGCCGGCCACAAGCCCCACGCCGCCCACGGGGAACCGGACCGGCCAGCAGCGGCGCTGGCACCGCCACGGCAACGCACAGCGAGAGGCCACAGGGCCGTGAACAGCGGATGTGTTACCCAGGCCGAGCCGCCAGCCACGTCTTCAACGGTGAGGGCAGTTCGCCGCCTGGACGCCGGCCGCGACATCGGCAT
>NZ_JPHT01000036.1:0-17988 GCF_000733325.1 Frankia sp. Allo2
CCGCACTCCCGTTCCGACGACCGGCCGAACAGCATCCGCCGCAACGTCGCCAGCTCCGCCTGCAACGCCTCGAGCTGGAGACGCAGCTCCACCACCTCGGCCTCACGCGTCGCCTCCCGCGCGACCAGCCCGGCGATGTCCGTCAACAGCTCCGCGACCCGGGCCCGCAGCCAGGCGTTCTCCGCCAGCAGCGCCGCGCCCTCGGCAACCTCACCGCTCGCGGCAGCGCCCGCCCCCGACTCGACAACCGTCACGCACCGCAGCAAACCACCCCGACCGGCAGAACATCACCCACCACGACCATCAGGCCACACCCAGCCCCGAAGGCCGTCNCCCCAAAAGATCAACAACGGGACTTCCGAATACGTACCTCCGTGCCAGCACTCCGGCTGAAAGAACAGGCCAAGGCGCGCTTCCCCGCGCTCGTTCCGGAAGTGGACCGTCGAAGCGAGAGTAAGCGAGGCGGGATCGAGATGAAGGCCAATTTCTTCACGGCTCTCGCGGCATAGCGCGGAAGCGGCGTCCTCACCATCTTCGAGTTTTCCTGACGGGACGTTCCACCAGCCGTCGGCGAATCCCGTGCCGGATCGCAACGCGAGCAGGACCGCATCATCGCGGATGAGCAGGAGCATGACGTCGATGACGCTGCGGTACCCCATGGTGGCAGTATCTCCCGACTGTGCTGAGGAAACGGTCAGCGGCTGGTCGGGTTGAGCCCGAGGGTCGTGAGCTGCTCGGCGATCCAGCCGACCCGCGCGCTGGTGGACATGTTCGGTGGAATGTCGAAGATGCGCTGCCCGACGGTGGCGCAGATGCTGCGCACGACGCGGTCGGCGGCGGGTTGGATGTCGAGGACCTTGGACCGGTAGGGGTCGCCGATCTGGTGCTGGTCGAACTTGTCGCAGCAGTAGAAGACCGCGTCGTAGACGGACGCCCAGGCCCGGCAGAAGGCTTCCATCGCGCGCAGGACCGGCGCGTGGGGTCCCTCTGGGCCGCCGGGCAGGACGAGCCAGGCGTAGGCGAGGACGTTCGCGATCGTCTTGTCACAGATGATCATGGTGTGTTGGCGTGCGACGCGGAGTTGGCTGGACAGCTGGGCGGCGAACAAGTCGACCTCGGTTTCCAGGTCGAACTCGCCGCGGCCGTGCACGACGATCTCCTCGATGAACGGGGAGTTCCGAGCCGGTTCGGGCACGCAGGCGACGTGCACCCCACGCTCCCGGAAATGTGCCGCCAGGGCATGGGTGAGCGTGGTCTTGCCGGAGGCGTGGGTACCCTCGACGGCCACGACGAGGCAGTTGCGCAGCATCAGCGGACTCCTTCCGCGGCCAACGTCTGGTCGTCGCGACCAGCCGGTACGGCAGGCACGGACGAGGGCCGTGCTGGAGGGGTAGTCGCGGGAGTCACAGCCGTTGGACCTGCGGCAGGGATGTCGGTGGTCTGGTCCCAGGCGGCGGCCTCGACGACATCGTCGAGATTGAGCTGGTCCCACTGATAATGGCCCGTGCTGCGCGCCGCGACGAGCGCGATCGCCAGCGCGCGGAGAACAACCTGCCGAAGGATCTGCGGTGCCCCCGCCGAGGCGCCATACCCCACCCGTGCAGGGTCGGCAGAGGTACCCGACTCCGCGAACAGGCCGTGGAGATGAAACGCGGTACACACGTCTTCCAGTACGACCGGCGTGGAGCCGCGCGCCGTGTCGTGAAGACGCGCGAGACTGGGCTGCGCGGTCTCGCCCGGCCAGGCGGCGGCGAGGGCGGTGATTCCGCGTGTAGGTGCGCCGGCGGCGGCGAGCCTCGCCAGGTCGTCGGCGAGCCGGTGGCCTGCGAGGATCGCCGCCCGGCGTCGGGCCTGCACCAGCAGGGCATCGAGCCCGGCGGCGACGAGGAGAGTCTCCGCCGGGTCCTCGGCCGCGACGGCGTGGAAGCCGAACCGCAACGTCCTCTCGGTCACCGCCAGAGTGCGGCCCCGTGGCAGCCGCAGGTACACCGCTCCCATGGCGTCCGGCGACGCGGCGCGGGTCAGGACGGTGAACGCGGCCAACAGCGGTGTGCGTTCGGCGAACGGCCGCCGCTCGGCACCAAAAGGTGTGTCGGCCCAGCCCAGGTTCGTTGCCTCACGCATGGCTGATCCGCAGCAAAGGACGCCCTGATGGCGGTCGCTCGGCGCGGGTGAGGGCGCGGATCGAGCGGCCCAGGTATTTGGCGTAGTGGTTGCGCTGGAACCGGTACCGCGCCCAGATCGCCGCGATCGGCTCGTCGAGCAGGTTGCCCAGCGGTTCGAGTAGGTCGGGGGCGCCGTAGACCGGCCAGGCACTGGCCTGCCCCGACGGCCCGACAACGATCATGTGGCCTTCGGTGTCCGGGGTCCAGGCCGTCAGGCGCAGTGCCGGCCGCCAGTCGTGCACCGTCCGCAGCTCGGCCAGCCGGTCGAACATCAGCGTGGCTTCGTCCAGGCTGATGAACTCGTGGTCGGCGAGGTCGAGCGCGTTGCCCTTCTTCAACGGCAGGATCAATTTGAGCTTTCCGGCGTCCAGCAGGTCGGCGATCTGGTAGGTGAACGGCAACGCGGCCAGCGTCGAGCGGTAGACCACCGCCGACAGCGACAACGGCAGCCCGGCGTCCTGGAACGCCCGTATCCCGGCCATCACCGCGTCGTAGTCGCCGCGGACCCGGTTCGTCGTCGCCCGCGGCCCTTCCAGCCCGACGTTCACGAACGCGATCTTGCCGGACAGGCGCGCCGCGTGCTGAAGACCGCGGGTCGCGTTGGTCGGCACGCCGATGACCGTCCCAGCGAACAGGTCGACGATGTCCACGAAGTCCCGGCGCAGCAACGGCTCACCGCCGGACAGGAACACCCGCGGCACCCCGGCCAGATTGTCCCGCATCCGCTCCAACGCATCCAGCGTGGGGTCCGGCTCCTGCAACGTCTCCGAGCAGAACGAACAGTCAAAATTGCACCGCTTCGTCACCTGAAGGATCACCGACAGAGGGCCGGCCGCCGTCGAGGCAACCGAGTCCAGGTCCGAGGACGCCGCGAGGTTGAAGTGGTGCCCGTCGGTGAAGACCACAGGTTCATCAGCGCGGGAACGCCCCTCGTCGCAGGCGGACCGCGCCGCGGGATCGACGGCAGGTACGGATGGGGAATACGCGATCATCAGGCCCTTCTCGACGTAGGCGCGCACGGCGACCGGGCCAGCTGACCGCCGCCTTCCTGACGGTGAGCTGCCGCGCCGACGCTGAACGTCCCCAGCGTCCCAAGAGACCCACATGATGGTCATTCCCTGCGGAGCGAACATCTGATTCGTGCGGGTACAGGCCGCTGACCTGCCCGAAGACCTGCCGATGAGGCTTCATGTTCGGATCGATAGCGGCGAATCGTTCGTGTGCCTGTTGGGTATTGTGGCGCGCCACATGTGATCAACAACGTGTGCGCCCGGCGCGGACGTCCCCGCGCGTGCAGGTTGGAGGTTCTCAGCTGGGTTCGGCGCCGTGAGCTCGGGCGATGTCGTCGATGCGCCGAGCGAGATCGAAGTCGGCGTCGGTGATCCGGTGACCGGCATCGTGCGTGGTGATGCCGAAGCGGATGCTGTCCCAGCGTAGGTCGATGTCGGCGTGGTGACCGATCAGCCGCTCGATGTCCGCGACGTGCACGATTAGCGCGACCGCGCCGTGGTAGCGGATGCCGAAGGTTCTCGTGATCTCGTCGTCGACCCGTGACCAGCCGGGTAGCTCACGCAGTCGTCTCTCGATCTCGTCGTCGGACAGGGGCACGGGCGCAGCCGTCATCACGGGTCCTCCTGCGCGGAGATTTCGCTGGCGGGCCGGGCGGCGGGCAGCGAGTCCAGAACGGGACGCCAGGCGAAGGTGGTGGTGCCGTCGGGGGGACCGATCGCGTTGGTCGGCAGGACGGTGAACCCGTAGGCGGCCAGGTCGCGTAGGGCTCGGGCGAAGGCCGGGTGGGCGGCGAGGGTGGGTTTGACGTAGGGGGCGACGACGACGGGCAGACCGAGTCCGATCGCCTCGTTGACGACGCCCAGCGCTGAATTGTCGTTGATCCCGACGGCGCACTTGTTGATCGTGTTGAAGGTCGCGGGGACGACCGCCACGGCGTCCGCGGGCGGTAGGCGAGGCTCGTCTGGCTGCCGGGGTCGCGAGCGGATCGGGTGGCCGGTTAGCTCCTCCAGAAGGCGCACGTCCAGCCAGGTCGCGGCGGCCGGCGTCGGAATGAGGCAGACGGCCCACCCCTCGCCGCGGACGTGGCGGATCAGCTCGTTGATCTGCGCGGCGGGCGGGGCCGCGCAGACGACCAGATGCAGCACCGGTCGCCCAGCCGTCACGCCGCGACTCCGGCCTGCTCGGCGACGTCCCGCAGGACAGAGACGATGGAACCGCGGGCGCGGCTCAGCAGCGTCGCCAGCACCGCCCGAGCGGTCGGGTCGACCCGCAGCAGCTGTGGAGCTCGCCGGGCGACGTCGAGGATGTGCACGGCCGCGACGGCGTCCTCGCCCAGGCGGGCGTGCCCGTCGGCAAGATCTAGGTGCAATCGCGCACGCCTGCCCACCAGCGGGGGAGGCAGCAGACGCGTGTCGATCTGTTCGCCGACGGCGACCGCCTCCGTCGGATCGTCGAGCGTCAGGGCCGCGGTGAGGGTGTGGATCGCCACGTTCGTCGGCCCGAACGCCGACCACAACCGGTTGTCGTCCCGGCCCAGCGTGCCCGCCTGCTCGGCCGCGGCGGTGAGCCGGCGGCGGGCTTGCGCCCGCTCACCCTGACGGACCGAGGTCATCGCCGCGAGCAGGAGAAGGGCGCCCCGCGCGGAAACGATGTCGGGGTGGTCCTCGTCGCCTCGCCGCCGGTTCAGGGCGTCGAGTGCGCTGAGGGCGACCCGTTCGGCGTCGGCCAGCCGCCCTGTGTCGTGGAAGACGCAGGCGATCTGCCTGCGTGCGGTCGCCAGAAGCACTGGCGTGTCGGCGGCGAGCGCCGCGTGTTGACCACGGTCCGCGGCCAGCCACGCTAGATCGTGGTCGCCGGTCCTGGTCGCGAGCTTGGCGGCAGCGATGTACGCGACAGCCTGAGACCGCCGGACCGCGCGGTGGTCCACGCCCGCCGGCGAATCAGCGACCAGCGTGTCGATACCCCGCACCACCGCGGGAAGGAGCCGCGCCGCCCCAGCATAGTCGGCCCGCTGATACCGGTTGTGGCACTCCCGCCCCCGCGCCTCAAGGTCAGCAAAGGCACCCGCCGAGGTCACGCCAGGGTCAGCGGACCACTCCGCTGGAACCGTGACGGCCTCCCGCAGATCAGCAAGAAGATCGTCCCCGGCCGGTGCCCTACTGGTGTTTACCGACACGGCAGGCGCGGCCGGTTGTCGGGGCGTCACCGCGGCAACCCCCGAGATCGACACGGCGAGCAGGAACTGCTGCCGGTTCAATGCGGTCATCAGCGGCGCCTCGACGTCCACCGCCTTGGTGCGCGCAAGGGAACCGACAGCGCTCGCGGGCACGCCCTCCACGCGGATCGTGCTGATGAGGAGCAGGTCTGCTGGGGGCATCTGTTCGCGGTCATCGAGGTCGATCAGGTTGTGGATACTGGTGCCATAGACCTCGGCGAGCAGCGCGAGGAACTGCGGTGTGGGCCGGCGGCGGTTGTTCGGTTGCGGCCACAGCTCCCGTTCGCATAGCCCCGGCCCGGTCAACGGAGCGGCGCCGCCCGGGTCGAGGCCAACCCGNGCGGCATGAGCGTTGATGTGCCCAGCGGCCTGCGCCTGGGTCCAGCCGTGCGCGACCCGGTGGGCGGCGCGGGGACGGTAGCTATAACGGCGGGCGAACTCGGTCGCGATCTCGTCGTGGGACATGCCGACCGCGCGCATCCGCGCCCGCAGCTCTTCCTGCTCGACGCGCTGGCTGGTCTTGCCCATGCCGCTGTGCCCCTTCCCTGGCCGTGGACGGCAATCCGTTTCGGGCTTCGGTCACCGACCGCCATCGCAACCGTAGTCGTCGGCGCACGGCCAGAACAGAAGGGCTGAGCGGATCGAAGTCACGGCATCGTGCGGTCGTGCCGGTCGCGGCGCCCGCGAGGGCGGACTAGGCCACAGGCTGCTGGCTCCTCGGCACGATCTGGGCGACGAGCACGGTCGTGTCCTTGTGGGCTCCTCCGGAACGAATCGGCATGGTCGCTACGGACAAAGCGACGCGCGCGGCAGTGTTCTCGCAGGTCAGCGGCTCTGCGAAGGGGTGAACAGGATGTTCGTAGTGGAGGGAATGACTTGCGTCCCCGCGTCGGCGATCGTTGTCAGGCGTCGCCGTTTCTGGCCATGCGTCAGCGATGTGGCCTGTCGCTGGCTTTCCGTCATCCGATCTGGCCTGGGCTGGTTCCCACGGCGTCCGATCTGGCATCTTGTCGGCTCGCCCGCGAGCCGAACGGCGTGGGAGTCGGTCTCTCCGCTAGAAAGGGGCCAGATCGGATGACGGCCGGCGGGCTCGCACACGACACCGCACATGGCCCCGCCTCAGGTCAGTCACTCCCGGTGGGTCAGATCGACTGTCGCCTGGCAATCGTGGTGGGAGCGACTCCCTGGAGGAACACGGCGGTCACGCCCACACTGGTCAGCTCGGCCGGCGCGAGAGAGCGAGGGGCTGTGGAGGAGGTCTTCGGGTCGGTCCGCCTTGCTGGAAGGATCGTCCACGTTGACGACGGCCGCCTGAGGCGCGGCGGTCCGCATGAGTGGAGGACNCAGAGGGAACCCGCTGATGGACCCCGAGTACGAGCNGAATCTGCGCCTAGTCGACGCCGGCCCTCTGGCGAGTGGCGACGCCACCCAACACCAACGATGAGCGCGGCTCCGGTAACACGGGTCCGTCAGTTTACACGACGACCAGCGACTGACCGTTCTTCCGCAGGCCCCTGCATTCCTAAAGTCACAGAGCGCCCCTGCCGCCTGTGCCTGCGTGCTGCGCTGCGCTGCGCGTCGAGAACAGAACACGCACAGCCCGCCGGGCGGGTACTCCCCGAAGCGCGATGGGGGTGTCCCTCCCAGACCAATTCCGCAGCCAAAGGCGAATGCCCCGGGCATCCAGGCCACGGGCCGCTGTCCAATCCCGCAGTGAGGATTCGATGACCATTCAGCATGAGGAGAGTTCCACCGCGGCTGCTGTGTTGCGCGCGGCCATGGTTGACGAGCTGCGGGAACTCGGCGCGGTCCGTGACCCGAGGGTGGCGCGTGCGTTGGCCGTGGTGCCGCGGCATTTGTTCGCGCCGGGCGCAGATCTGGCAGCGGCGTACGCGGCTACAGGGACGGTCGTCCCGGTGCGCGACGCGGTGGGTCGGATGGTCAGTACGGTGTCGGCGCCGCACATCCAGGCGATGATGCTGGAGCAGGCGCGGGTGGCGCCGGGGATGCGGGTCCTTGAGGTCGGTTCGGCGGGCTACAACGCGGCGCTGCTCGCGGAGCTCGTCGGCGAGACAGGCGAGGTCACTACCGTCGACATTCTGCCCGGGGTTGCCGAGCGCGCCCGGCGTTGTCTGGACGCGGCGGGCTATGGCCGGGTGCGGGTGGTGCTGGCCGACGCCGAGGGTGGCGTGCCCGACCACGCGCCCTATGACCTGGTGCTGGTGACGACGGCGGTCCGTGACATTCCCTCCGCGTGGACGGACCAGCTCGCGCCCGGCGGCCGGCTGGTTGTGCCGCTGCGGCTGCGGGGCCAGACACGCTCGGTCGTGTTCGAGGCCGACGGCGGGCGGCTGGTTGGCCACGACGCCCAGGTCTGTAGTTTTGTCCCGCTCGCGGGTGCTGGGGCTTTCCCGGAGCAGGTGCTGGCGTTGGACGGGGACGATGTCGTGGTCCGGCTGGACGACGCGGCCCCGGTGGACGTGGACGAGGTCCGCCAAGCGCTGACCTGGCCGCGGGTGAAGACCTGGTCGGGTGTCCACAGCGGCGAAGAACCGTTCGATGACCTGCTGCTGTGGCTCGCGGTCGGCCTGGAGAACTCTGGTCTGCTGCTGGCCCGGCAGGCTGCGGTCACGCGGGGGACAGTCGCCCACGCGTGGAGCCTCGGCATGCCGGCGGTCGTAGGAAAAGGCAGTCTCGCCTACTTCTCGCTCAGTGCGAAGGTTCCCGGCCGTGTGTCCCGCGAGTTTGGCGTTCAGGCCCAGGGTCCCGCCGCCGAGCTGCTGACCTCCCAGTTCATCGAACGGATCCGCGCGTGGAAGGCCGATCGGCCGGCCCGTATCGAGGCATTCCCCGCGGGTACTCCGGACGCCGCGCTGCCCGCCGGCGGCGTGTTTCTCGATCGCCCTCATCGGCGTGTCGTCGTCTCCTGGCCGTCCGGCCCGGAGGTTCCCGTCTGAGTGCGGGAACCGTCGTGGCGCCTCACGGGAGGGCACACGCCCTCCCGGCTGGCGTGGCCATCCGGCCGTAGGCGCCAGCACGGCCACGGCGATGTCTCTATTCCCTATTCCTTCTCAAGGAGGTTCCGTGACCCCCCAGAACGCCCCCGCGCCGGTCNTCGATCCCGATTCCGCGCTTGACCTCGACGAGTTCGACCTCGACGTGACGGTGGTCGAGTCCGGCCAGCTCGTCGAGGAGCTGATTCGCATGACCGACGACGGCTGCGGCACGACCTGCCAGAGCGCCTGCCCGAACACCTGCCCTGGCGACTGAACCCGGCCGGAACATGACCTGAGCCCGGTCCGGCCGACAAGCTGCCTGGCCGGACCGGGCTCGCCGGACAGGAATGACGACCATGCCGACCATTCGCGACCCAGGCGGGTCCGCTGCACCACGCTCGGCGATCCCGCGAGCCACGCCGTCAGAGGTCCGCGACTCCGACTTGGCGAGCGGCCCGCAGGTCGCCGGGCTCGGCGCTCGGGCCAGCGACGCGCTGTACAGGGTGGCTGGCCCGGGTGTCGTTCGGGTGGCCGAACCGATGCCAGGTCTGGCCGCGCTGCCTTGGCCTGACCTTGGGGACGGGGGCGAGGAGACCGAGCGGTGGTGCCAGTGGCTGCGCGAGGCTTGGGCGTGTGCGCCGTTCGCCGCAGCCGTGCAGGCCGCGAGCCCAGTGCTCGCGCGCCGGATCGCCCAGGTGTGCGCGGGCGGCGATCTACCCGCACGGCAGGCACGTAGCGCCGTGCTGTCGCTCATGCGGTACCGGTTACGGCTGGTGAGCCGAGCTACACCGTTCGGCCTGTTCGCCGGGGTCGGCCCGGCCCGGCCCGGTACCGCGCTCACCGTGTATGAAGACCCGACGCACCATCGCATGCTGGCACGGGTGGACACGGCGTGGTTGTTCGATGTGCTTGACCAGCTCGAAGGCGTTCCGGGTGTTCTCGACGTCCTGCCCGTCCGCGCGAACGATCTCGCCTTCGTTCGTGATGGTCGGCTGGTACTGCCGTTCGAGGGCCCGCGAGCCGGGAGCGACGCCGAGGTGTCCACAGCCGAGACCTCGGTCCGATACACACAGGCTGTCGCGGCGGTGATGAAGGCTGCGGCCGGACCCGTTCTCGTCGGGACGTTGGCCGCCCAGCTCGGCACCGAGTTCCCGGCCGCGCCTGCGCGGGTGCTTCGAGGCATGCTCTCGACACTGGTCGAGCGGCGGTTCCTGCTGTCCGGGCTTCGGCCACCGTCCACCGAACTCGACCCGCTCGGCGCGGTCCTCGCGACGCTGCGGGCGATCGGTGCCGACCCGGTACCCGAGGCGGCCGATCTCGTGGACGCCCTGCGCCGCCGCTCTCGCGGGCTCGCCGACATCACGGAACCGTGGACGTCACAGCCGGCGACCCCAGACACCGCAGCCCCGACCTCAAGCCCCTCCGGGCGCCGGCCTCCCATCGCCCTCGACATGCGGGCCGGCGTCGGGCTGGAACTGCCTCGGCTGCTCCTCCGAGAGGTAGAAGCAGCCGTCGACCTGCTGGTCCGGCTCGCGCCGGCACCCCGGGGCAACGCCGCCTGGCGCGACTATCATGATCGATTTCTTGAGCGCTTTGGTGCCGGCGCGTTCGTGCCGGTCAACTCCCTGATCAATTGTGAAACCGGGCTCGGCCTGCCCGCCGGATACCGGGGAACCACACTCGGCCCGGCAACGGCCGGCCCGCTCTCGGACCGCGACGCGCTGCTGCTTGCCCTGGCGCAGACCGCGGCGGCCCGCCGAGACCGCGAAGTCACCCTTGATGCCGAGTCGCTCGCGCTGCTCCGCACGAGCGACGCGGTGGGCTGGACCTGCCAGCCCCACACGGAGCTGCGGTTTCGGCTGCACGCAGCAGACCGCCGCGCGGTGGAACGCGGCGCGTTCGACCTCGCTGTCGAGGGAGTCTCACGGGCCGCCGGGACAACTCTGGGCCGCTTCCTCGACCTCGCCAACGAGGCCGACCGCGAGGAGATGACCTCGGCACTTCGCGCGCTGCCGACCCGCCAGCCGGGGGCACTTCTCGTCCAGTTGTCGGGTGGCACGCTGTCGGCCACCGCTGCGAACGTCTCCCGCGCGCCGCGCATCCTGGACCATCTCATCGCGCTCGGCGAGTACCAGCNGCCGGACCGCGGGATGATCCCCGTGACGGACCTCGCCGTCACCGCAGACGGTTCGGGTCTGTGGCTGGTCTCGTTGTCCCTGGGCCGACCGGTGGAGCCGGTCGCGTTCCACGCCGTCGAACTCACCCGTCACGGACACCCCCTGCNCCGGTTCCTCAGCGAGATCGGCACTTCCCGCGCCGCCCCCTGCGCGCCGTTCTCCTGGGGCGCGGCCCGACGGCTGCCGTTCCTGCCACGCCTGCGCCACGGGCGGACGATCCTCGCCCCGGCCCGCTGGCTCCTGGCCCCGGCTGACCTGCCCGGACCGGACGCCACCTTCGCCCGGTGGAGCGACGACCTCGCGGCCTGGCGGGACCAATGGGGCGTTCCCGACCAGGTCTTCCTCGGCAGCGACGACCGCCGCCTCCTGCTCGATCTGACCGAGCCCGCCCACCTCCACCTGCTGCGCGCAGACTTGGGCCGCGCCACGCGGGCAACCCTGCGGGAAGCACCGCCGCCTGACGCAGCCGGATGGATCGGCGGGCGGACCCACGAGATCGTCCTCCCGCTCGCCGCACCTCCGACCCCGACGGCGGAGGTACCGCGCCCACGGCGCCCGGCGCGGATCGCGACCTCGGCGGACGCCCATCTACCCGGAGACGGCGCCTGGCTGTACGCCAAGCTCTACGCCCAGCCCGACCGTCAGGTCACCATCCTCACCGAACGCCTCGCCAGCCTGTGGGAACACTGGGACACCCCGCCGCTGTGGTGGTTCCAGCGATACCAGGACCCAGCCCCACATCTGCGGCTACGAATCCGCCTCATCGACCCTGACGGGTTCGGCGACGCGGCCCGGAGAGTGGGCCGCTGGGCGACCGCACTGCGCCAAGCCGGCCTACTGGACCAGCTCCAGTTCGACACCTACCTTCCAGAGACCGGCCGCTTCGGCGGCGCCTCGACGCTCGCCGCCACGGAGACGCTGTTCGCCGCGGACTCCACCGCCGCACTCGCCCAGCTCGCAGCCTCCGCCCGCGGTGCCACCCACCCCCATGCGCTGGTCGCCGTGAGCCTGCTCGACCTCGCCGCGGGCTGCCTACCCGGAGACGACGCCGCCCGCTGGCTCGTCGAGCAGCTACCACGCACGCAGGGACCGCCGATCGACCGCGCGCAGCACGACGCCGCCGTTCACCTCGCTGACCCGCGCGAAAGCCAGGCGACGATGCACACCCTGCCGGGCGGGAAGGAGATCCTCACCGCCTGGGCGCGCCGCCGGGCGAGGCTCGCCGACTATCAGACGGCGCTCACCTCGGCCGGCGACGGACTCACGACCCGCGGCCTCTTGCCGACGCTGATGCACCTCCACCAGTTCCGGATGACGGGGCCGTCCGTCCAGGCAGAGCGCGACTGCGCCCGCCTCACCCGCGCCGTTGCGCTCAGCGTTCTCCGCCGCCGGGAGATGGCATGAATCCAGGCACCGCGGAAGACACCGGCCGCGACACGCTCTCCAGCCGGGCACTGGCCGCCTCAGCGGCAATCGCGGACCAGCTCGCCGACCCCGCCGCCGTTCCCCGAGGCCCTGGCCGGCGGCGAGGCCAGTCCCTCGCGGGCGGTGCAGCCGGCATCGCGCTGCTCCACCTCGAACGAGCCCGCACCGGCCACGGCGACCCCGCCATCGCCAACGCCTGGCTACGGGCGGCAACCCGAGACCCAGCCAGCGCAGGGCCCAACGCCTCCCTCTACTTCGGCGCCCCCACCCTCGCCTTCGTACTCGACGCCGCAGGCCGCCCAGACCAGCTCACCCAAGCGGTCACCACACTCGACACCGCGACCATCGCGGTCACACAGCGACGACTTGCCGCGGCTGACGCCCGCCTCCGCGCGGGCCTCCGCCCGCCGCTCGCCGAATTCGACCTCATCCGCGGCCTCGCCGGCCTCGGCCGCTACCACCTACGCCGCCAGCACCCGATCATCACCGATGTCCTGACCCACCTCGTCCGTCTCACTCAGCCCCCTGCCAGCGGAGACGGACTACCCGGGTGGTGGACCGACCTCGACCCCAGCGGCGCATCCTCCCGTGACTACCCACACGGTCATGGAAATGCCGGAATGTCCCACGGCATCGCCGCCTGCCTCGCCCTGCTCGCACTAGCCAACAGCCGCGGCACCGAGGTCGACGGCCACCGGGAAGCGATCGAACGGATCTGCGCCTGGCTCGACGGGCACCAGCAGCCTGGCATCGCTGGCTGGCCGGGCATCGTCACCCCGACACCGGGCCATGACGTCAGGCAGCAGCGGTTGTCCTGGTGCTACGGCACCCCAGGGATTGCCCGTGCGTACCAACTCGCTGGACTCGCCACCAGTGACCCGAGGCGCTGCGAGAAGGCCGAAACCGCGTTGCACGCATGTCTCGACGACGCGGCTCGCCTCGAACTGACCACCGACATCGGCTTGTGCCACGGCCTGGCAGGGCTGGTCCACACGACATCCCGGGTCGCGGCCGACGCCACCACACCCGAACTCGCCCAGCTCCTGCCCACCCTCGTCGCCCGGCTGCTCGACCAATACCCCACCGCGCCGCACGACCCGNAGCTTCTCGATGGCTTGGCCGGGGTGGCGCTTGCCCTGCACACCGCGGCCCTCGGCTCCGCCCCCGTGACCGGGTGGGACGCCGCCTTGCTCCTCGCGTGAGAGAACCGATGATCCGCAACGACTCCGACCCCCGCCCGTGCATCGACGACGCACCTCAAAACGACGAAGACGGGTGTTCGCCGCGCCACCCCTGGCGGCAGGCCACCATGCACTTCGCCGACTACGCCCAGGCCGATGCCGCCGGCCGGGACCTCGGCGCCGCGCTGGTGGCCGCCGAAAATGATCATCTGCTGGATGCGTGGTGGTTCATCCGCAAGTCCCCCTGCTGGCGGCTCCGCTTCCAGCCGACCTCACCGGTAGACGACGCGGCAACCAAAGCGGTCCACGACCATCTCCATGCTCTGCGCGAGCGCGGCCGGATTGCCGGCTGGAGCGAAACCCTGTACGAACCGGAAACCTTCGCCTTCGGCGGCCCGCCCGCCATGCAGATCGCGCACCGGCTCTTCCACCAGGACAGCCGCCACCTGCTCACGACCGCGCCCCGCAGCCGCGCCCGCGCCCGAGCGCTGTCGATCCTGGCCTGCGTGAGCCTGATGCGCTCCGCCGGCCAGGACTGGTACGAACAAGGCGACATCTGGGCCCGGGTCGCCGAACACCGCCGCTGCCCACCCGACCTTGTCAGCGACAGCCGTTCCCTGGAGCCCAGCCTGACCCGCCTTCTGAGCGCACAGACGCCAGACACCAACGCCCTGGGCAAGGACGCGGATCTGGCTCACTGGATCGGTGCCTTCGGCGCCACCGGCCGTGACCTTGGCCGGCTCGCTCATGACGGCACACTCCAGCGCGGGCTACGCGCGGTCCTCGCGCACCACATCATCTTCCACTGGAACCGCGCAGGGCTATCCCACGACGCACAGGCAGTGCTCGCCCGCGCCGCAAGCACCGTGGTCCTCGGATGACCGCCAGCCCGACCACGCCGCCGCCCCTTCCCCAGACGGTGGCGAACTGGTTTCCCCTGGTACCCCGGCCGCGTCCACCGACCATCGACCGGCGACAGCGGCTCACCGAGATCGAACACCTCGCCCACTCCGCACCGGGAAACGCGCGCAGGACGACCAACGCTGCCGAGGCTCTCAACAAGGCCGCGCTCCTCGCGAGCGACTGCGGACTGCCCGACCTCGCCAAGGATCTCTGCTGGCGCCAGTTCCACGTCTTCGACAACGCCGGCCCCCAGCCCCCGGCCCTCGCGACAGCCGTACTGCAACCGCTGATCAATCTCGGCCGGCTGGAGCTCCGTGCCGATGACCCCGACCGGGCATACACGTTCTTCAACCAAATCCACCACGCGGTCCGCACCTCGACCGCCGTCGTTCTCGACGGCGTCACCGTCAACCCTGCGCGGTTGTTCGCCGACGACAACACGCTCCTCCGGGCACGCCGGTTTACCTGGACCGTCCTGCTCGGCGACGGGACACGGGCGTTGGCGCGCGCGGGCCGCTGGGACGACGCCGTTGCCCACCTCCACCGACACCACGGCATCGGACGACGGCTCCTCGACGGCCGCCAGACCCTCATACTCGCGAGCCACCTTGCAGGAGAATCCGAAGCCGCACGCACCGCGCTCGCCACCAGTGTCACTCCGACACCCTGGGAACGAGCGGTCGCCGCCGTTCTCGGAATCCTCTGCCGACACGGCAGCGAGCCGCAGGCGATCGGAGCGGCGCTCGATGACCTCCGCGCCAGCAGCCGTGACCCGACCCACCCTGTATTCCAGAACCGGCTTGGCCTAACGCTCCTAGACCTCGCCACCGACGCCACCGACCAGAAGTGGATTGCGTCCGCGATCCTCGCCGGCCTCCGCGACGGACACGACGGGCGGTGCGCGGCTGATGCCCTCGCCCACCCCCGGCTACAACAGCACCTTTCCCCCGCCCATCGGGTCGACCTAGTCGAGCGAGTCAAGACCGCTGGAATCCAGCGACCTCCCCCGACCACCTTCCGTGACGCGATGACGACAGCCACGCTGGCCGCGGAACGCGGACTCCGCGACGCGCTCGCCGGGCCATTGGAAGGCGGCCGGTTGATTACCCGCCGTCCTGACCAGAGTGCAGCTCGCGGAGAAGCAGGTTGAGCGGGGCGTGCTCGATGTCTTTATGCTCGTACCAGGTGCGGAGGAGTTCTTCCGCTCCGCGGAGCATCGCGTCCGGCAGTCCGACGGTCCGGTAGCTCTCGGCCGCTTGGGCGAGTTCGGGTCCCCACCGCCAAGCGCGGGCCGCGACAGTGGCGAAGAAGTCTGGTTCGGCGAGCGCCGGTCGGCTTCGTCTGCGGGCCTCGTCGGTGAGCGCTTGCTGGACGCCGTATTCGGCGGCCAGTGCGTGCGCGAGCGCGGCGAGAACCCGCGACGTCTTCGCGAACGACGAGTGGGCGATCTTCAAGGCGGACGCTGCGCCCACCTGGCCGTCGAACACGATGACCTGCACGGTTGATCCGGTGAACAGCCCGGAGATCTCGCCGGCGTGGCGGGCATCCCCGGCCAGGTACATGCGTGTGGTGTCCTGCCGTGTCGGGACCGGGCCGATGAGGCAAGCATCAACGATGGTGCCGCCCGCAGCGGTCATGAGCCGCTCGATGGCGCGCATACGTTCCGGGTTGACGGCATTGGCGTCTACGTACAGACCCGTAAACCCCGCCGCGGCCACCGCCCGTGCCACGTCAAGCGCGGCCTCCGGTGGACACAACGACATCAGGATCTCGGTGCTGTCGCAGAGGTCGTCCAGGCGGCTGACGGGCAGCAGGCCGGCATCCTGGGCCCGTTGCAACGTCTGCGGGCTTCGTCCCGTGGGGCAGTACAGCACCTCGTGCCCTGCGGTCCGCAAGATCTCGCCGATCCGCGCGCCCATGCTCCCCGGGTGTAGCAGCCCAATCCGGCGGGGCGTCACGAGACCTGGTCTCCTTCATAGCCGGCGGCCGAGGGATTTGCTGCCGTAGGCCGGGACCGCACCACCATCTCTGATCTGATCGCGCAGCCCGACGGCGAGTGCCTGCCCTCGGTAGGCCGGCCGGTCGAGAATGGTCAGCACCTGGGTGAGGCGTCTCGCACTCTCGACGCGCCGGACCGACAACATTTCGATCACGATACGGACCGCGGACATCGAGGGGACAATGCGCCGTCAAGTCAGAGCGGTTCGGCATTGTGGGCCTGGGCGATGGCCTCGATGCGCCGTGCGAGATCGAAGTCGGCGGTGGTGATCTGATGCCCGGCGTCGTGGGTGGTGATCCCGAAGCGGATGCTATCCCAGCGCAGGTCGATGTCCGCATGGTGGCCGATCAGCCGCTCGACGTCGGCAACGTGCACGATCAGGGCGACTCCACCGTGGTAACGGACGCGGAACGACTTGGTGATCTCCTGGCCAGCACGGGCCCAGCCGGATAGCTCGCGCAGCTGCGCCTCGATCTCGTCGTCGGCCAGGGGCACGGGAGCGTCCGCCACGTCAGGTCTCCTTCTCCGGGGCGAAGATCTCATCGATGTCGCGGCCGACGGCCGCGCCTTTCAAGGGTTGCGCCGCTTGTCGTAGGCCGGCGAGCTCGCGGCGAATCCGCACGGACCCAGTTTCCACCGCCAGGGCCGCCGCAAGTCGCCCGGCATCGACCGCGCGCCCGACGTCGCCGCTCTGGACGCACGCGGTGGCCTGCCGGGCGAGAAAAACACCGCGGTCTCGCCGGGCGTTGGCAGGCGTCGTGTCGAGGATCTGCCGCCACAGGCCGGCAGCGGCCGTAACCAGGCCCAAGCGTCCGTAGCAGGTGGCGCGTTGCACCTCCAGGTAGGCCGACGTGCGACGGCATGCGTTGCCCCACGGCAGGCCGTCGTCGCATCTCTCGACGAGCGGAGCCGCCTGGTCCAGGGCGGAGTCGACGGTGGCGCGGTCTCCGACGAGTGACGCGCCGTGGGCCTGCTGCTGGAGCGCCAGGACCCGCATCTTCGGGCTGAGTCGACCGGCGTCGGCCAGGACCGCGCCACACAGGTCGAGCGCGCCGAGCCCGTCAGCAAGATCTGTGCGGACTGATGCGTGGTTGAGCAGCGCGTAGGCGACGAGCTGCGGGTCCCGGGAGCGTTGTGCGACCTCCAAAGCGACGCCCCGCCAGACGGACGAAGTTTCAAGGTCACCGGCATCCTGATGGAGCCAGCCGATCAGCGAGGCATAGGCCGCGCTGGAGCGCAGGAGGGCCAGCCGCGTCTCCCCGCGTGCGGTCGCCACCAGGTTGCTGATGAGCGTGTGCTGAACGGTGACGGTACTGATCAGCTCGCGGGGACCGAGCATCACGTCCGCTCGGTAGTGGCCCTCCAGCTGCTGGCCGAAGTAGTCGACGAGCGCCGGGTCGACGTGCCGCGGGGCGGTTCTCCCGAACGTGAGCGCGGTAGCCGTCGCGGTGACGAAGTCGCGTCGGTCGATGTGGGCCGGAGAGCCTGGCTGGACGAGCCCCCGGGCGGAAGGAGCAGCCCGGGGCGCAGGCAGAATGCGGCCAGCGGCAGGCTCGATGCGATCAACGCGGCTGATCAAGAGGGTGTCGGCGGGAGTGAAGTGTTCGCGGTCGTCGAGGTCGATGAGGTTGTGGATGTTGGTGCCGTAGACCTCGGCGAGCAGCGCGAGGAGCTGGGGGGTGGGCCGGCGGCGGTTGTTGGGGAGCGGCCAGTTCTCCAGCTCGGACAGGCGGGGGCCGTCCATCGGGGNGGCGCCNCGGGGGNCGAGGCCGACCTGGGCGGCGTGGCTGTTGATGTGTCCGGCGGCTTGTACTTGGGACCAGCCGTGCGCGTGGCGGTGCGCGGCGCGGGGGCGGTAGCCGTAGCGGCGGGCGAACTCGACGGCGATTTCGTCGTGGGACATGCCGGCCGCGCGC